>CBDTTM010000161.1:0-5958 GCA_965363355.1 uncultured Selenomonadaceae bacterium | reverse complement strand
GCTGCTAATGAGTTGCTGATAGTAAGTTTCCGCTTTATTTCTTCCGCATCAAAATCCATTACTGATGTTTTCTCATCGACTCTCCCCAAACGATTAACAGCACCTGCGGAAAAAAGACAAGCTTCCGCTAAACTTGTCTTGCCTGCTTTTCCTTGTCCAACAATTGCAACATTACGCAAATCAGAACTATTATATTCTTTCATAGACTTGCCCCCCTTTAAATCTATTATAATTTTCTCTATTCTCTGAAAATGCTTTCAATTCCTCTTTTTCCCAAAATAGTTTATAAAAAAACTGCCGCAATACTGCAGCAGTTTTTTCTTACAAATTATTATTTTCTTCTTCCATACGCATGAGGACAAAACAATAATCCGACATGCGATTCAAAATCATCGGCAATCTTTTTTCTATGGGCTCAGATTCACAGAGCTGCCATATGCGGCGTTCTGCCCGTCTTGCTGTCGTGCGAGCAAGGTCCAAGGCTGCACCGCCCTTACTTTCTCCCGGAACAATGAACGAGGTAAGCGGTGGCAACGAATTCTCTGCTTCATCAATTGCACTTTCCAATTGTTTAATATGTTCGATATTCGTATAAGTCGATTCTCCCGTGCTAGCCAAATCGGCCATCAATAACATATTGATTTTTTGCAGAGCCAAAATAGCAGCTTTGACGCTATCTTTTTGACAAAAAGCCCTAGCCATAGCCAGTGCGGAATTGAATTCGTCTACTGTACCATAAGCTTCAACCTTAAGCGATGCCTTATCGATGCGTTCACCGGTCAAAAGACCTGTCGTACCGCCATCACCTGTTTTTGTATAAACACTCATTTTATATCCTTCCCTTCGCCCTATTATTTTACAAACCTAAGATATGGCTAGCAAAACACCGGCTCTGAAAGACCATAAATGATCAGTCACAAATTTCAGCTTCATTAAAGAAAATATGAATTTCACGAGCTGCACTTTCTTTACTGTCAGAAGCATGTACCGCATTGCGGCTTTTGCTCTCAGCAAAATCGCGACGAATCGTGCCAATAGCAGCTTCCGTCGGATCGGTTTTACCGTTGATTTCTCTGACACGGGCAATCGCATCTTCTCCAGAAAGTACCAATGCCACCAACGGACCGGATGTCATAAAACCAACCAAATCATCATAATACGCGCGACCGATATGTTCCGCATAATGCTTGGAAGCCAGTTTAGGGGTCATTTGCAGCAGTTTAAGTGCCCGAACAGTCAAACCGGCCGTTTCATACCTTTTGATAATATCTCCTGTATAATGTTTACCAAAAGCATCCGGTTTAATTAAAACCAACGTATTTTCTTTCATTCCAAAACAACTCCTATTTTTTCATGTACTCCTGGGCCACCAAGTTGTAGCGGATAGCGGACTGGTGCAGTGCTTCGATCTCATCATCGAGCAATGGACGGACAATTCTGCCCGGAGATCCCAAAACAAGTGAATTCGGCGGTATCTTCTTATGCTGCGTGACAACAGTACCTGCCCCGATAATTGTATTATCGCCTATTTCACAATAACCTAAAAGAACAGCCCCCATGCCTATCAGACAGTTGTTCCCTATTTTCTTGCAATGAATCACACTATTATGTCCAATCGTCACATAATCACCAATAATGGTCGGTTGATCGCCCATAACATGAACGGTCGAATTATCCTGAATATTTGTATATTTCCCTACATGGATTGACTCAATATCGCCTCTTAAAATCGTATTGAACCACACACTTGAGCCCTCACCGAGCGTCACATCACCGATAACCGTAGCTGTAGGTGCAAGAAAAGCGCTCTTATCGATTTTGGGCTGTAAAGATTTATAAGACATTACCAAACTTTCAGACATATCTACACCTCCCTATTTTCTATCGCTGTCACCAAGGATAGCCTCTGTTTCTTATTATACATTATTTTCCCAAAAAAAGTAAGTAAATCCTTTAAATTCGAGATGCAATTCCCCTCTGATATGCCTGAATTTGCTTTTGCCGCAGCCATACCGCAATTTGCTGACCAGATAAACCTGCCGGAAGCATCGAACCACGTACCTCATGAATATTTCTTAAATAATGCTCATGATGCAAGAGATAATCTGGCAAAGATTTATGATCTGCTAAAACGACTGCACCAATTCCAGATAGACCTAACGGATTTTTTTCTGCAGCCAATAAGAAATCGACAATTTTTCCCGGTTTTGACAAACGTGGCGCCCGCATATGTTCGCGTATGATAAATTCTGCTGCCTGCTGCCAAGTCTTCGGGAAAGTCATGCGTGACGCCCAAGCTTTAAACACCGCAACCCCCTTTATTTCATGTCCGTAATGATGTGGTAAATCTTGTGCCAAGGTAACTCCTTTACCAATGTCATGTACCAATGCCGCAAATCGAACTAATGGGGATGTCCCACGAGCTGCCACTTCATCAACCATCTTCATCGAATGTTCAAAGGCATCTCCTTCCGGATGAAATTCCTTTGGCTGTATTTTCCCTTGCAAAAAAAATATTTCAGGAAAAACAATCGCTAAAAGCCCGGCTGCCTGCAATACACGAAAAAAGACCGATGGTTTTTTACAAGCAAGAGCTTTTACTAATTCTTGAAAAAACCTCTCCTGTGGCTCAGCTGCAAGTTCCGATTGACAAAGCGACATTTGATTTATCGTTTCTATTTCAACCGAAAAATCCATTTCGGCTGCCTGCCTAGCTGCGCGCAATGCTCTTACTGGATCTTCACTAAAATGCTTTGAAGTCGCTCGTATCATCCCTTTTTCAATGTCGCTGCGTCCTCCGTAGGGATCGATAAGTACCTCTTCCGGTAATTTCCAGGCTATACTATTCATTGTCGTATCTCTTCGATATAGATCCTCTTCAATTGTTATCGTCTTATCGCTAGATACAATAAACCCACGATACCCAATTCCACTTTTCTTTTCTCTGCGAGCAAAGGCCACTTCACTTTTTTGTCCGTTGATTTCCAGCAAATACACGGGAAAAGATTTGCCAACTTTGACTGCCTCGGGAAACATTCGGCAAAAATCACGTTCTTCCATAGCGGCCACCACATAATCCTTATCTTTAGCCAAAGCACCGCGTATTTTATCACGAACCCAGCCACCTGCAATATAAAGCTGTCCACCAGCCTTGCAAATTTTCTCACAAAAAATTTTTTCTTGCAAAAGATTCCCTCCAAACAAAGAGCGTGCTGCAAAATAAATTTCACAACACGCTCCAATTCTACAACAAAAACAAAGCACAATTCATATGACTTGTGCTCCATTTTTATCAATGGTTAACTCCACATACTTTGCTTTTATTTCTTTGTCCGCGAAAGCTTTTACCATCGCATGACCGATTGCATCCACATTTTTTAACGTAAAGGCCATTAAGCAAGGGCCAGCACCGCTCATGGCTGCCCCCAATGCACCATTTTGTCTAGCAGCCGCAAATACCTCATACATGCCCGGTATCAGCTCCGCACGATATGGCTGATGCAATACATCATCGAAGGCATGGCGCAAAAATTTCTTTTCGCCGCGGCAAAGGGCCGCCACGAGCAAAGATGCCCGACTCACATTAAAAACGGCATCCTTCATGGAAACTTCCTTGGGCAGTACACTGCGCGCAGCCTTGGTCGACAAAGCAAACGCCGGGATCACAACAATGAGCTTTAGGGGAAGATTCGGTAAAAAGGATAAACATTCTGGCCGTCCATTATTTACTACGCTGACCGTCACACCACCAAAAATTGCCGGAGCAACATTATCGGGATGTCCCTCAATTTCAGTTGCCATAAAAAGCAGTTCACGCCGATTAAAACGTCTGCCAATCGCTTCATTCGCTGCCATCAAACCCGCTACAATAGCCGCCGCACTACTGCCAAGGCCTCTTGATAGCGGAACTTGATTAAACATCTTTATGTAAGCACCCTTATAGTCAAGCTTTGCTCTTCGCAAAAGGTGCTGAATCGAACGCCAAACGATATTGCGCGAATCACACGGAATATTCGCAGCGCCCTCTCCATTGATTTCAATGACCAACGGTCCATCTTTTTTCAGAGTCAATTCCAATTCATTATATATGTTGCAAGCAATTCCAATCGTATCAAACCCCGGACCACAATTTGCAGAGGTTCCCGGCACTCGTACTTTGACCATTTTATCTTCTGCCATCTGCTCAATCATCCTCCTGCGGATTTTCCACGCGGATCATATTGCGAATTTCTGTAACCACAGATAATTCCTGCAATCTTTTTGCTGCCTTTCTTATCTTTTCTTCTGTTACACAATGGGTAATCGCAACGATTTCCGCCCTTTTATCCACTTTACGTGTTTGGATTACAGAGTTCAAGCTAACTTCCGCAGCGCCAAAAGTTGTAGCAATCGAACCAAGGACCCCTGGTTGATCTTCTACCAAAAGGCGCACATAATATGAAGAAAATTTCTTTTCGATTGGGCAAAAAGCCTTATGCTCATAGCAAGTACAACGAACGCGACCAAAATTCTGATTGACGATATCTCGTGCCACATCGATGACATCAGCAATAACTGCCGATGCGGTAGGTCTCGCACCAGCACCGCGCCCATAGAACATAACTTCGCCTACCGCATTGCCCTTGACAAAAATAGCATTGAATACATCATTGACCGCCGCTAGTGGATGTTCCTTAGGCAAAAATGCCGGATGCACTCTTACGTCTACGCCATTTTCCGGCGAATCCTTTGCTATCGCCAAAAGTTTGATGACATAGCCTAGCTCTTTTGCATACTCGATATCTGCCGGTGTAATCTTGGTTATGCCTTCAACCGATACATCATCAAGCCCCACTCGTGTATTAAACGCAATGGAAGACAGTATTGCCGCTTTACGTGCAGCATCAAGGCCCTCAACATCAGCTGTAGGATCTGATTCTGCATAACCAAGGCTTTGCGCTTCAGCTAAGACCGTATCATAATCGAGCCCCTCTTGCGTCATTTTCGTGAGCATATAATTCGTCGTTCCATTGACAATGCCGATAACCTCGGTTATCTTATTGGCAGTCAAACAATGTTTCAATGGTCGGATGATGGGAATACCGCCACCAACGCTAGCTTCAAACATAAAATCAACATCATGTTTTTCCGCTGCATCAAACATTTCTCGACCAAATTGCGCAACTACATCTTTATTGGCAGTTATCACATGTTTACCCGCGGACAATGCTTGCAGCATATACTCTCTTGAAGGATGGATGCCGCCCATGAGTTCTATGACTATATCGATTTCATCATCGAGCAAGATGTCTTCTATATTTTCTGTAACTTGAAAATCACCACTGACATTTCTTTTTTTCTTTGCATCGCGGACCAATATGGTCTTTACACGAATTTGTGCACCGACTTTTTGCGCGATTTCAGCTGCATTTTCAGCCAAGACTTCAAATACCCCACCGCCGACGGTGCCTAATCCCAACAATCCGATCTTAATACAATCTTTCATTGACAGCTCTCCTCCTTTCAAAATCTAAATCAAGCCTGACCCATAACTTCTAAACGTTTTACACCGCTGACCATTCTCAGCTTATCAAGCAAAGCTTCTAAATCAACCGCTAATTCTGCCGTCTCGATAGAAACCGTAGCATTGGCTACGCCTTGCAGCGGAATTCCTTGGTTGATTGTCAAGACACTGCCTGAATCGGCTGATATCGTGTTTAATACACTCGACAATACACCGGATTTATGTTCTAGCAAGAAAGTCAACGTCACAATCTTATTTTGACTTGCTTCATAAAAAGGGAATACATAATCTTTGTATTTATAATAGGCACTGCGGCTCAGCTCCATTTTTTCTACTGCTTCATTGATTGTTCTTGCTTCACCACGTTTTAGCATTTCCTTGACACGTATTGTTTTCTTTATTGCTTCTGGTAATATTTCTTCTTTCACCAAAAAAAATCCCGATTTCTCTTTATT
>CBDTTM010000160.1:0-5960 GCA_965363355.1 uncultured Selenomonadaceae bacterium | reverse complement strand
TAAAGCGTCCCATCAAAATCACTTGCCGCCAGCTTCATGGGCACCGCACCTCCCACAGTAAATTCTCGCTTCAAGGCTGCGCAATGCCCCCGGTTTCACATCGGGATAATTTCCATAAAGATTTTTCATTTGAGCTAATTCCGCCAACTCGAAACAGGCTTCTTGTGTGCTGAAATTAACCAGCACCAAAATTTCGTTCGCGTCAAAAATTCGCCGAAAAGCGTAAATTTTTTCATCTTCTTGCAATAACTCTTCATAACGACCGTGCAAGAGTACCTCTGATTCCTGCCGCAGCTTTGCCATGCCCTGATAATAAGCCAATACCGAATCGGTTTGCTCCGCTTGGCTTTTTGCATTCAAGGCTGTGTATTCCGGAGGAATCGAAATCCAGGGCTGCCCCGCAGAAAAGCCATTATGCAAAGCATCGGACCAAGTCATCGGGACTCTGGCATTATCACGACTGAATTTCCAAATAAATTCCAAGGCCTTAGCTGGCGTATAGCCATTTTGCAATGCCAGCCCATATTGACCCTTTGACAGAATATCATCGTATTGATCAATCGAGCTAAACTTCATATTATGAAGTCCCAGCTCCTGCCCTTCATAGATAAATGGAGTTCCTCGCAGCGTAAAAAAAATCGTCGCCAAGGCCTTAGCCGCAAGAACACAATCTGCCTGCGGCGGAAAAAAGTGATCGATACCACGAGGCTGATCGTGGTTTTCAAAAAATATCGGATACCAGCCATTCTTAGCCGTCGCCAATTGGCTGTCCCGCAAGGCTTTTTTTAAATCAGTCAACTGCCAAGGTTTATTTTCAGACCATAAACCCGACGGACTTGACCCAAGATCCACATGACTGAATTCAAAGAGCATATCAAAAACGCCCTCTTTGCCAACCCATTGATTTAGCTCATTTGCACTAACGCCATTGGCTTCAGCTACAGTAAAAATATCCTTTTCAGCAAACACCTGCTGCCCAAATTCTCGTAGAAAATCCAATATACCCGGCTGATTTGCCAGTACAGGATGAATGTTGCCCAAACCATCTGGTCCATCGACATCTGCGTCTAAAAACGCCTTCGGTTTTTTAATGTAGACAATCGCATCGATACGAAACCCACCGACGCCTTTATCAAGCCAAAAAGATGCCGCTTGGTAAAGTGCCTGGCGCACTTTTGGATTCTCCCAATTCAAATCCGGCTGTTCTGAGGCAAAGGTATGTAGATAATACTGCCCTGTCCTCTCATCTAGCGTCCATGCAGAACCAGAAAAAATGCTGCGCCAATTCGTTGGCGCTGAACCATCGGCTTTCGCATCTTCCCAAATATACCAATCACGCTTCTCATTTTCTCTTGAACTCCGAGACTCCTTGAACCAAGCATGCCGATCTGAGGTATGATTGAATACCAAATCCATGACAATGCGGATATCACGCTTTTTTGCCTGCGCTATGAGTTCCTCCATATCCTCCATCGTTCCATATTCCGGTGCAATGCTGCAATAATTTGCAATATCATAGCCATTGTCGACCATTGGCGATTCATAGATTGGGGTCAGCCAGATTGCTCCGACCCCTAAAGAATGAAGATAATCGAGCTTGCTCGTAATCCCCGGCAGATCACCAATACCATCACCATTGCTATCGCAGAAGCTCTTCGTATAAATCTCATATACAATCGTTTTTTGCCACCATTTTAATGCATCCATAGCTGTCTCCTTTTAGAATGTAGCGATTACCGTCTCATCGGCTTTGGCTGTCATTCCCGAACGCAGCTTGAGCATCGGAAATTCCGTAGAATTCGTTATTGCCATGATGATAACCGAAGGATAACCTTCTTTTTCGATAAGGGCCTTGTCAAAATGAAGTAAATCTTGCCCTTCTTTGACCAAATCGCCTTGTTTTACTAGCGTTTCAAAACCCCGGCCTTCCATCTTGACCGTATCCAGGCCCACATGGATCAGGACTTCTACGCCATTGGCCAGCCGCATGCCCACCGCATGGGACGAGCCTTCCATTACCATCGTGACCACGCCGTCCGCCGGTGCGACCACCATTTCATTTTGCGGCCAGATTGCAACTCCATCGCCCATCATTTTATGTGAAAACATCTCATCTTCTACCTTTTCCATCGGGATCACTTTGCCGTTGACAAACGCTTTAAGGGCCGCAGCCTTGCCAATGGCCTGCAAAGTCGGCGTTTCTGCCGTTTCACCCATTTCTAATACAGTACCCTCCATAAGCGCTTCGAAGCGTTCCCTGACCTGTGGCACAGAAAGTCCCACAATGACTTGAAGTGCACAGCCATTTTTAACTAGCCCATGCGCACCTGCTTTCGTGAATACACTGGCACCTTTGACTAAGGATTCGTCATGTACCGTCACGCGAAGCCTCGTCGCACAATTGGTCACGTCTTTGATGTTTTCTCTGCCGCCAAGCGCATCAAGAAAGACCTTCGCCTTCAAGTCGCGTTCGTCGATTTTCATATTTACAGCGCCGGCTGCTTCAAGTGCAACTTTTGCTTTATACTCTGCTTTTGAATACAATTTATCATCATCGTCATCATCTGTTCTGCCCGGAGTCTTATAATCATTTTTCTGGATCAGATACCGGAAAACAAAGAAATAAATCGCGGTAAAGCATAACCCGACAACAATCTGTGTAATATAAGTTCCCGAATGATACGAAAATAACGGTACCCAGTTTTGGACAAAGGCATCAATCAGCCCACCGCCAAAAGATCCTACTACACCAAACATGAACAAAGTCATTGCCAAAGTTGCCGCTAATGCCGCATGAACAAAGAACAAGAACGGGGCGACAAACAAGAATGTGAATTCAAGCGGTTCCGTGATCCCGCAGACAACGGCAGTAATCGTCGCCGGAATCAAAAGACCAGCAACTGCCTTTTTTTTCGCAGGCTTAGCCGTAGCATAGATTGCCAGCGCAATCCCCGGAATCCCGAAAATCTTCGACGAACCATGCAAGGAAAAACCCGCTCCCGGAAACATATCTTTAAGCGATTGCGACGATGTCGCAAAATCTTGCAAATGCTGGAGCCAATATTGCTGTATCCCGCCATCTACAATGGCTGGACCAAAGATGAACGGCGTGTAAATAAAATGATGAAGTCCCGTTGGAATCAAGATTCGCTCACAGAATGTGTAGATCCAAACCCCAATAAAATCACTGGCTTTAAGAAAACCCTGAAAACTTGCAATACCATGTTGAACCATCGGCCAAACGATACAAATGACATAAGCTAGCGGCAGCATCAAAAAGAAGCCCGCAGCCACTACCAAAGAAGAACCTTTAAAGATTCCTAAAGAATCCGGTAGATCTACATCGAACAGACGATTATGGAGCCAGACCGTAATGCCTGAAATCATAATGGCGCCAAGCATGCTCAAATCGAGCGTCTTAATGTTGGCAATCATCGTAAGTCCTGTACCTCCGCCTACTTTTTGATCGAAATCAACACCAAAAGACGGCCCTGCCAAAGTCAGCATTCCTGATACAAAATAATTGAATACCACATAGATTACAAAAGCTTCCATACAGGCTCTTGCCTGATTTTTCTTGGCAAGGCCAATTGGCAAGGCAATGGCAAAAAGAAGCGGCATTTGAGCAAATACCGTCCATGACCCCTGCTCAATGACATACCAAACGTTATACCAAACCGTCCCTTTAGCAGCAATACTGCCGACGATATCTGTATTTTTGAAGATAATGGATAAAGACACCATGATACCAAAAAAAGAAAACAGCAGCACCGGTGTAAACATCGCTCCGCCGAAACGCTGTACGTTTTGCATAACAACGTTTTTATTAATTGTCATGATTTTAACCTCCATCTGATTATTCCACTAAGTTTTCGCAGTTTAGAATTTTGTGACTATTTACTTTGTGCTAGCAAAACTATATAGCCTCCATGAAACACCGGCATAAAAAATCCGTTTTTTTGTCCGGCAAGATATCTTATTCTTATCATATAATTTACTCTTTTTATATTCAATAGCTTTTGCCCATTACGGTCAGCCAGCACAAGGTTGTACTAAAGTACATTTTGCGTACTTTGTTACAATTGTGTAAATTCTCATAGAAAAAGACACTGAATTGCCCTTCCCGGCGTTTCAGTGTCTTCCTCTTTACTGTGATTTTTCCTGCCGAAACATTTTGTATTTCACATACCAAATTTCAATCAACAGAAAATATGGCATCATCGATTGATACTGCGGCCGGTCTTCCTCTTCATACAGTTGAAAGAATGCCGGCATGACATATAAATTCTCCGTGCTCAAACTAGCAAGTGTATTGTCTCTTAACTGCGTGATGGAAATCAACGGCACTTCCTTAAGTTGGAGTTTTTGGGCAAATTCAACCGCCAAAGGTGTTTCTCCACTTAAAGAAACCATGATGACCAAATCATCCTTGGTCATCAGTCTCACCAGACTATGGAATTCTTCTTGTCCCTTCACTTCATAAATCATCACATCATCATAAAAGAACATTCGTTTAAGCTCTTGAACAACATTGCTCTGCACGTAACCAGAGGCATAGGCAAATACCCGCCGTGCCTTATACATCAACTGGCTCGCATCATCAAAATTGCGTTTGACGATTTCCCTGCAAGTATGCTGGTAAAAAGTCGCTACAGATGCCAAGACATCCGGTTCTTTACCAAGCACCCTTTTTTCATCCGTCAATTTCAAAACTGCCTTAAGATCACTGAAACCCTCCAAGGATAGTTTCTTGGCAAAACGAACAATCGTCGTACTCGACACGTTGCATTCATGTGCCAAATCATGGATCGACATATGCCGGCAAAGAACCTTATGATTGAATATGTATTTCCAAATAAGCATATCTGTTTGATTCAGCGATGCCTTATGTTTATTGACTAACTCTTCTAATTTCATTGCAGTGTACCTCGTTTCAAGACTCAAGCTTCTAGGCATTTCTCTAAATTGCTCAGCGAGATTCCCCGCTCGCAAACTTTTGCACATAGCATCTAAATAAAAGATCAACGACTAAAAATAATAAGACGGTTGAATTAAAAACCCCACCATTTGGTAAATTAAATGGTGTAGACGGGATATAAAGATTATACATTGTATTTTGTGCCAAAAAATTATTGCTTAAATTCGTCAACGAAACATAGGCAACCTGCTTCATCTGGAGGCGATGCACAATGTCTTTCAAAAATGCCTTGCTGCCAGAATAAGAAATTATTACGACCACATCCGCAGCAGTCATATCCACAAGCACGTTGTTCAATTCCGTTTCACCCTCGATGACATGCAAATACTTGTGTATCGTCGTAAACGTCCGTTGCAGTTCTTTGGCAACTTCTTGTTGTACTGTCCCTGTCCCATAAATAAAAACGCGTTCAGCGCCATGCAAGAGTGCACAGATTTGTTCAAGCGTCCCAGTCTCCATATTTTTTTGCAAAGTTTCAATATCTTGATAAAGAGACTCCACGATATTTCCGTTTTCAACCTCTTGCAGCGGCACATCCCAACTGAGGAAGACTTTGAACTCTGCATAGCCCGAAAAACCTAATTTTTGAGCAAAACGAAGAATCGTCGTCCGCGAAACATTGCAACGCTGCGCCAATGCATTGATGGATAAATTGAGACAAGCTGCACGTTCTGCACAAATTGTCTTTACAATATACAAATCATTCTCATTGAGCTTATCATAATATTTATTCACGACTTCCTCAAAACGCAATATCATCACCCCAAAACAACTGCTTTATCAACAATACAAATAAAGATCGTCCTTATTCCACGATTTTTTCCACAAAAAAACACCTGCCGCAGCAAGTGTTTTTTCCTATCTTTATTTATATCTTTGAACAAATGCACTGAGATCTTCTGCAGCCTTGCTGACCCGAGCCAGATTCGCTGTAATCTCTTCCGTCGATGCAGCTTGTTCTTCGCTGATAGCACCTGTCGTT
>CBDTTM010000159.1:0-6098 GCA_965363355.1 uncultured Selenomonadaceae bacterium | reverse complement strand
GCATTGCGTGCGTGTCATCGCTTTATGAAACAGAGCCGTTTGGCTTTAAAGAGCAAAGCTATTTTTTAAATGCAGTGGTATCGATTACAACAGACTTGTCCCCAGAAGAACTGCTGCATCGCTGCCAGCTCATTGAAAAAAATCTTGGGCGAAAACGTCATCTGCATTGGGGCCCGCGAACGATCGATATCGATATCTTGTTATTTGATGATGTGGTGCAAAATACGGAAGAGCTCGTATTGCCGCATCCGTATTTTGCGCAGAGGCGGTTCGTGTTATTGCCTTTATCGGAGATTGAGCAAGGCGTGGTATTCGCGGAGAAAACGGCAGTACAGTTACTTTCTTCATGTAAAGACGACGGGGCGATTTGTTTATATGGTTCATTAACATACAAAACATAAACGGAACTGCTGGTCTTTGTCAGGCCAGCAGTTTTTTTATGAAAAATAAAAAAAATAATTGACAAAAAATTTAGAATTGACAATAATGTATTATGTAATGAAAAAATTATTGTAAAATATGATAAAATATATTGCAAATTATCAGAGTTATTTGTATCATGGTATAATGTCGTAAAAATAGTAGATGTGAAAAAATATCAAAATATTTACTAGGCGGCGATAGCAAATGGATTTTGATAAGATTTTTTGGGCGGCACTGCAAAGTATTCCAGAACTTGGAAATATGCAGTTGCGCAGGCTGATGGACTATTTTTCTACAGGGGAAAATGTTTGGGGAAGCTCCAAGAAAGAACTTTATCTGAGCAAATGCCTGGAACGGCCAGCTTATGAATCTTTTATTGCTTGCCGCAATGAGAAGTATCCAGATGTACAGGCATTAGCAAAGGCCTGGGAGCAAAAGGGTATAGGGATATGCACGATACGAGATGATAATTATCCGGACATCTTAAAAAAAATCTATAATCCTCCGGCAATGCTGTTTCATTGTGGCAGTCTGCGTCCTAAAACGCATAGGGTCGCAATTGTCGGTTCGCGTAAATTTTCAGCCTATGGGCACAGCGTAGCAGAAACTTTGGCTGAAGATTTGGCTAGACGAGGCGTCACCGTAGTCAGTGGTGCAGCTAAAGGCATTGATACAGCTGCGCATCGTGGTGCTTTGAAATCAGGCCGCACGGCAGCGGTGCTGGGCTGTGGCATCGACATTGCATATCCGTCAGAAAATCGGCGTTTACTCGAATCTATAGCAGAGTGTGGTGCCGTGGTGTCAGAATATGCACCGGGAACGCCGCCTTTGCCAGCATTTTTCCCAGCAAGGAACAGGATTATCAGCGGACTTGCTTGGGGGACTGTCGTTGTCGAGGCTGCACAAAAAAGTGGATCGCTCATTACAGCAGAAATGGCGTTGAGTGAAGGCAGAGATGTTTTTGCAGTTCCGGGAAGCGTATATTCAAAGCAAAGCGAAGGCTGTCATCATCTCATACAGCAAGGAGCAAAACTTGTTATGAATGCGACGGATATTTTAGAAGAATATAACTGGGATAGTGCTAAACGGCCAGTAACGGAAGAAAATACATTGGTTTTGTCAAAAGATGAAACGGCTGTATACGAACTGTTATCTTTTGATAAAGCTTTGTCAGTTGATGAAATTATTTTTAAATTGAGAAGTGATGTGTCAAACATCGCGTTTATCTTACTGCAGATGGAACTGCGCGGAGTCGTTAAGGAATTTGCTCCGCATTGCTATGTTCGTGCAGTCAAGGAGGGCATTTTGTGAAAAAATCACAGAAAACATTAGTGGTTGTAGAATCACCGGCGAAAGCCAAAACAATAGAAAAATATTTAGGTAAAAATTATGTAGTGCGTGCATCTATGGGGCATTTGCGTGATTTGCCAAAAAGCCAATTCGGTATTGATGTAGACAATGCATTTGAACCGAAATACATCAATATACGCGGAAAAGGCGATTTGATCAAAGCCTTGAAAAAGGAAGCCAAAACAGCGGATAAGATTTATCTGGCATCTGACCCCGACCGTGAGGGGGAAGCCATTGCTTGGCATTTAGCTTATATTTTAGGCATTGATGAGCATGAGCCTTGCCGTATTATTTTTAATGAGATAACAAAACCGGCCATTCAAGAGGCGGTTGTCAATCCTCGGGCGATTGATTTGCCAAGGGTCGATGCACAGCAAGCCAGACGGATGCTTGACCGCATCGTGGGGTATAAGCTGAGCCCGCTTTTGTGGCGGAAAATCCGCAAGGGACTCAGTGCTGGCCGTGTACAATCCGTTACGGTCAAATTGATTTGCGATCGAGAAAAAGAAGTAAGAAGCTTTGTTTCAGAGGAGTATTGGTCTGTCGGGCTAAAGCTTAAAACAGCATCGAGTCCATCTGTTTTTGATGCAGAGCTGGTAAGCGTTGACGGAGAAAAACTCTCAGCACATGAAGAAGCGGCGGCAAATGTTATTGTTGAGGATTTGTCTAAGCAAACCTTTGAAGTTGTAGAAGTCAAAAAACGTCAACGCCAAAGAAAAGCTTCTCCACCATTTATTACGAGTAGCTTACAACAAGATGCATCGCGAAAATTAGGATTTACTTCAAGAAAGACGATGATGCTCGCTCAGCAGCTCTATGAAGGGCTGGAAGTAGGCAGAAAAGGGCCAGTTGGTCTTATTACATACATGCGTACGGATTCGACTCGTATAGCGGAACTGGCACAAAATGAAGCGCGGGAGTTTATTGGACAGGAGTTTGGCGATAAATATCTGCCGGAAAAACCTTTTGTTTATGCAGCGGGCAAAAAAGCGCAGGATGCACATGAAGCGATTCGGCCAACGAGTGTTGACTTTACACCAGACAGCTTAGAGAAATATTTGTCAAAGGATCAGCTCAAACTCTATACATTGATATGGCAGCGTTTTTTAGCCAGCCAAATGATGCCAGCGGTATATGATACGCTCAGTGTTTCGATAAATGCCGGAAAATATGGCTGTAAAGCCAATGGGTCACAGCTTAAGTTCGATGGGTTTACCGCGGTATACAGCGAAATGAAAGGCAAGAGAGAAAAAGATGTAATTTTGCCGGAACTGGCAGAAAAAGATATGTTGGCTTTGCAGGAAGTCTTGCCACAGCAGCATTTCACTGAGCCGCCACCGCGCTATAATGAAGCGTCTCTGGTCAAGACGCTTGAGGAAAAGGAAATTGGCCGACCAAGTACATATGCGCCAATTATTGAAACAATCCTTGGGCGGGGCTATGTCGTTCGCGTCGATAAGAAATTTGAACCGACAGAACTTGGTTTTGTCGTCGTTGATATGCTTGAAAAATATTTTGAATCGATTGTCGATGCAAAATTCACGGCAGATCTAGAAAATGAGCTCGATGAAATCGCCGAAGGAAAAGTCGAAAAAAATGAACTGCTAGGGAAATTCTATGGTCCTTTTGAAAAGACACTCGAGCACGCGGAAGAAGAAATCGGACATGTAGAGCTTCCGGTTGAAGTCTCTGATGTGGCCTGCGAGCTTTGCGGTAAGATGATGGTCGTGAAACAAGGCCGATATGGGAAGTTTTTAGCTTGTCCGGGATTTCCGGATTGCCGCAATACGAAGCCATTGCTCAAAGATACGGGTGTCAATTGCCCGAAATGCGGTGGGAGTATCGTTGAACGCCGAACAAAACGAGGCCGTTCATTCTATGGCTGTAAAAATTATCCGGAATGTGATTATGTTACCTGGGATGCTCCGCAGAAAGAAACTTGCGAAAAATGTGGGGCATTTATGCTGCGCCACTATTATAAAAATGGACGAGGCATGATTTATTGCAGCAACGAAGCCTGTGAAAGCCGAGTAGATCATCCGATCAATAAAGAGCTAGAAAAAATAAAGGAAAAAGCTGAGGCAAAAGCAAAAGCTGCTGAAACGGCTGCTCAAACTCCGGAAAAATCAGCGGTAAAGAAAAAAACGGCGACAACTAAGGCGAAAACTGCAGCAAAGAAACCAAAGGCTGCTCCGAAAAAGAGAACAGTCAAGGCTGCAGTGAAAAAGAAGGAAGCTCCTGCCGAAGGCAGTGAGTGATTTGGAGGGTAATTGTGAAGAAAGTAATTGTTATTGGGGCGGGACTTGCCGGTAGTGAAGCAGCTTGGCAGATCGCAAACCGAGGAATAGATGTAGAGCTTTATGAAATGCGTCCGGGAAAATCGACACCGGCACATAAAAGTGCTGATTTTGCTGAACTTGTTTGCAGTAATTCACTACGCGGCGCAGGTCTTGAAAATGCGGTAGGCGTGCTTAAAGAAGAAATGCGTCGCTTGGGCTCTATTATTATGGAAGCCGCTGATAAAACAGCGGTTCCGGCTGGTGGAGCACTTGCTGTCGATCGTGAGGGCTTTAGTCGTTATATTACAGAAAAAGTGAAAAATCATCCGCGCATCAAGGTAATCTATACAGAACTTGAACGGATTCCTGAAACCGAAGAGACAATCGTCGTAGTGGCAAGTGGCCCGCTGACAGCAGAGAATTTAGCTGCAGACATAGCTAGGCTGACAGGCCAAGAGTATTTATACTTTTATGATGCAGCTGCGCCGATTGTTGTAAGCGATTCCATCGATATGACCAAAGCATATAAGGCTTCACGTTATGGCAAAGGTGAGGCTGCTTATATTAATTGCCCGATGGACAAGGAAGAATATGAGCATTTTTGGCATGAACTCACCACGGCAGAAAAAACGGCAACGAAGGATTTTGAAAAAGAAAAGTTTTTTGAAGGTTGTATGCCAGTTGAAGAGATGGCAAGCCGTGGAATTGACACTTTATTGTTTGGTCCATTGAAACCTGTGGGACTGGAACACCCTGAAACCGGGATTCGTCCACATGCAGTCGTTCAATTGCGTCAGGACAATTCAGCGGCGAGTTTATACAACATTGTAGGTTTTCAGACACATTTGAAATGGCCGGAACAAAAACGTGTATTTGGTTTGATTCCAGGTCTTGAAAATGCTGAATTTGTTCGATTTGGCGTCATGCACAGAAACACGTTCATCAATTCACCAAAAGTTTTGCTGCCTACTATGCAGCTGCAGACAAACAAGCGAATTTTGTTTGCCGGGCAGATGACGGGTGTCGAAGGATATGTCGAATCAGCATCTTCCGGCCTTGTTGCGGGATTGAATGCAGCTAGGCTCATAGAAGGCGTAGATCCGATCATTTTTCCGGAAGAAACAGCACATGGCTCGCTTTGCCACTATATCACAACCGCAGATATGAAGCATTTTCAACCGATGAATGTGAATTTTGGCTTGATGCCGGCGTTGACAGAACGCATTCGCGACAAAAAACTAAAAAAACAGGCGATTGCCAATAGAGCACTAGAAGTGCTTGAAGAATTTAAAGAAAAGATTTAGAAAGGAGGTGACATTTTGTTCTGTTGCAATTGTCATGATAAATGCAGCAGATGTATTCCCTATAAGCTAGCCGTCGAATCTGATTCTGGAATCGTGAGACTGATTTTGGATACAAGTGAAATTGACCTCGTTATCGAAAGTGATTGAAATGATATAGACGGCTGATTCGCTCCTGGCAATGTATACAGTTGTGTCATGGAAAACGCAGGCACTTACCCGGAAAGTTCATCCGCCGGGATAGCGAATATCTTGCGGATAAGGTCAATGCATAAACTGAAAACAGCAGGGCGAGGCGTTTACATACAATTATGGAAAAATTGCTCGACAGTCTTTCTTCGCAAGTGCGAACATAACAAAGAGCTGATTGATATGGCTCATCCCCATGGGGATGAGGCTCAGTTTATTTTTGTAAAACGTATTGTAAAATAAGAAAAAGGTATGAATTTTCAAAAAAATAAGAAATAATACCAGGGAAGAACTATGATTATTTATAAAAATATGATAAAATAAAAAACAAGAAATATCTAAAATTTGAATATTGACGATATTGAAAGGGAGATTTATAGATGGCAACATTACTAGAAAGAACAAGAAAAATCAACAAATTATTACAGAAATCAGAGAGCGTGGAATACGATGGGATTTCCCGTGTACTGAGCAATGTAATTGGAGCTAATGTTTATATTGGCAGCAAAAAAGGCAAGATTTATGGATATGCATTCGTTGATGACTTTGAATGCGA
>CBDTTM010000158.1:0-6101 GCA_965363355.1 uncultured Selenomonadaceae bacterium | reverse complement strand
CGAGAAGCAAAACTACAGAGCTTTGGAAACATTCCACTATTTGCTCCATAGGTATCTGCCCTGTCTGATTCCCTTTTGACAGCTGTATAGTCAGCCCTCTCAGCAGGATGCGCAGATATCCCACCTTCAGTGCATAGTTTACATTCTGGTATTCACCTCGCAGCATGGATGTGACAATGCCTATCACTTCGCCTCTGGTGTTCAGCAGTGGACCGCCGGAGTTGCCCGGTTGTATTGGAAGGTCAACCTGAATAAAGCGGCCATCATCTGCAAAACCTGTGATAGCATTAACCCGGCCGAAGGTTGCCTTCTGCTGCATGCCCTGCACACCAGGGCTCGGATAGCCTAACGTCAACACTTCCTCCCCCCGCTTAATATTGTCCGTCAGAGCAAGGGGGATAGGTTTGCTTAATACATCCGCCTGCAAGATTGCTAAGTCATTGGCCTGATCAATACGTATTATGCGGGCAGGGGCGCGGTACCGTTGCTGGGGGTCAATAATAGTTTGGCGATGAGTCCCGGCGATAACGTGATAGTTGGTAACAAGTAGTCCGGTATTGTTGATAAAAAAAGCAGTGCCGCTACGTATCTGTGGTTGCGGAGTTGTTTGGGGAGAATGATTAAAAGGCGCAGGAGAGCTTTTATTTACCCCCGCGCCTTCTTTAGGCAGTGATAATACCCAGACATTCGCATAAGCTGATTTTGGATAGTCCACTAGGATAGCAACGGCAATACATAGCAAAAGTACCCAGAGATGCTTGCAGCACCCCGCAAAGGACGTGTTCTCAAGTGTTAATGCCATTGGGCTTCCCGCAGGGTGCCATCTTCTTTAAACCAAAATGTAACGGATTTTTTGTCAGTATTTCTACGTAAAATAACCATGAACTCAGTGCCATCCTTCTGCACATATCGGATCTTTGCGGCCTCAAGGGGACGCCCCTGGTATGAATAATCTAAAGAGTTAGGGCTAAAATCGTCAGGATGGCCAAATACTTTCAATATTTCTGTCTTTGTAGTTTGGCCTTCAATTACAGTGGTTTCTAAGTATTGGACCTCAACCGCCACAGGCTGAGGGCGTTGCGATTGAATGCAACCAGCGAGGCACAATACCGCCAGTAAGCAAACAGCTGTAAAAATTTTTCGCATAGCTATATCCTCCTTGCGACTATCTATTGCTAGTCAATCGACCTACCACTGTTGGTCGATATTGTAAAGCTGTACAGTAAAGATGGAGGCATGAAAGTAAAATATGATGAAGATAACCTTGCGAAAACATTCATGCCTGGCGTGCTTCGCCGTTATCGGGATGCCGCCGGACTATCACAACAGCAACTTGCTGACAGTGTGGGGATTGCGAAGAGCTACATCTCTTCGTTAGAGTTGGGCTATCGTGCACCTAACCTCAATCTGCTTGTGAAAATCGCGCAGGCATTAGACGTTCGCCCCGGTGAGCTGGTGGATGCTATGGTCGATGAAGCAAATAAAAATATTCATGAATAAACCATTTACTACAGCTATACAAAAGAGGAGAAAAATTAAAAGTGACTGGCTATTTTTGTCCATATCTCAGGAAAAGTTCACCCACGCCCATTAAAGCTTGTAGCAAAAATTCAAATTCGCTATAATCAAATAAACATAATTTTTGGATGGGGATACCATGAGTAATAAACAGGCTGTCCCTCAGCAGGTATATGGCAATCAAGTGCAACTCACACTTGTGACTTGGTGCTTGCTAAAATTCAGAGCTGCCAAAAGCATTTCCTATGAAATAGATGATGATATTTCCGTTTGGCTAAATGACGGAACAAAACTCTTCATCCAAGTAAAATCCGGCAAGAGTAATCCTTTCCTAGACAGCTCACTCGATATCTGGAAATCTATTTTAAATTGGACTAATCGGTGTACCGAGGGAAATAGCGAAAAGTTTATTTTTTTGACAACCAAAGAGCATCGACCCGGTAATTTTTACGAAAAAATTATTCAATTTCAAAAAGACAATAATTTCGATTCGTTACATAGATCACTGCACAGCACTTACCAAAAAACGCGCAATGCAAAAATAAAAAGCACTATCGGTAACTACCTCGATGCCAAGTCAAAATTGCAGCATATATTTTCAAATGCAAAGATAATGATAACTCCAGATATTCGTACACATGAATCAATCCGCAAGGAAATAGCAACATACCATGAGTTTGAACCTAGCCTTGAGAGGATGACATCAGGCTTAATCACTTGGGTACAAAAAAAAATAGAAGAACAAAGCATAGAAAATCCCAAAGAGATATTTATTTCTGCAAAAGAATTTGCCGACTACCATTCACAATTAAGAATGACTCTCATCGAACGTATTAAGTACAATTTAACCCCTCCGGACATCACAGGCGAACAAAGAGAAAGTTTGTTAGGGAATATTTTTATACAACAATTAGATGCGATAGATGCAAGCGAAGAAACAAAAGAAAAAGCGATAACTGACTATCTTAGTGCTCAAGGTTATCTTGAAAAGATGATAGAATCTGCTTTTATTATGGAGGAAGACATAACTGACGAAATAAACGACTTAAAAGATAATTGGTATAACATTTCCATTGGCCCTACTATATTTAACGATGAACAAAAAGGAGCTGAGATTTATTCTAAGTGCATGCTATATAAATCTTCTCCATTATATTTAAAATTTAAGAAGTGTGAAATACATCAAGGGATATATCATTCACTTGCTGATGAAATAGAAGTTTGGTGGCATCCAGAATTTAAATCTACCTTCCGGGCATAGTATGCGATATAGAAATTTAATTGATGCCGATTTGTTGATATATCAAAACCCAGTAGTACTGGCGTATCTTATATATTATTTTTTAAATAAATTTTCTAATGAAAAAAAACCATGTGATCTTTCTTTATTATATTATGTAACACCAATTTTGTTAATTGATGACTACTATAAAATACTCAAAAATACTCAATTAAAATCTGGAATAGAGAAGTTTATAACAAAATTTATTGATAATAAAAGTAGAGATGTGCTTCTTAGGTTAAAATATGAAGCCAAACGTTGCTTTAAACTCACAAGCAAAGCAATCTACATTGGTCATGTTTGTGAATTATTCTCTGTAGATCGCATAAACGCTCAGGTTTCAATTCAAAATGTACCAGGAAATTTACCAAGAATTCCTATAGCACTGAGGTGTAGGTTTCGTGATGCAGAAAAGCTTGGGAGCTGGCTAGCAAAGCACTCGGGCTTTGAAGCTGTCTCCCTTCTTAGGCAGGATGGGGTATGAAGATACATATAAAAAAAATAATCCTGTGGTCTGAGCTTATCCCCGGCGAACGACGTGAACTGCCCTTTATCGAAGGCAAAGTAAATGTCATCACAGGGAATTCACAGACTGGGAAAAGCGCTATCATTCCAATCATAGATTATTGCCTGTGTTCAACGCAATGCAAGATTCCCATTGGTAAAATTCGCAAATCATGCGCATGGTTTGGCGTTTTGTTTGGCACCAATCATGGAGATATTCTTCTCGCAAGGCGCTCTCCGCAAGAAGGTAAGGCTTCTTCTGAAGTGTTCCTGGCTAGTGGAAACGAAATCACAGTTCCGGAAAGAATAGAAGAGGGGAACATTTCTATTTTGGATGCTCGGAAGAAACTTAACACAATTTTTGAGTTTCCATTTCAGATGCAAGAAGATTTGGAAGATAACACTGTAGCGTCACGTCCATCATTCAGGGATACCGTCAGCCTTTGTTTCCAACCTCAAACGATTATCGCCAATCCAGAGGTTCTTTTCTATAAGTGCAATGTTCCAATATACGCAGAACGACTTAGGCTTATTTTTCCTTTCTTGCTTAATGCAATAAGCCCTGAATGGTATGCACAAAGAGAAGAGATGAGATTTTTAAGAAATGAAATACGAGATTTGGAGCATGGAGAACAAGCAGCCTTAAAAATTAAGACTAATGCAGCAGCTAGCGCAAAATTAAAGTTATTAAAAGCAAAATCTTTAGGAATTTATCAAGGAGATATATGTGACAATTCACATGTCGATCATTATATCTATGAAATTTCAAAAATTGTTCATGACAGGGATAAATTCCACCCCCCTATGTTTGATGACAAACAGGCTCAAGCAATAATTGATTCCATCACTGAAAGGGAAAGTTCTTTAACTTTGCAGTATGCTAATTTAAAGCAAAGACTCAAATTTATTGTTGAAATAGGATCATTGTACAAAGATAATATTAGTAGAACAGGAACTAGGCGAGACTATTTAGATTTAGCTAATAGTATTATTAATTCATATAAAAAGAATTCAGCATGTCCATTTTGTGGTTCGACACATTCGAGTTTCATTGAGGAAATCTCTCCGTTGATTCAGGCTGTGGATAGTTTTGAGGTGGAAAGGAAAAAGTGGGGAAGCACCTATAATACAGCCTTGGATATTGAACGGATTGAATTGACAGAAAATATTAGAGAAGTAGAACATCAGATTACTTTGATTGAACAGGAAAAGGATGCGTTCAGTCGGAACGAAAAAGAACGCAAAAATCTCAGAAATTGGACGAAAGATGTTAATGCGCTAATCGGAGAGCTGTCAGAATTTTTATCAACAATGAAGCGTTTACTGCCACAAGATAGCCAAGAAAAAATCCATTTGCTAAAATCTAAATACAATCATTTGGTGAGTGTCACTTCCTCTACTATAACGGAAAATTTGAAAAAAGAAGCTATAGATAAAATATCTGAAATTTCTTTTATCTATTGTAACAGGCTTGACATTGAGTGGAGTGAAAATAAGGCTCGGCTTGACATACAAAACCTGACTGTACAAATTGAGCAAGACGAAGGGGACGCTTTTCTCTGGGAAATAGGCAGCGGTTCAAATTGGTTAGCCTACCATTTAGGATTCATGCTGGGTATTCATAAATTTGCAGCTACCAATTCCAAGCATATCCCAAACTTTCTTGTCTTTGACCAGCCGACACAAGTTTATTTTCCTACGGCAACAAAGCTTAAGGAGGATGAGTCATATTGGGACGATAGCAGGGAAGACGACACACATAGAGCTGACAGTGTCTTTAAACTCCTTGATGAGTACATAGCTGAAACTAGGGGAGCAGTTCAAATATTGCTGCTTGACCATGCCCCTGTCGCCATGTTTCTCCCATATGAGAATATCCACGTTGTCGAAGAGTGGCGAGAGAATAAGCTTGTTCCAAAGCATTGGTGTCAAGACCTCCCAGACGGCGAAGAGCCGCCTTCAGGCTAGCCATATCTTTAAGCAGCGGGATAGGGGCGGGATAAATCACCTAAAAACTAAAAAAGCCCTTACGGGGATTCTCGTAAGGGCTTGATTTTTATGGCGCGCTGGGAATGATTTGAACACTCGGCCTACAGGTTCGTAGCCTGTTGCTCTATCCAACTGAGCTACCAGCGCGTGGTGGAAATGACTTATATGGAAAAGCTCTTCGCCCGTCAAGGGATTTTTCAATAACTTTGTTAAAAAAAGCAAAATCGCCTGACGCTTTTTCGTCCTCTCCTAATCGTATTTTACATCGCTGACCTTCATCAGCTTGTTCAGGTTTTGCAAAGATTCAATATAACGCAGTGAGCCTGTTTTGCCGCGAATGACCAAGGAGTGGGTAGTGGCGAAGTGCCTGCTGTATTCCACACCGCGCAGGAAGGCGCCGCCGGAAATGCCCGTGGCCGCGAAAAATACGTCATCACTGCGGATCAGGCTTTCCACGGTATGAATTTCGCGCAGATCGATGCCGTAAGAGTCGATATTTTCCCGTTCCACATAAGACTGCGGGGCTAAGCGGGCGAACATCTGGCCGCCCAGGCCTTTGATGGCGCAGGCCGCAAGCACGCCTTCCGGAGTGCCGCCCACCCCCATCATCACGTCCACTTCAGCGCGGGGGTCCACAGCCATAAGCGCGCCGCATACATCGCCGTCGCTGTGCAACTGGATGCGGGCGCCGGCTTCACGGATCTGGCGGATAAGCTTTTCGTGTCTGGGCTTGTCCAGAACAAAAACCACCAGGTCATCGACATCTTTGCCCAAGGCGCGGGCGATATTGCGCAAATTGTCCTGCACC
>CBDTTM010000157.1:0-6105 GCA_965363355.1 uncultured Selenomonadaceae bacterium | reverse complement strand
CCTTGGGACTAAAAGGCTTGAGCAGGGAAGAACAAATCGATACATTAGGAGCGCTAAAGGTTTTGGGTTTAACCGGGATGGAGGCATATTATCCGAATTACACCCAAGAAGACCAGGAGTTTTCGCATGCTATGATCAAAAAATATGATTTTTTGCCAACCGGTGGAACAGATTTTCATGGAGACAACCGTCCGGGAGTCAAGCTCGGGACGGGAATCGAACATAATATCTCAGTTCCTTATCGTTTTTATGAAGCTATTTGTCGACGTTGCCAAGGTGAGTGACAGATTTTTGAAAAAAATTTTTTCGATGGGATTGTTTCGGCGAAAAAATATGGTAACATAGGGGATAAGCAATACAATACTTAAAATTGACGAGGAGGCGTTCTGATGAAAAAATGGATATGCAATGTTTGTGGTTGGATCTATGACGAAGAGGTGGGCGATCCGGACAACGGGCTTGAAGCAGGTGTAGCTTTTGCTGATTTGCCGGATGATTTTGTCTGTCCGCTCTGCGGCGTTGGTAAAGACGAATTCTCTGAAGAAGAATGATATCGAAGATGAGGATGCAATGGGAAACTGTTGCATCCTCATTTTTGTTTTAAATCTTGATTAAGCGACTGGAAACATTGGATTTTTAAATAACAGCGATAAGATTTTTATATCATAAAATAGAAAAAAGGAATAGTTTGCCTATGAAATGAGAGGGATATTGGTATTGTATCAATCTGTATCATGCAGGTATTTCCTTGAAATATATGGAGAATACAGGTACTTGAGCAGTATTGGGCAAAGGTGACAAAAATTTTGACGAAATATTGGAATAAATTAATAGCAGGTATAAAAAAGCATAAACAATATTAATGTTAATATAAAAATGTACACAATATTCATTGATTTTTTAACCTTACTTTGTTATAATTTACACGTAAAGGAACTTCATCCCATATATATGGCTTGTGGTTAGAGGCGGCGCATTTCCTGACGTTAAGGGGCATGCGGTGTGCCTTAATTTAAAGGAGGTTTTGTTTTATTATGAAAGTTACAGTTGTTGGAGCAGGTAATGTAGGGGCTACAGTTGCTAATGTTGTTGCATTAAAGAATTTTGCCAGTGAATTGGTTTTGTTGGACATCAAAGAAGGGGTATCTGAAGGTAAAGCTATGGATATGATGCAGACTGCACATATGCTTAACATCGATACTACAATCACTGGTGTTACCAATGATTATGCAGCAACGGCTGATTCGAAAGTAGTCATCGTTACTTCTGGTATTCCACGTAAACCTGGTATGTCCCGTGAAGATTTGATTGGCACAAACGCTAAGATTGTAAAAAGCGTTGTGGATGAAGCTTTGAAATATTCTCCTGAAGCTGTTTTCATCATCATTTCCAATCCTATGGATGCAATGACTTTCTTGACATTGAAAGATACGAAATTACCGCGTGAACGCATTATTGGCCAGGGCGGCATGCTTGATAGCAGCAGATTCAGATATTATTTGGCTGAAGCTCTCAAAGCAGCAGGTATCCCAGCAACTCCTACGGATATCGATGGCATGGTTATCGGCGGACACAGTGATAAAACAATGGTACCTCTGGCAAGCTATGCTACATATAGAGGCATTCCGGTTTCTCAGTTCCTTGATCAGGCAGCTATCGATGATGCAGTTGCTAAGACGAAAGTCGGCGGCGCTACATTGACGGGCCTTCTTGGCACTTCAGCTTGGTATGCTCCAGGTGCAGCAGCAGCAGCTTTGGCTGAAGCTATTGTAACGGATTCCAAGAAAATGATTCCTTGCTGCGTTTACCTTGATGGTGAATACGGTGAAAAAGATCTTTGCATCGGTGTACCAATCATTCTTGGTGCTAAAGGCATGGAAAAAATCGTTGAAATCGACCTCAATAAAGAAGAAAAAGCAAAATTCGACGAAAGTGTTGCAGCAGCTCGCAGCACAAACGCTCTGCTTGCAGATGCTTTAAAATAAGAACTTGCTTTTCAGGCCCGGCAAATTTATTTGCCGGGCTTTATTTATGTGGTGGCGGCAAGGATGCTAGAGCCGATAAATGTATTGCTTTTTTTTCAAAACATGAGAAAATAGAAGAAGTTGGCGTAGGCTGACAGACTTGAAAAGTGGGGGATTCAATCATGGCAATTAAATTGTTTGTTACTGATTTAGACGGAACGCTGCTCGATCCAAATCACGGCTTATCCGAAGAAAATAAAAAAGCGATTCAGCTGGCAACGCAGCAAGGCGTAACAGTTACTATCGCAACCGGACGTATGTATGTGTCAGCTTTGCCTTATGCGAAACAGCTTGGTGTCGATGTTCCCATCATCACGTATAATGGTGCATTGATTAAATCTGTAGAAGGTGAAATCTTATACGAATCATATCTTGATGCAAAGACCGTAGTCGATCTTTTGGATTATTGTCTGGAAAAAGATTGGTATATTCAGACATATCAAGAAGATAAGCTCTACTTTAAAGAATATGGTGAAAAATCACGCGGTTATGAAGCTTTGGCAGGACTTAAAGGCGAAGTAATCGGTGTTGAGGGCTTGTATACAAAAACGGAAAAAGTGCCGAAAATGATGGTCATCACTGGCAGCAGCAGTGAATCGGACCGCGTTGTTGAAGCGTTGCAGCAAAAATTTGCTGGGCGTTTATTTGCAGTAAAATCGGTGGATGAATATGTTGAAATAATCAATGTGGGCGTCAATAAAGCGAAAGCCATCGAAATGCTGCTGCAAAAACTTGGCATGAATAAAGATGAAGTCATGGCAATCGGAGATTCAAACAACGACTTGCCGATGCTTAAAGCTGCCGGTCACAGTGTCGCTATGGGCAATGCCAATGCAGCGGTCAAAAGCGTCTGTGATTATGTGACGACAGATTGTGCCAGCAGTGGTGTGGCGAAGGCGATTTATGACTATGTGCTGAAAGGATAGGATTGATTGTATGGCGATTAAATTAGTGGCAATGGATCTTGATGGGACTTTGCTCAATTCACAAAAAACAGTGTCAGCGCGTAATTTGGCGGCCATTGAAGCGGCAAAAAACATGGGCGTTTATATAACTTTGGCGACAGGCCGCATGTATGCAGCAGCCGCTTATTTTGGTAAGGTCATCGGAGCCAATGCTCCTTTGATCTGCTGCAATGGGGCAATGGTTCGTTCCAGCGATTCGGCACAAAACGTATTTGCGCGCTTTTATAAAGATGAAGTCGCTAAGGCCGTCTTAACTGAATGCCAGGAAAAGAACTGGTATGCGCAGTGGTATATCGATGACCAGATTTATGCAGAGGATTTTAGACCGGAATTATTCAATTCTTATAAAACGGTAGAAAATTTTTCGATTAACGAAGTTGGCCGCGATTTTAGTTCTTATGTGCATGATGTCATTCAAATTGTCATCCGCGATGAAAATGGCCAGGTGCCAGCAATTGCTGACTATTTAAGCAAAAAATTCGCTGGCGAGCTCGATGCGCAGCAAAATACCGGCTATAGTGTTGATTTGACGCCGCCGGGGGTGACGAAAGCAGTCGGTATCGAAGCACTGAGGAAATATCTTGGTATAGAGAAGCATGAAATCATGGTTTGCGGTGATGCGGACAATGATTTGGCGATGCTTGAATACGCGGGACTTAGCATAGTCCCTCAAAATGGATTGCCACAGGCAAAGGCTCTAGCCGATTTCGTAACGGATAGCTGCGATGATGATGGAGTAGGCAAAGCAATCGAACGATATATTCTCGAGGCTTAAATTTGCAGTTTTTGGGGTATTGTCCTATAATGTTATATTATTCAACAACTTAACAAGAGATCAAGGAGGTGGCAAAATGGATGATTTTCATTTAGTTATCGTCACGGGAACTTCCGGCGGCGGTAAAACGCAAGCTTGCCGCTATATGGAAGATTTGGGATATTTCTGCGTGGATAATCTGCCACCGGTATTCATCCCTAAATTTGCTGAGCTTTGTGTTCATTCTGCGGGAAACGTAAAGAAAGTCGTGCTTGTTGTCGATACGCGCAGCCGCGAGTTTTTCGATACGTTTGTGCATGTCTTAGAACAGATGGACCGCGATAACCAGCCGTATGAAATGCTGTTTATGGATGCTTCTGATGCAACGATTATTCGCCGTTATAAAGAAACACGCCGCCGTCACCCGATGGCACCGAGTTCGCGCATCAGTGAAGGAATCGCCAAAGAGCGGGAACGCCTGGCTTTGGTCAGGAATAAAGCAACGTATATTATAGATACGTCGGAACTCAAAAAGGTTGAGCTCAAAGAAAAAATTGTAAGGCTTTTTGGCAATCGTGCTGGCGAGAAAATGAATATCAATGTGGTTTCTTTTGGCTTTAAATTTGGCATGCCTTTGGATGCCGATACGGTATTTGACGTCCGTTTCTTGCCAAATCCATTTTATGTAGATTCCATGCGCCATAAAAGCGGGACGGTTCCGGAGGTTGCATCTTATATCCATCAATGGCCGGTAACGCAGGAATTTGAGACAAAGCTCGATGATATGATTGAATTTCTGATTCCACAATATATCAAGGAAGGCAAGAGCCAGCTCGTCATTGCTGTTGGGTGCACGGGTGGCATGCATCGCTCTGTCTATATAGCTAAGTATATTTATGAGTTTTTAAAAGCGCGAGGCTATCTTGCTAAGCTGGAACATCGGGATCTGATGAAAAATGAGGTCCATGAACATCTGGCCCAGGAAGATTGACAGGAACGAGGCGAAAATATGCATTTATTGAAATGGCTCTATCCTGGCATGCGATTCAAGCGATGGCTTTTTTTGTTTGCAGTCGGGGTAATGATGGTCAGCCTAGGGCTGGCTGTAATTTTCAATTATAAGTACATTGATAATATAGAAGAAACCATTTTTCGGACGGTGTATCTGTGGACTGGAACGTACAATTATATGGTGACAACCATTGTTGGAGCTGCGGTAGTCGTACTTGGCAGTTTGATTATGCTGTTGGCGACGCGGCTCATCATTCGTTCTGTCATTACGGTATTGCTTCCAGACAGCTCGGATAAGCTGGTCGATCTCATTTATGAAAAACGCAAGCTTAATCGCGGTCCGGCAGTAACGGTCATTGGCGGTGGCACGGGGCTTTCTGTATTGCTTCGAGGCATCAAAGAGGCAACGAGCAATGTCACTGCCGTGGTTACGGTAGCGGATGATGGCGGATCTTCCGGGCGCTTACGATCTGAACTTGGCATTATTCCGCCAGGCGATTTGCGTAACTGTTTGGTGGCTCTTGCCGATACGGAGCCTTTGATGGAAAAATTATTTCAGCATCGTTTTGGCGGGAGCAGTGAATTGGCGGGTCATAGCTTTGGAAATCTCTTTATCGCCGCGATGGCAGAAGTGACCGGTGACGTTGAAAAAGCGTTAAAAGAATCCAGTAAAGTTTTAGCGGTAAAAGGGCAGGTACTGCCAGCAAGTACGGCAGAAGTCCGACTCGATGCGACGATGACCGATGGAACAGTAGTAAAAGGGGAGTCGCAGATTCCGTTGGCACACAAACAGATCAAAAGAGTCCATTTGTTTCCACAGCATGTGCAGCCAGTGCAGTCTTCGCTTGATGCCATAGCTAATGCGGATGCGATTATTTTAGGACCGGGCAGTTTATATACGAGCATTATGCCGAATCTTTTAATTGATGGAATGGCAGAGGCCCTTCGTGAAAGTAAGGCCGTCAAAATCTATATCTGCAATGTCATGACGCAGCCAGGAGAAACCGATGGCTATACAGCATCGATGCATGCCAAGGCGATACTCGACCATGCCGGAGCAGGTGCGATCGATTATGTATTGGTCAATTCTGTCGATATTTCGCCAACTATGAAAGAATTTTATGCTGGTAAAGGTGCATTTCCTGTCAGAGTCGATGAAGCAGAGCTTGATGCGCTCGGCATTGGTTTTGTTAAGGCCGATATCATCAGTGAAACAGAAGTAATCCATCATGACCCGGTTAAATTATCGCGCAATGTCATGAAAATGGTCTATGCATTAAAGGAAAATGCTGGAATGAAGGATTACTATATAAAAGATAATAAATTGAAATAAAGGGTGAAATGAAATGTC
>CBDTTM010000156.1:0-6127 GCA_965363355.1 uncultured Selenomonadaceae bacterium | reverse complement strand
GTCGTATATTTTATTGGCAGCATTATCGGTCTTAAGTTACATTGGTTTTGCGGCAATCCAAGTGGTCATTGGCAATTATATGTTCGTGCTGTTGCCGCGAGCCGAGGTCAATACCGGAATGGGGATTTACAACTTGGTCTCTTTTGTCGGCGGGGCCGTGGGGCCAGCACTTTCCGGCAAATACTTGGACTTGAAGCGATTGCCGATGTTGAATTTCTGGAACCATAGCAATGTGTTTGCGGATTCATTTATGCTGCTGGCAATTTTGTCTGTTGGGGGACTGTTCTTTTTGACGATTATAGCGGCCCATCAGACTTTTCCTGAGAAACGAGTCGCAGAGTCTGTAAGCGAGGGCGAGAAGAGTTTTTCGTAGGGAATGGAAATGCTCTATATCCCTAGCATATAGGGGATTGACTGAAATAAAGGTAATGAAACCTCTTATATAGAAGTTAGAATTTAAAAGTTGTATTAAATTCTTATTTTAGACAAGTATTTGCTATATAAAGGGGCTAATTCCATGCGCTTATTGAAAGCTATGCGTGAAACAAAAAATTTTTCGTTGACGGAGCAATCGATTATCCAATATATTTTGGAGAATCCACGATCCGTTGTTGATTTATCGATTCGTGAATTGGCTGAAAAAACATTTACAAGCCCAGCGGCAATTTTTAGGCTTTGTAAAAAACTGGGACTTAAAGGTTATACTGAGTTTAAGATAAAGTTTACCAGTGAAGCCAATCGCACTTTGGAGTTTGAAAAAACGCAAGGGGAAAGGCCAATTACGAATCAGGATACGGCTCGCTCCATCGTAAAAAAAATGGCGGCTTTAGAAATTGAAGCCATTGAAGAGACGAAAAATGAGATGGATATGGCACAGCTTGTACGAGTTTCTTTGTGGCTTGACCAAGCAAGGCAGATTGATTTATACGCATTTGACGAGAATCTCTACATTGCCCAAATGACGAGCTATAATTTTTTGCAGATTGGAAAAACTGTGGTCGTCAATCCAGCCGCGAACAGTCAATATATGCAGGCTTTGACTTCAGAGCCCAAAACACATGTTGCGATACTTTTGAGCCGCACTGGTGAAAACAAGCGTTTGATCGATATTGCAAAAATCTTGAAAAAGAAAAAGGTCCAGATGATTTTACTGACGCCGGCAAAAGACTCGACGCTGGTGAAGTTATGCGATGAGTTTTTGTATGTGGCAAATACGGAAGAGTTTCTCGACATGGGGGGGCTTATCTTCAGTGCCGGCGTTCGCTATTACCAAGATGTCCTTTTTGGTTTGCTTTTGTCGAAGCATTACGAACAGGTCGAAAACATCTATGATTGTTTTGAAAATATTTTTGGCCGTTTAAGCGATAAATGGCGCCTTTGGTAAAGGTGATTTTAATGAAAAGCGGAATATTGTTCCGCTTTTTTTATTGTTTTTCGAATATTTGTGAAACGTTATTCCGAAGAAGCGTTTATGTATTGATTGAGATTTTTTTCCATGTTATAGTAAAAAAGCAATAGGTTTGTTGTTTAACGGAAAAAGTCGAAGTTTTTATCGGCTAAAGCAAGATGGAATCGTATAAAAGGAGGCGAGGCTGCAAACGTTTTTTGCTCTTACGATATGAAAAATTTTAATTTTGAGAAAATTTTATGAAAAATGAATTTTGTAAGGACGTTAAAATTCTTTATGGCAGATAAGGCTGAAGGCCATCTCTGCAGACAAAGGAGCGAAAAAGATGAACAGACAGGAGATTTTCGACAAATTTCTTGAATATATGGTGCGTTTCGCTGAAATAAGAGCGGTAACAGCGCTTAAAGATGGGTTCATTCTCACTTTGCCGTTGACACTCGTTGGGTCGGTATTTTTATTGGTAGCAAATCTGCCGATTGCCGGCTATGGTGATTTCATGGCAGCACAGCTTGGCAGTAACTGGGCTGCACCACTCAATCAGGTGGCAGGTTCTACTTTTGGTGTTTTAGCTATTTTATCTGTTTTAGGAATTACATATAAATACTGTGAGGCAGAAAATTGTGATGCGATTACTGCGGCATTGTTGTCTTTGGCAGCGTTTTTAATCGTGACGAAGGGATCGGTAATTGCGAAAAGCGGGGAGATTGTCAGCGGCGTGATTCCTAAGTCCTGGGCTGGTGGCAATGGCGTAATCACGGCGATTTTGATGAGCCTTTTGGTGTCTTGGATTTTTTGTTATTGTGAAAAAAACAAGATTGGCATAAAAATGCCGGCAGGCGTACCAGAAGGGGTAGCCAAAGCTTTTGCAGCATTGGTTCCGGGCTTCATCATCTTTGTTTTTGCCGCAGCAATCTACTTGCTTTGTGATGTTTTTGCCCAATTGACGTTTCCTGAAATCATTTTTAAAATCCTTCAAACACCGCTGCAAAATCTGTCGGATACATTAGTCGGCGGCATTATTATTGCAGGGATACAAAGCGTTTTGTTTTGGGCTGGAATCCATGGACCGAATATCGTCGGCGGTGTCATGAATCCGATTTTGACGGCGAATGCACTCGACAACCAGCATTTGCTCGATGCCGGCGTGCAGCTATTAGGCAATTCGCAGGCTAAGATCATAACAGTACAGGTCACCGACGTTTTTATCAAGAGTGGCGGCTGTGGAGCGACTTTGGGCTTTTTGATCGCGGCTTTTTTTGCGGCGAGATCCGCACAGCTCAAATCGATTTCAAAGCTCGCATTCATTCCGGGGCTGTTCAATATCAATGAGCCGATTATATTTGGTTTGCCGATTGTATTCAACCCATATTTCATCGTACCGTTCATCGGCGTTCCAATCCTGGCTTTGATTATGACATATACAGCGATTTCTATAGGCTTTATGGCACCTTTCAGCGCCGTTCAAGTTCCTTGGACGACACCAGCCATTATCGCTGGTTTCTTGCTGGCGGGTTGGCAAGGTGCGGTGGTGCAGGTTGTGATCGTAGCAATGTCGGCTGTTGTTTATTATCCGTTTATGAAACTTCAGGATAATATTTATTATAAAGAAGAAGTCTCTGCTGCAGTGCCAAAGGAAAAAGATGAGCAAAATCAGCATAACGGGACAACAGTAAGGATTTAAAGCAAGTGAGCAATAAAATTTGAGGACTTTATCGTAAAGGGGATAAGTATCATGAGAAAAATTGTATTGTTGTGTGCAGCCGGAATGTCTACGAGCATGTTGGTCAAAAAAATGCAGGAAGAAGCAGGGAAAATGGATTATGCCTGTGATATAGAAGCTTTTCCAACTTCGCAAGCAACAAAGCAGGCAGCTGGTGCCGATATTATTTTATTGGGGCCACAAGTGCGTTTTGCCCAAAATAAAATCAAGGAGCAATGTCCGGGAATCCCGGTTGAGCCTATTGATATGAAGCTTTATGGCAGGATGGATGGCAAGGGCGTATTGGAATTTGCGAAAGCTCATATGGGCGATTGATAAGAAGGGTGGACATTTAATATGGAAGGTCTAGAATTAGCAGCATTTCAAATCATATCGGCAGTTGGATCTGCGCGTAGTTGTTATATTGAAGCAATACAAAAAGCCAAATCAGGCGATTTTGAAGAAGCGGACAAACTCATTGAAGAAGGCGACGAAGTTTTTTGCGAAGGGCATCATGCGCATACAGATCTTTTGCAAAAAGAAGCTTCTGGTGAAAGCGAAGGCTTGAATCTATTGATTCTTCATGCGGAAGATCAGTTGATGAGCGCTGAGGCATTTAAAATCATTGCCTTGGAATTCATGGATGTATATAAAAATTTTAAGAGCCTGAGGGCAGCTATACAATGAACGAGGGGCGAGCATATGGGATTTCCTAAGAATTTTCTGTGGGGCGGCGCAGTGGCGGCGCATCAGCTTGAAGGCGGCTGGCAAGAAGGCGGCAAGGGTGTAAGTGTAGCTGATGTAATGACGGCAGGCCGCCATGGGGTAGCGCGTCAAATTACGGATGGTGTAAAGCCGGGGCTCAATTATCCGAACCACGAGGGCATTGACTTTTATCATCATTATAAAGAAGACTTGGCTTTGTTCGGGGAAATGGGATTTAAGTGCTTCCGTACGAGCATTGCCTGGACACGGATTTTCCCGAAGGGCGATGAAAATGAGCCAAATGAAGCCGGATTGCAGTTTTATGATGATCTTTTCGATGAGATGCATAAAAACGGCATGGAACCAGTGGTTACCTTATCGCATTTTGAACTTCCTTATCATTTGGTTACAGAGTATGGTGCTTGGCGCAATCGCAAGATGATCGACTTTTTTGTCCGGTTTGCCCAAACGGTATTTGAGCGTTATAAAAACAAAGTAAAATATTGGATGACATTCAATGAGATAAACAATCAAAGTGAGCTCGATGTGCCATTTACTGCATTTACGAACTCCGGTATTTTGTATGAGCCGGGCGAAGATAAGCTCGCAGTCCTTTACCAAGTAGCGCACCATCAGTTTGTTGCATCGGCACTGGCTGTCCAAAAAGGGCATGAAATCAATCCAGAGTGTAAGATCGGAGCGATGCTGTCATTTCAGCCGGTATATCCTTTCAGCTGTGATCCGAAAGATCAGCTCAAGCAGATTGAGGAAATGCACAAGCGTTACTTTTTTGGCGATGTACAATGCCGGGGGCATTATCCGGCGTATGCACTTAAAGAATGGGAAAATAAAGGGTATAAAATAGCGATGGAAGAGGAAGATCTTTCTATCATTGCCAAAGGCAAAGTAGATTATCTCGCTTTTAGCTACTATATGAGTTATGCGGTTTCTGCCGATGAAAGCAAAATGATTTCGGTTGGCGGTGGCTTTGCGACAGCAGTGGAAAATCCATATCTTGAGCAATCAGAATGGGGTTGGCAGATTGATCCAGTGGGACTGCGGTATGCGCTTTCGACCTTAAGTGAGCGCTATGAATTGCCATTGATGGTCGTAGAAAATGGAATTGGGCTCAATGAGAAGACGGGCAGCGATGGTGTCATATGTGATGATGAACGCATTTCCTATTTTGCGGCACATATCGAGCAAATGAAAAAAGCAATTGATATCGATGGCGTGGATTTATGGGGGTATTGCCCATGGGGGCCAATCGATCTTGTCTCAGCGGGGACGGGCGAAATGGAAAAACGCTATGGATTTATTTATGTCGACAAAGATAATGAAGGCAAGGGAACGCTTGCCAGAGAAAAGAAAAAGTCATTTGCCTGGTATAAGCAGGTTATTGGCAGCAATGGAGAAACTTTAACTAATTTGTAAAGTTTGACATAATTTTGAGGTTGGCAAAGCAAACGGGGTACAGATTTTTATATCTGTACCCCGTTTGCTGTATTAATATGCGGAAAATCAATCGTCTCTAAGTTTTCTGAGCAGGTCAAGGATTTCAATATACATCCAAACCAACGTGACCAGTAAAGAAAAGGCACAGAACCATTCGTATTCAGAGGGCATGCCGCGGCGTACGCTCTGATTGATTTGTTCATAGTCAATGAATAAATTGAAGGTCGCAATGCCGACAATGACCAAGCTGAAGATGATCCCAATCAGACCGCTTTGGTGGATCATTGGAATCCGTATACCGAAAAATCCCAAAATGAATTCCAAGAGGTAGGTCAAGAAAATCCCGAGGGTAGCCATGGAAACAGCCCGGATGAATCCATCATCCACCTTTACATAACCCTTGGCGTAAATCAAGGCAGTGCCGATTGCCAAACTAAAGGTTAAGAGCATTGCGTTGATGACGATTCCAGGATATGCGTGGTTGAACATAACGGAGATAGAGGCAAGACACATGCCTTCTAAAATCGCATACAATGGTGCTAGAAAAGCTGCCCAGCCGGGCCGGAAGCTGATTGCCATAGCGGCAATCAAAGCCATGATGGCAGTTACGCCTGTGGTTATAGGGCTGGCATAACCGCCTACCCAGGTGGCGATTGCTGCTAAGGTCACGATTCCGACCAAGACTACGCTTTTGCCAGCGACTCCCGCATAAGTTGCTGTACCGCTGCCGTAGGCAGACATATCTTTAACTCTTGAAATAATAGGATTTGCCATAATAAAATCACTCCTTTAAAGTGCTTACTGTAATATGCCATATTATATCATAACGGAAAATTTTATCAAATGGTTTAATATGCACG
>CBDTTM010000155.1:0-6147 GCA_965363355.1 uncultured Selenomonadaceae bacterium | reverse complement strand
TATTATTGAATTTTCAAGGTACACAGGTTATTTCACAACTGCGAAGTTTGAGTTATTTATTCGAACCAGCAAAGGTGTATCGCTAACCAATAACGGGCGCATGATGCTGCCATATTTCCGTGATATTGTTCGCACACATCAACGAGCAGAGGAACTTGGCAGCGAAATTCATGGGATTTTGAATGGAGTATTGACGATTGGCAGTTATTTCAGTATTGCATCTATCTTGTTGCCTACTATTCTACAAGAATTTCAAAAAGAATATCCCAAAGTCAGCATCACTCTCCGAGAAGGCGGGAATCGCGAGCTTTCATCTTGGCTAGCGGAAAGTTCCATTGATTGTTGTTTTTCGGCAAAGCCGTCCGATTCCGTAACTTGTGACTGGCTGCCACTTTGGCAAGATGAACTCGTCGCCTGGCTGCCAGCAGATCATCCACAGGCAAATGATGATACGTTTCCCCTAAAAGATCTGGAAAAATATCCTTTTATTATTACACTTCCGGAGGAAGACACCGATATAGACCGTCTTTTATCTGCTGAGGACCTGCATCCCGACATCCGTTTTTCTACAGCCGATGTTTTCACCTCCTGGCGCATGGTCGAAGCCGGCCTAGGTATCAGCTTCAACAACCGCTTGACCTCAGCCGCCTGGCAGGAAAATGTTGTGACCGTGCCCTTTGAACCGACTCAATTTATTACTCTAGGAATTGCTGCACCATCACTCAAAGATATTTCGCCAGCGACTAGACAATTCATCAAAAAAGTTAAGACCGCCTTATCAAAAAACAAAATGCTTATAAAAATATGATTTTTTAAATACAAAAGCTCCTACGATTATTCATCTCTCGCAGGAGCTTTTATATTGCAGTTTACGCATTATACATTCTTAAACAAAACATTATCGTATTGCTCTAAATTAAATTTTTTCTCTTCTGTGAGTAAAACTTTCCCTTTATGCCGTCAGTCGAACAATATTCACTGTTTCGATTTCTCAATCGCTTTTTTTGCGGCTTCATTGAATTGTTCATAAGAAACGGTTGCGCCAGTTACCGCGTCAACCTTACTTAGTTCCTGGTTTTCTTGAAGCTGCGCAGCATAGGACTTCATGGCCTTTACTGCCAGCTGCGCTTTTTTCATAAGACCACTGCTTTGTTCGTCTTGCCCATAGTCTTCTGCCTTGACGCGCCCATCGATTGTATAGCCAGTGAAGACGACTTTAGTGATTTTATGATCTTGAATCGTCAAGGCAATCGCCGACTTGCCCAACAGTTTATGCGTAGAGCTTTCTGCGGTCCAAGTCCCATCTTTTGTTGTACTGAGGTCGCAGCAAGGAGACTTTTCATTACTTGACAACACTGCTGGTGCAGCACTTTTTTCAGTCGCATTGTCAAAATCACAGCCTACCATAGCCAGCATGACTGCTGAAAGCATACTTATTGCTAAAATTTTCCCCTTTTTCATTATTTCTTCTCACGCTCTTTCATATGCCCGTGTTCAATGACAACGCAGCGCTGCGCTTCGTCACCGACATCAGGAGAATGCGTAACCGTCAATATGGTATGCCCTTCGTCATGCAGCTCATGGAATATTTTCATGACGAGCTTTTGGTTTTGCTCATCAAGATTCCCCGTTGGTTCATCCGCTAGGATAAGCACCGGATAATTGATCAGCGCCCGAGCAATGCAGACCCTTTGCTGTTCACCGCCCGACAGCTGACTTGGTAAATGATCTGCCCTATCCAAAAGGCCCACACGATCAAGTGCTTTTAGCACCTCATGTTTTTCCGGCATACTATGGTAATATTGTGCTACCATAATATTTTCTAATGCCGTCAGATAAGGAATCATATGAAATTGTTGAAATACAATACCGATCTTGTCTCGGCGGAACCTAGTAAGCTCTGCTGAAGTCGCATCTGTCAAAACAGCCCCATCGAGCACAACTTCTCCTCCAGTCGGTTTGTCCATGCAGCCAATGATGTTCATCAATGTCGTCTTCCCGGATCCAGATGGCCCCATGACAGCCAACCATTCTCCCTTTTCAACATGAAGGTTTATATCTTCCAATGCCATAAATTTTTCATTATAGGCCTTGGAGACATGATTCAATTCAAGTAAACTCATATACTACTATGCCTCCTATTCTCCCCGAAGTGCGATTGCCGGATCTACTGCAGTTGCAATGCGAACAGGCACCAAACTCGCCAGCCCGGTAATCAATATCGATAAAATGAGTGTTGCCACCGCAATGGATGGCGAAAAACTGATACCGCGACTAAACACATTAATACTGACGCTCTGTGCAAACAGATAGCCACAACCCGTACCAAGGACACCACCAATGAATCCCAGCAAACAACCTTCCCCAAAGAACTCCAAAACAATGTTGGCATTATCTGCTCCAAGGGCTTTTTTCAAAGCAATTTCTTTACGGCGTTCCGTCACGATTGCCATCATTGTCGTAGAAACACAAATCAAGGTCAAAATCAAAACTACGATCGTCACTAAAAGGACTAAAGACTGAAGCTTGCCAAGAACCGTTCCTTCCGACTGGGCAATCTGCTTAACCAATTGCGGTGCAATATCAGGGACTTGGCGCTGCAGGGTTTCTTCAATATCTTTTAACGCCGCCTGATCGGCTACAATACTGACTTGTGCCAAACTGAGCTCTTCAGGCCTAGATTTTATCGTTTGCAAATTTCCAAGATTCATGAATACAAAGCTTTCTTCCTTACCACCTGTACTCACGATTCCAGCCACTGTATAATCTGTTGAAATTTCTCCTTCACCGCCAGAAACAACTACTGAATCCCCTGGCTTTATGTGTAGTTTTTGCGCAAATTCCGCACCTACCAGCACTTCTTTTTTTCCTTTTTCTGGCCAACGGCCCTGCATCTGCCAGTATGGGCTCACCTTTTGCAACTCTTCAAAATCGGTCCCACCCGTCATAACGATCTGTCGATTGACGATAGTGCTCTCATAAAGAAATGGCGTGATTCCGACTATTTCATAACTTTTTAAGGCTTCGCGTACTTTTGCCAAGGTATCTTGCTCAATACTCGCTTTTTCACCCACTGGTAAAATCAGCAAGTTCGCACCATAGGCTCTAAAAGCCCTACCCATCTGCTCTGGCACATCCCGATAAACCGTAATCATCCCCGAAATGATGGTCGCGCCAACCGCTACTGCCAGCAAAGCAATAACCATACGTGCCTTACGGCGCAATAAAGCATTGCCTACCATGATGAAAAACATTTTATATTTTTTTATCAATTCACTCACCTGCCATGTAAGACTTCTGCCGGTTGAAGTGCAAGCAGCATTCGGATTGCCGGAACGCTCCCCAACAACAAAACCAGCGACATCAACGTAATGATGATGGGAATTACCATCAAGTTCACAGCGATTCCTGAGCCAAAGACACTTTGCCCAATAAGCTGAGCAAAACCTAGTCCAAGGAAATAACCTACGACTCCGCCTAATATTCCTGCAATAAAAATCTCAGCTAGCACGGATAAGACGACGGCCCGGTTAGCCGCCCCCAAAGCCTTTAAGAGTCCAATTTCCCGGCTTCTTTCCATAATGTTGGCACTGACCAGATTGCTGACGCCCAAACATGAAGACAGCAGTGATAATACGGTAATCAACAGCATGAGGAGCTGCGTCTTATCGAGGATTTTCCCTTCCGATTCAGCAATCTGCCTTACCGGATGCGCTGCCGCATTTTGCATGACCTCCTCAATCTGATACGCGATGGAGCCAACGTAGGCCGTACAATACCAAATATCATATTCAGATTGGGAAAGCGCCTTTGGATTGGCTGCCGCTTTACGAGCCAAATCGTTTTCCGGTGTCGTAATCGCACTGACCTCAACTTGATCGACTTTACCCGTGACTCCAGCTAACTGCTGTGCAAGCGGCAATGCAGCGACAAGCTGGCTTTCCTCTTGTCCGCCACCAGAGACAATGCCCGCCACCATCAATTGATGCTGTTGACCGTATCGATCCGTAATCGTAAGATTGCTTCCAGCCTGCACACCTAAAGTTTCAGCCAATTTTTTGCCGACCAAGATCTGGTTGTCTTGTCCATCTTCTGGCCATTGACCATCAACCTGCCACCACGATTTTATTCCCTTGGCTCCAGTTGCATACCACTCATTAGTCGGTAACTGTATATTTTTTTCAAACCATGTTCCCATGACTGAAATCGATGTTCCATCCTCTGCAATTGCTTCCGTCGTAAGCGACGGCATGAAACCCACAATATTATTGGTCCAAAAAATCGTCTTGATTTTTCCTAAATCTGCTTCCTGCAAATATTCTTTATGTCCACCTGCGGCTTCGACTCCATAAAGATCCTTTAATACCATGGAATTTCTCGGCGTAACCGTGATATTCGCCCCAAAGGCTTTGAGCTCTTGGTTAACCTTTTCACCTACATCAAACATGACATTCAGCATCGCGGTCGCCAGGGATACCCCCAAAGCTACGGTCAATGCAATCAGCAAAAATCGCCCACGCTGCCGGCTCAACGCTCGTCTTACCATTTGCCAAAACAAAATAGCATTCTCCTTTCCCGTTTCTTAACGAAACCGAACCTTTTCCTTCTCTAGAACATCTGCTGAAATGCGAATTTGTCCATTTTCAATCGATGATTCTACCGGAACTGGATTACATCCACCAGGCATGCCAATAGTCGCTTTATTCATCATGACATTGCATAATTTACAGATTACTTGTCCATCCTTTTCATAATAACCAGTAGGTCCACAAACTTCACAAGCATCAAGACCAACGCCATAAGATGAACCACCTTTTTTGATGATGATGACTCTTACGGTCGTACCATCTGCTGCACGGTAGGCATAGCGATGCAAATGACCATCTTCGATTTGCTCCAGTGGTATTGCTACAAATCCTGCTTCCACTTGCACAGGGACCGCAGGTACTAGTTCTGGTTTTCGATTGGCATACCAACTGCCTGCACTGGAAAAAACAATAAGCATAAGGAGCATCGCCAAAAGCCCTTTTCCCCAGCGCCTTTTATGTATTGCCTGTGCCAAAAGTTTACGATACTGTGCAGGATTCGCCCCTGCTGGGCACAATGGCTTTGGCTGTAAAAACAGCGTAATCGGCACAAGCAGTGTCACTAGAAAAATAATAAAAATGACCCAGCTCTGATAATCGATAAACGGTGCCATAAAGGAAAGCAGTCCGAGTGTTCCAAAAAGTTGGCGTGCCATGAGAACCTGTAAAAAGAAAATAGACTGCTGAAACAGCGTTGCCAATAGTTGAACTGTAAATACAAAAATAAGACGCCGATGGCGAAGTGCCGCAGCTGCCTTATAAACAAGAAATCCTGACAAAAATCCAAGCATCAAACCAAATACATATCCAAGCATTTTGACAAGCATCTCAAGTGTAAAATAATGCCCCTCCCCTGACTGAAAAATAGTTACTGGCATAAGCCATATTTCCAGTCCATGATAAAGAAAGAGTCCTAACGACAGTCCACCAACGCCAAATTTAAAGGCACGCTGGACTTTAGGTGTCCAAACCCGTACACGCAAAAGGATCGTCAGCAAAACCACGGTACTTAAAATGTCCAGTACAATCGCCATGGATTCAAATACCTCGCGGCTCACAGCCTGCCGGGTTCCCGTCTTGGCTGCGGCAACGAACAAGGACACGAAAAGCCCCCACTTTAACGTCTTTTTAAAAGTCTCGATATGCCCTTTATCTTTCAAGTTCAGGATAATAGCAAGTAGGATTCCAAGAGGAACGGTAAGCATAACACCTTGTTCCATAGCCGGAATCAGTTGTTGTAAAAAGGATTGCAGCATAATTGTATTTCCCTTCCATAGAGAAAAAGCTCCTGCCGCCAAAGGCAGACAGAAGCCACTCTATCAATTTTTCTTAGAGATAAATCCTGTAACTAAAAACACGCATTACCATTTACGTGGAACGTAATTGAATACCCAGTGCATTTGAACTGGTTTCTCCCAGAAACGTCCTTTAACTCCCGTTTCAGCATCCGTATGTACGGCATAATTTTGGCGTACCGGACTATCAATCGTAAAGTCACAATCATAAGTGCCTGCACCAAGCATCTTAAGATTCGCACCATAATGCGGACCATCATCTGCAT
>CBDTTM010000154.1:0-6221 GCA_965363355.1 uncultured Selenomonadaceae bacterium | reverse complement strand
TGGCATATATCAGGTCTGGCAAGATACCGGTGAGAAGAAATATTTGGATTACATAAGTGAAACGATGAACCATTTCATCACACAGTCTGGAAATATCAATGGTTATCGCGCAGATGAATATAATATCGATCATTTGAATAATGGGAAAATCGTACTTCGACTTTATAAAGAAACTGGACTAAAAAAATATAAGACGGCAGTTGAGCATTTACGTGAGCAGATTGTTTCTCATCCGAGAACCGATGAAGGTGTTTTTTGGCACAAGGAGATTTATCCGCATCAAATATGGCTTGATGGACTTTATATGGGAGCAGCTTTTTATGCAGCGTATGCGACAGCTTTTGATGAACCAGAAGCTTTTGATGATATAGCCAAGCAATTTATCATTGCCGAAAAACATTTGCGAGATCCAAAGACGGGCCTTTTATTCCATGCTTGGGATGCAAAAGCACAGCAGCCTTGGGCAGATCCCCAAACAGGATTGTCAGCACATTTTTGGGGCCGTTCGGTTGGCTGGTTCGTCATGGCTTTAGTTGATGTCTTAGAGCTCTTCCCTAATGAAAATCCACAGAAACAAAAGCTTGTGGATATATTGCAGCGTGCAGTAGATGGACTTCTCAAGGTAGAGGATAAGGAAGCACATGCATGGTATCAAGTGCTCGATCAGGGAACTCGTAAAGGTAATTATTTGGAAGCATCAGGATCTAGTATGATTACGTATGCTCTTTTAAAAGGAGTGCGCCTTGGATTCTTACCGAAGACACTCAAGGCAGCAGCGTTGGCAGCATTTGACGGACTCGTTCAGGAGTTTATTTCACCGACGAAGAACGGGTTGATCAATTTGAATAAAGTATGTTATGTAGCAGGGCTTGGCGGCAAAGACAAACGGGATGGCAGTTTTGCTTATTATATCAGTGAACCGATTGTCAGCAACGAACCAAAAGGATTGGGACCATTCATCATGGCTGCACAGGAAAGTGAAAGACTGCAAAAAAAACAAGGGGGCGATATCGACGTTGCTGAAACAGCTATAAGAACAAAGACAAAAATATCTTAATCGATATAAAAAAAGGAGGAATAGAAACAATGGCAATGCAAAAGAAAATTACACTTAAAAATATCATTGGTTATGCTTCTGTAAACTTTCTCGGGAGTGGGTCACAATTATTGATTTCACTCTGGCTCATGTATTTTTACACAACGATGTGCAACTTGAATGCACTAGAGGCCAGTGCCATTTTCTCGACAGCAAGAATCATCGATGCGATCGGCAACCCGGTCATGGGTTTTGTAACCGATAACTTTTTGAGAACAAAACTTGGGCGTAAATTTGGCCGACGGAGATTCTTCATCTTAATGGGGATTCCGGTTATCACAATTGTATTCCCGCTCTTATGGGTTACCGGACAATCATTGACGTATTATTTTGTCATGAATCTTTTATATGAAATTTGCTTTACGATGGTAATCGTTCCTTGTACGACTTTGCCAGCAGAAATGACACAAGACGCAGCAGCAAAAGCAAAACTTACCGGGGCAAAACAATTCTGCGGAGTTATCGCAAGCACGATTGCAGCATTTGTTCCAGGTCGCTTGTTTGTGATATTTGGCAAGAATTCTCCCGACGCATTTTTATATACTGGTATCATTTACGGTGTTATGATGGGACTTTCTTTGGTGCTGGTTTATGCATTTACATTTGAACGCGATCAAAAAGATGTTCATTATGAAAACAAAATCAAGTCGTTTTGGAGCATTTTCCCAGCAATCTTATCGGATGTCATGTCGAGCATGCATCTTCGCACTTTCCGCTTGCATTGTGTATTAATGTGCGTAGGTGGTATTTTCAAAAATCTTACGACGGGTGTATTCACTTATTTCGTTATTTTTGTATTGATGCTCGATCCTATCGTAACATCGAATATTTCGGGGATCACAAATTTAACATCTTCTTTGGCGTTGATGGCATTCATTATGACTTGCTACAAATACGGCGGGCCAGCTACCTATAAAATCTCTACCATCATCGTATTTATATCTCTTGGCGGATATTTTTACTTGATTCATGGTGGTTCTGAAAATATGGCGATTTTATTGACGCTTCTGGCTGTAGCCAATATGGCTGGCCGCGCGGGTATCGACTATGTACCGGTATTTCAGCTTCCGTTCATGGCTGATATCGATGAAGCAGTCACCGGTGAGCGCCGTGAAGGGCTATTTACCGGAGTCAACTCACTGCTTTCTAAAGTGGCAACAGCAGTCGAAGCAGCACTTTTGGGTGCAGGCCTTCAAGCCTTTGGTTTTATCAAAGGGGTATCAGTTCAGACAGATTCAGCTATCATGGGCATTGAAATATTAGCGATTGGGGCTCCTTTTGTTTTGCTAGGAATCACTTGGCTTGCTTGTAATCGTTTGCATCTTACGAAAGAGACACATAAGATGGTTGTCGACGAAGTACATCGCTTAAAAGCTGGTGGATCGATGGATGAAGCAACCGATGATGTCAAAGATATCTTTAAAGAACTTACTGGCTATGCATATCAGGATTGCTGGGGCAAGAAAAAACGTTTGGCAAAAGAAAAAGAAATCCCGATGCAGCCAGCACACTAAAAAATTCTTAGCAATTAGATTATCTGAAATAATTGTAAATGAATCCCTGCGTCTGTGGGCGTTTACTCAACATCATTGAAGATACAATGAGGGAGAAATGCCCCTTTCCAGGAGAAACCCAGGTTTTATCGAGCGTTGAACGCGATAAAAATATAATAAAAGGGGATAAGATTTATGAAAAAAAGAAAATTGGCAATGAGTTTGGCATTCTTGGCAGCATTTGGTATCGAAAGCGCAGCTTTTGCAGCAGACAATCCGTTTGCAACGGTTCCGCAGCAACATTGGTCTTATGAAGCGCTCAGTGAGCTGGTACATAACGGTCTCATTGATGGATATGCAGAAGGCGATTTTAAAAAGGATCGTTTGATCAGCCGTTATGAAATGGCTATGCTTACGGCAAAAGCGATGTCAAATATCGATAAAGCAGATGCAGCCGATAAAGATCAGATCGTTAAACTTGAAGGTGAATTCAAAGATGAACTCACCGATATGCATGTACGCATTCCGGGTATGGAAGCACCTGCCGTTGCAGCGGCACCAGCTGTGAAAAAGGCAGACCCGATCCAATGGAGCGGCAATATCCGCATTCGGTATGATCATAAGACAGATAATACCGATAAATCGGGAGATAGCTGTGGCACGGGCGTAAAAGATACCTCGTATTATTATGAATTGACAGGAAAAACGCAATTTGGTGATGGCTGGGGGGGATTGGTCCGTTTCCTCGGAGCCAAAGATCGTGATGGGCAGGATCGCGGTGGCCAGGAAAATACCAATGGCCAATTTGACATGTCTCGCCTCTATGTATATGGTCCAGTTGGTCCTGGTATATTGCAGGTTGGACGCGACAAAGCCAATGAAATCAACAGCATGGTCATGAATGAATATTACACAGGACTAAAATATAGTTTTGGCAATAAAATGAAGGTCAATTTCACCTATGGCAGTCCAGATTCTGCATCAGATACTAGAGATACTGTTACGGATAAATATTGGGTAGATGATCGCGGAATAAATGTAACAAATATAAATCCTAAAAATTTAGGCATTGATTATCTCCAATTAGACATGGCGTATCCGTTAACGGAAAAAACCAATATTTATGCAGGCTTTTGGCATACTATTGGAAAAGGAAAAACCTGTTTGATTGATACCAAAGGAACTGCTACTGGTGAGTATGAAAATACAAACATAGGTGAAATAGCTTTTGATCATAAAATAGCGAAAAATCTTGTAGTGGGTGCTGATTATGATAAATCAAGCCGTAGTACGCAGAATGAGGCTTATAATATGAGTCTTGTTTATCGTAATGCGGATAAGAATATTCCACATTCCTGGTCAACAGAACTGGATTATGTCCATCTTGAGAAAAATGCTTATATCAAATCTACTTTTGATATTAAATCGAATGACTATGGACGTAGAGGATGGCAGCTTATCGCCAAATACGTTCCGACCAAGAATGTTCTTTGGACGACGCGCTGGTTGCAAAGTGCCGATTTGACTGGAGCCGAAATAACGCAGACTAAAGAAAAATGGCTCAGGACCCAGATTGAATATTTCTTCTGATTCGGGCATAAAGGATAACAGTAGAGGAGGCATCAGGACGGATGAAAAAAATTGCAAGCTTATTGGCTGCAACGTTTTGCTTTGCCTGTATGGGCAGCAGTGTAGCCTTTACGCAGGCTTTGCCGCAAAGTCCGGGGCATCTTAAGGTTCCGGCTTTGGCTGTAGATGAAGATAGTGTGACTTTGGTTTGGGAAAAACCAGTAGATTATAGCAAGGTTGTTGGTTATCATGTCTATATGGATGGAAAGTTATTAGGTGATTCTAAAAGTGATGCACCATCTGAAGCCAAAAGCAGTGTGGATGATTTTTATCAAAAAAATCCTAAGGCTCAAGTCATTACGAAGCATATGTATACCGCAAAGAACCTTAAAGCATCTACAAAGTATAGTTTTATGGTACGTGCAGTCGATGATAAAGGCAAAGAATCAGCTGACAGCAATATCGTAAGACAGTTTACGACAGCAGTTCCTATGATATATGATGTTAAGAATTATGGAGCTATAGGTGATGGGAAAACTTTAAATACCAAAGCTATACAATCGGCAATCGATGCTTGTACTCCTGGCGGCAAAGTCGTTATCCCCGCTGGTGTATTTAAAACAGGGGCACTCTGGTTAAAGAGCAATATGACTTTGGAAGTTGCCAAAGATGGAGTTTTACTCGGGTCGGAAAATGCAACAGACTATCCATATCATTTTAAGCTTTACCCATATTCAAGCGATGAACGTTTTTATGGTTTGATCAATGCAATGCCGAAGGATAATGAACCATCATTAGAAAAAATTCGCATCGTTGGCGAAGGTGTTATCGATGGAAATGGCTGGCAAAAAAATGCCGAGGGAACAGCCTATCTTTATGCACATAATACGGTGGATAAAGATGGTGCAATGGATGCCAATCATGTCTTAAATATTGGGATTGCTGCGAAAAATCAAGTGGAGAGTTTGATGAAATCAGGTCAATCTTTTAAATCCTCTTATCCACGTAGAGCGAATCTCATAACGATGCGCAATGTAAAAGAAGTATACTATGGAAGCATCCGTGTTATAAACCCAGCAAACCACACTTTGGTCAATATACGCTGCGATGATGTCACGGTAAATGATGTTAAATTTCATACCTATGACTGTAATAACGGTGATGGAATTGAATTTACGCATGGCAATGGTTTGACGGTTATCAACAGTTATTTTGATACCGGGGATGATTGCGTTAATTTTGCTGCTGGGCTTGGCGAATTAGGTAAAAAAGATCCTTCAACAAAAAACATATGGATCTTTAATAATTCTTTTCATCACGGGCATGGAGCAGTGGTGACAGGAAGCCATACGGCAGCTTGGATTGAAAATATCTTAGCGGAAGATAATGTCATCGAAAACACCGATATAGGTTTTCGCGCCAAAACGGCTCCGCAGATTGGCGGCGGTGCCAGAAATATCTTGTTTAGAGACAATGCGATGAAAAACATTCGCCAACAGGCATTTATCTTTACATCTGGATACTCGGATCCTAATGCAGTAGTTGAATATCCAAAATCAAAAACACCAGGTCAATTTAAAAATATTACCATCCAAAACTGTACGATTGATGGAGCTGGTGGAGCTGCGATAGAGATACAGGGCCTACCGGATGCATATCATGAAAACTTATGTTTTGAGAATCTGTACTTTCATAATGTAAAGCCGATGAAAATCAACTATTTGAAAAATGGCAGCTTTACTAATCTTGTTTTTGAAGACGATGCTGTAAAAAAGAACAAGTAGAGCAAATGAAGATAAAGCAACTGGAAAAAATATTCTTAGGGAAATATAAAGAAACCTAAGAAAAATACAGTTTTATCTGGGAAACTGGCTTCGCTAAACAGGCGGAGCCAGTTTTTATTTGAAGAGAAATTAGGATTATGTTACCATGTTTAATATTTATTTTTCATATGGTGTAAAATCATTTGAATAAATTGTCGTTTTTGTATATCATATAAGATAGTAGGTTTTTTATGAGACAATGGATATAAAGTAAATTAGCTGATAAACGTACAAGAGAAA
>CBDTTM010000153.1:0-6262 GCA_965363355.1 uncultured Selenomonadaceae bacterium | reverse complement strand
GTAAGGTTTCATCTATAAAATGGAAATGGTAGCCTGAAACAGCAATTCCCTGTGCATACGCTGGCGTCCAAAAACCTATGATATTTCCCTTAACTTGCTCGAACTGAATCTGTTGCTGTGCATTGACAGCTTCCGTCATCGGCACATAGGTTTTCTGATAACTTACCGTACGTGTATTTACCTGGCTAAAAAGGCCTTCGATGCGAATCGCATAGAAAAGATTTCCACTAGGAAGCAAATCGGTCAAAAACTTTTCAAAGGTCTGCTTGTCCATTTTTTCCTTGATTGTGTGCTGTACCTGTGGTTGAAATGTGGTAACCGTGCAAAACGGTGTGCGGTCTTCAGCGACCATCGGCATCGCTTCGCCGCCGCGCAAACGATAAAAACTGCCATCAAAACCAATCATTTCACCATCTAAATGATCGAATGTTCCGATGCCAAAATCACCATGTTCTTTAACGCCTTCATAATCAAGAACACCATCATATATACCATCTAAAAGCGCCGTCATCAAAGAGACCTGGTAGACTTCGCCTGGATTCGTTGCCATAAATAACACCTCTTTCTACTTTCAATATCTGTGCAAAAGCTGCTTATCGGTATGTCAAAACAGCTTTTACACTCTCAATTCATAAATTATATCAATTCAATTGGTCTGGGAGCATTTTTTGTCCCAATGCAATATTTTCGCTGTAATCAATTGGGATATCGACTACAACCGGACCATCCGTATAGGCGATTGCTTCCTGGATAACTTTTTCTAACTGATCTGGAGAATCTACCCGAAGCCCTTTTGCTCCAAATGCTTCTGCATATTTGACAACATCGATCGGACCAAAATCCGTACCTGATGTACGCTTATACTTCATCTTTTGCTGGAAAGCAACCATGTCATACGTGCCATCGCTCCAAACAAAATGGACCAAAGGCAGCTTCAAACGAACTGCAGTTTCTAATTCCATAGCAGAGAATAAGAATCCGCCATCGCCAGAAATAGAAATCGTTTTTGAGCGGTTATTCACTAAGGACGCTGCAATCCCCCAAGGAAGCGCAACCCCAAGTGTCTGCATACCATTGCTGAAGAGCAAAGTTTTTGGTTCATAGGCACGGAAGTAACGAGCCATCCAGATATAATGCGAGCCAACATCACAAGTTACAATTGTATCATCGCTGATACAATCGCGCAACGCTTTAATAAATTCTAACGGATGTACAAGATTTGGATACTTTTTGTCAACCAAAAGACTTTTTGCTGCAAGTTCCTGGTGCATCTTATTTAAAAATGCTGCTTGTTCTTCACCGATAGATAGTTTTTGCAAACGTTGTTCAAGCTCGTTGATTGTCGCTTCTATATTACCAATCAGTTCAATATCCGGCTGATAATAATGATCGATATCTGGTGCACATTCATCTAAGTGAATGATATATGCATTATTGTTTGCATTCCAATGCTTTGGTTCATACTCGACTGGATCATAACCAACCGTAAGAATGACATCCGCTTTTTCCAAAACTTGATCACCCGGCTGATTGCGAAAAAGGCCGATACGACCTAAAAAATTATCCTCAAGTTCACGCGAGATAAGCCCTGAAGCTTGAAAAGTTTCTACAACTGGAAGGTTGAATTTTTTGAGCAACGCACGCACTGCTCTGACAGCCGAGAAGCGATTTGCTCTGGCACCTGCCAAAATGACTGGTAATTTTGCCTGCGATAACCGTTTCACAGCATCGTCAATGGTACCACTCAAAGGAAGTCCCAATTCGGTTTTGGGAAGCGGACGTATCGGCAGCATCGGCGTTTCGTCAGACAATACATCCTGCGGGAAACTGATGACTGCAGCTCCTTGTTTTGGTGATTCCGCATTTCTGAACGCATTCATCATCGCCTCAGGAATCGTAGCCGCCTGTGCTACTTCAGCACTATACTTAGTTACCGGTTTAAATACCGCAACGTTATCTAATGCTTGATGTGTTTGTTTCAATTTATCGTCACGAGTTACATTGCCAACCAATGCAACAACCGGATCGTTTTCTACATTAGCGGTCACAAGACCAGTGATAAGGTTTGTCGCCCCAGGGCCAGAAGTTGCGATACATACTCCGGCTTGGCAAGTCAATCGTCCTACAGCGGCTGCCATAAAGGCTGCATTTTGCTCATGACGGCAAACAATAAGCTCAGGACCATGATCTTGTAAAACATCAAAAACCTTATCGATTTTTGCGCCTGGAATACCAAAAATGTATTGTACACCTTGATTTTCCAAGCTATTGACGACCAGTTCAGCACCAGTAAGTTGTTCTTTCTCAGTTCCTTTTATTCTATTCATGCTAGACTCCTCTTTCTCTAAAACGGAAAATCTGTTGTATTTCCCGCTGTATTCATATATCAAATTTTTTTGTCGAAACTGAGAGAGAGCATGTTTAAAATAAATGATAATCATTTGTTCGAAGAATTCTTATAAACAAAATATATCACGATTGGGATTATTCTTCAATTAACATTTTTCAATCATTATTATAGGCACAGACTATGGATAATAAAAAAACCGAAAAGGAACGCTCAACATTTTATCGTTGAGCGTTCCTTTTCGGTAGCAAGACAAGCTACATTTCTATACATTATGGTGATAAATAGGTTCTAGCTGGTATTATCGTCATTTCTTTGCCCGGGCTAAAAAATACCCTCTAGCTAAAACTGCAACAGTTACAACGGCTGGAATAAGATATCCATTTCCGCCGAGTACAACGTTAAGATAGCCGCCAACAATTTTATCATGCAAAATCATTGCTCCAGCTGTCCAGGCCAAGATACCAGCCCCAATATAAATCAAAAGCGGCTGTTTTTGCATCCAAACACCAATAATCTGACTTCCCCAAACAACAATCGGAACACTGATCAATATACCAAGTATAACCAGCAAGAAATCGCCTGCGGCAACACCCGCGATTGCAAGAACATTGTCAATCCCCATCGCTGCATCCGCAATGATGATTGTCTTGATTGCTGCCCAGAAATTATCCTTCGTTTCAATTTCTTCTTCTTTTTTATCTGGTTTCAAAAGTTTTATGGCAATCGGAATCAAAACCAATCCCCCGATCGCTTGCAAAAATGGCACCGTTAAAATCCAAACGGCAAGTAAAGTCATCAGCAAACGAATGATGATAGCCCCTGCTGTTCCAATATAGATCGCCTTCTTACGAATTGCTTCCGGCAAATTACGTGATGCCATCGCAATTACGACCGCATTATCTCCTGCTAAAACCAAATCCAAAATAACAATAGAACCCAACGCCATTAAAAACTGTACCGATAAAATTTCCAAAAATTACCTCTCCTTTGCAAATAAAAAGACTTTCAGTATAATTTTAACAATTACACCAAAAGTCTCACAAATCAAATGCATCGCATCCAATACCATTGCCAGCCGCAAATACAGCATGTATGTTGACAATAGTCTAGTAGTTACTCCCTCTTAGTCGAGAATGCATATTCAATTTCTATGTTTATTATTATATTTTAATTCAGCAAAACTGTCAAGATAATCTAGTTTTATCTCACAAGGAAGTCATTCCACAATATACACTATAACATTCTGTCGACCAAATGAAATAGCCTCTTCGTGTGTATCAAAAGCCATATCAATTTTATTGCCACGAATACTTGATCCCACATCTCCCGCAAGAGCATCCCCATAGCCTGGAATATATAACTTAGTTCCCAGTGGGATGACATCCGGATCGACTGCCACTATTCCTTTTTTCAACAGTCTACCTGTTGCCGTTCGATTGCCATTGCCTGGATCGAATGCGCTATAAGCCGAAGCATCCATATACATGGATCGGCTCATGCCACCACGACTTGTTTCTTGCCGCTCGTGCGCCAAATGTTGGTATGTGTCTTCACCAACAATACCATCAACAATCAAACCGTTATCAGCTTGAAATTTTTTAATGGCTTTTACCGTAGCTTGCCCACAAACACCATCGATACTCCCAAGAGAATACCCTTGGTCTGTCAGCAATTGCTGGACCTGTCTTACATTGTCTCCCTGCATCCCTTGTTTAACCAAAAAACCTGCAGCCAATACTGTTGTCATCGATAGTAAAAGAATTACCAAAGTTGTTGTTAAAACTTTAAATCGCAATCCCAAACACATCACCTCACAGATTTATTTGTTTTATTATACTATGCATCATAATTCGCGTCAAAAAAACACAAATTCAGAATAGTCAATAAAATTTATCTATAGCAAATACAAAAATAACATGACATCAATGCCATGCTATTTTTGTATCTATTGGTTCATATATAGCAGTCGTAGTGGTCAAATACCACAAACAACTATCAAATCATGTTTTTGGAATATGCTGTGTAGAGTGCTTTGAGTTCCTGTACTTTATCGTACATTTCAACTTGTAAGCCAGACGCAGTCGCATAATCGCCTTCATTCAAGGAATTTACAAGCAATGTAAACAATGATTTTTCATCAATGCTGTCTTTTGCCAAATAGCCGCGAATGCCGTTGATTTTATTCCAATTATATGCATCCTGATCTGTTACATAATCTGTCTGGATTTCTTTACAAGATCTTACGATTGCACGGTTTTCAGGAATGATACGGCTGATGAGTTCCGTCTTCCAACGAAGCAATTCGCCAGCGACGAAAGCATCGAGAATCTGATCGCGAAGCGCGCCACCCGCACTCAGGACTGCGCGTTTTTCTGGATAGTTTTTAAGGTTTTCCATGTTTTCCCATACAGTAGCCGGAGGAGCCCCAAATAAATGGTTGCGTTCTTCTTCTGTGTAGTCTTCAAATACATCTTCTTCGCTGCGATATGCACGGTCTTTTTCTAAGTAGAAACCTTCCGTACCCGCTTCTTTCGAAAGTTCAGCCAAAAGTTCATCGGTTGTTTTGGTAACGGCCACTTTAACACCGTCAAGAACGGATGAATAGATTGCGGCCAAAACAAGATACGTATTTGTATAAGGGTTGCAAGCTCTAAGTTCAAAGCGAGTTGCATACGGGTTATTGATATCACGAACCAAACCAGCCAAGATCGTACGGTTACGGGAAGGGATAGCTGGGGTATGGCCTAATGAAGTTACGATGCAGACCGGAGCTTCAAAGCCTGGTTTCAAGCGATTCAAGGAATCATTGGTTGCTGACACAAGTGGGTTGATGACTTCATAGTTTTTAAGAAGACCCATGATAGCACCATAACCAACAGCACTCATGAAATCTTTTGTCATTTCTTTTGGTGAGAACAGATTGACAATCTTGCCAGATTTCAATTTTGCTGCCATACCGATATGCGTATGTTCACCATTACCAGCTAACCCGATCATTGGTTTCGCTTTGAAATTGACTTCAAGACCATTTTCTCTGAAGATTTCTTTTACCAAAATACGAACGAGCAGTTCATTGTCAGCTGCCTGCAGAGCATCGGCAAATCTCCAGTCGATTTCAATCTGTTCGCATACATGCGTCATGTTGCCATCTTCATCGATTTGTGCTTTTAAGCCACCGACTTCTTTATGGCCCATTTCTGTGCCCAAGCCATAAGCATCAAGTGTCAATACGCATTGTTCCAACGCTGTGCGAACTGCACCGCGAGTACGCTGCCAATATTGTTCCTGCATAACCTGAGAAGCTGACATTTCAATGATATCTGCTTCACCTAGCGGTGTTTTCACCCAAAATTCCAATTCAGTAGCCGACGTGAACAAAATATCTTCGACATCTTTGCCATCGATATGTTCAAGACCTGAAACTTGTGGATGATTTTGGAATAATTTCAAAAGCTCTGCTTTTACATATGTAAGAGTTTCAGCCAAAACTGCACGGGAATCCACTCTTTTTCCTTCATGTACGAGGAATGCCGGAATACGTAATGTACCTACCGGTTTTTCCGTTTCTTCATCATAATGTTCCATATTGTAATCAACAAACCAATTTACAGATGGATCAATTGGCATATCGACCTTGGCGTTATTAAGTACAGCGATTCCTGTCAAAACTACGGAAGATCCATCGGTCTGTACTGCAGTACCAGCATAGAAATCTTCGATGTCTTTCAAGAATACGTGCATAGGGATTTTTTCATCTGTATCATTTCCGGCTAAATCAATCCCTACCAAGGATACAAATTTTATTTCTGGGTGTGCCTTTAGCGTATCAAGGATTGTTTCTTTTGAAGAATTTGCAGGAATTACATACAATAAATCTGTCATCATCATATACCACCTCTAAAATTTATTATC
>CBDTTM010000152.1:0-6355 GCA_965363355.1 uncultured Selenomonadaceae bacterium | reverse complement strand
CTGTCTTGCGTGTATTTTTTCTTGTTTCAATACAGAAGAGTCATCTCTTTTTGGCGTGAAATCTTCACTTGGACAAAAAGTGATGTTGATTGGATGAAGGTTTCTGGAGGATATCCACAAAAGATGTTCTTTGGCAAAATCATTGAGGTTCCAGCAATGCGCAAAATGAATTCAGGTCAGAAAATGATGGGAATCATGGTGTTTTTCGGTACGATTTTCATTATTGTGAGCGGGTGGATCTTATATGCAGCTTTGCCAGCTGTACCGAAAGAAATTGCTCAATATGCAGATTTGATTCATTTGGTGCTAGGCTTATTCATTACATTGTGTGTTATTTTTGGGCATATCACGCTGAGTTTATACAATTGGAATGAATGTGTTTGCATGTTCGGTGATGGGACGATGAAAGTCAACGATGCTGCACATCACAATGAACTTTGGGTGAATGAAGATATTGAACCAGTAAAAAAAGCTTGATCTTTGTATGAAACATGAACAGTCCGTCCGACATTTGTCGGCGGGCTGTTTTTTTGCAGAAAAACAGGGTATAATAAGAAACATATGCAGGTCTTAAGGCCTGTTGGATGGAGCAGGAGTTTTGAAATGATTTTAACGATAGAGAATTTGACAAAGACCTATGGTGAAAAAACTTTGTTTAAGGATATGAGCCTCGGCATTGATGAAGGCGATAAAATTGGTATTGTCGGTGTAAACGGCACGGGAAAATCAACATTGCTGCGTGCCATTGCCGGTGTCGTGCCCACGGATTCAGGTAATATGATAAAAATGCGCAATCTTCAGATGGAGTATCTGCGGCAAGACAAAGAATTCGTTGCTGAAAATACTGTTTTGATGGAGGTCTTTAAGGGCGATCAGCCATTGATGAAGGCCTTGCGCGATTATGAAATGGCCCTTGAAGAAAATAAAGGAAATCCTGACGATGTTGAAGTCCAAGAGCGCATTATGCGGTCAAGTCAGCGAATCGATGAACTTAACGGTTGGCAAATGGAAAGTGACGCGAAAGCGATTTTGACAAGACTTGGAATTTTGGATTTTACAGCAAAAGCGGGAACCCTTTCCGGCGGTCAGCAAAAACGGCTGGCTTTAGCCACCGCATTGATTCACTCTTGCGACCTTTTACTGCTCGACGAACCGACCAATCATCTTGATAGTGAAACGATTGTTTGGTTGGAAGAATATTTAAAGCGAATAAAAGGCGCTTTATTGATGGTTACACATGATCGGTATTTTCTTGATAATGTCGTCAATAAGATATTGGAAATAGATAAGGGCAAGGCCTACATGTATAGTGGAAACTATACGGAATTTTTAGAGCTTAAGGCTGCTCGGGAAGAAAGAGAAGAGTCGGAAGAAAGAAAAAGGCAAAATATACTTCGTACAGAGCTTGCTTGGATGCGCCGAGGAGCTCAAGCTCGTTCGACCAAGCAACAGGCGAGAATCGATCGTTTTGAAGAGTTGAAAAATCGTGAAGTGGACTTAAGCAAGTCTAGTGTTGAAATAGGCTTAGGCGGTAGTCGACTTGGACGAACGGTTATTGAGATTGAAAATGTCAATTATGAAGTGGATGGGTTAAAACTCATCAAAGACTTTTCTTATGTACTTTTGCGAAATGATCGTGTGGGAATCATCGGGCCGAACGGCTCAGGAAAAACTACTTTATTGAATCTTATTGCAGGGAAAATTGAGCCGACCAGTGGCACAGTCAAAATAGGGCAGACGGTAAAAATAGGCTATTTTTCGCAAAAAAATATAGATATGGATGAGCGGATGCGTGCTATAGAATACATTAGAGAAGCAGCGCATTTCATTACGATGGCAGATGGATCGAAACTCAGTGCGGTGCAGTTGATGGAAACATTTTTGTTTTCTTCGGAATTGCAATGGATGCCAATCGCGAAGTTGTCGGGGGGGGAAAAGCGAAGGCTTTTTCTGCTTAGGATATTGATGAGCGAGCCTAATGTCTTATTGCTCGATGAGCCGACGAATGATCTTGATTTACAGACAATGGCAATATTGGAAAATTTCATTGATAATTTTAATGGGGCCATTGTTTTTGTTTCCCATGACCGTTTTTTTGTTGATCGTTTGGCACAAAAAGTGTTTGCCTATGAAGCAGGCGGTGTACTTCAGCAATATCCAGGAGGTTATTCTTATTATCAGTCTATTTGCCAAGCGGCAAAAGAAAAGGCAGCAGAGGAAAATGTGGCCGATGATACAACGAAGAATATTCTTATAAATGAAGTGAAACAAAGTAAGAAAGTAGAAACACCAAAACGTTTAGGGTTTAAGGAACAGCGTGAATATGCTGAAATCGAAGGTGTAATAGCCAGTACGGAAGGCGAACTCAAAGTGGTGAAGCTTCAAATGGCAGAAGCTGCGACCGATTATGGGCGCCTTAATGATTTGGCAAAAGAACAAGAGCGTTTGGATGAGAAATTGTCGATGCTGATGGATCGATGGGCATATCTTGAAGAAATAGCTGAACAGGAATCTTAAAGCAGGAACTGAGGCAGGCGTTGCCGAAAACAATGCCTTGTCTTACTATATAAATAGAGGAGAATGTGTTTAAAATGAATTTTAAATTTTTGCATAATAATATCAATGTTTTGGATTTAGAAAAATCATTGGCTTTTTACGAAAAGGCTTTGGGACTAAAAGAGGTAAGACGTAAAGATGTAGCAGGTGCCTTTACGCTTGTCTATTTGGGCGATAAAGGGCAAACATCACATGAGCTAGAGCTGACTTATTTACATGATCGTAAGGAAAAATACGATTTAGGTGAAAATGAGACACATATTGCTTTTATGGTCGATGATTTTGCTGCGGCCCATGCTTTGCATGAAGATATGGGGTGCATTTGTTATGAGAACAAAGAAATGGGGATTTATTTTATAGCAGATCCAGATGGATATTGGTTGGAAGTCATTCCCAAAGATCATCAATCGCAAGCATAAATTATTTTATCGCAGGAACCTAATAAAATACTGATCGGGGAGGCTATTGTTTTGGACAATGCAAGATTTAAAGAAATAATCCATGAATTTACTTTAAACCAGGTGGCATTACAAGATATTGCGGCAAGTTTTCGGTATGATATCAAGGCGGGACTTAATGGGAGTGAGGATTCATCTCTAAAAATGCTCAAATCCTATGTGGGTTTGCCAAGTGGAGCAGAAAAGGGCGAATACTTGGCCCTTGATTTTGGTGGAACCAACGTGAGAGTATTAAAAATCCGCCTTGATGGGCAAGGGAAATTCTCTATTTTGAAAAAAGTAGCAAAACCATTGACGGTTCCTGGCGTATATGATTTTGTCGGAGCTGAAGCTGTTGCTGAAGATTTATTTGATTTTATTGCGGGTTTGATCGATGAAGCCATTGATGAGGATCATGATAAAACGTACTTACTCGGCCATACGTTTTCATTTCCATCCGAACAGACGAATCTTTACAATGCAAAGCTCATTGTATGGACAAAAGAATTTGCTACGAAGGGCGTAATTGGAAAAGTCGTCAATGACTTATTGAAAGACGCATTGCAGAGAAATGGTCTTTCTAATGTGAAACCAGTGGCGGTAATCAACGATACGGTAGCAGTTCTTTTGGCAGCGGCTTATAAGCAGGAAGCTACATATATTGGTTCGATTCATGCCACGGGGCATAATACGTGTTATCTCGAATCTTATCGTGACGAAGCTCGCGCACCGATGGTCATTAACTTGGAGTCCGGGGCTTTCAATAAATTGATGCTCAATACGTATGATCGTATTTTAGATCAAGCATCAGAAAAACCAGGTGAGCAACGTTTAGAAAAAATGGTTTCGGGCCGTTATATCGGCGAACTATTTGCATTGTGCCTGGCCAAAGGCTTTGAAAGTGATGAGAGATATGAGTTCAGCAGCATAGATATTTCAACGATTCTTGCTGATGAAAGTCTGGGCTATGCGGCAACGCAGTTGCTTTTATCGAAAAAAACACAAAAAAATCTTTCGGAAGAACAATGTTCTTTAGTCAAGGACTTAGCAGTTGCGATTATTTCTCGTTCAGCTAGGCTCGTGGCGGCAACTTATGCTGGGATCATTTGGCATCTTGATGATGCGGACGTAAGGAAACAGAATATTGCAATTGATGGGTCAGTTTATGAAAAAGTACCAGGCGTTGCTGAGTATATGAAAAAAGCCCTTTATGAAATTTTAGGAGAGTCTGCAGCGAAAGTCGATCTGGTTTTAGAAAACGGCGGATCTGGTTTGGGGGCAGCGATAGCTGCTGCAGTTGCTCCGCTGGAGTGAAGTTTTAGTTTGGAAAGCAGTTGAGGTCTGATATGGAACAAAGTTTAAGCTTGAATTTGGGGCAAAAACTGGCGATGACTGCAAAATTACAACAGGCAATACAGATTTTGCAGCTATCGGCACAAGATTTACGCTCAGAAATTGAAAAAGAATATTTGGAAAACCCTGCTTTGGAAATGGAAGAAACATCATCGGAACCTGAGAATAATGAAAAAATTACAGATCGTTATAGTATTGAAGAAATAGCTGCACTGGGTAATTATTTGGGAGATGATGAACCGAGAAAGCCGTTGCAAAAAGAAGTTCAGCAAAGTTTTGAAGCAGTGGCTGTTCCTATGGAGAGTTTGGAAGAAATTTTGATGGAACAGGTCAATTTTGCTTTTGCCTCAGGAACTGAGAAGAAAATTGCTCAATATATTGTTGGCTCGATCGATGATCGCGGCTATTTAAATGTATCTGTTCAGGAGATGGCGACAGCGATGAAGGTTGCTGAAGCTAAAATTGAGGAAGTTTTGCATGTCATCCATTCTTTTGAGCCGGCCGGAGTAGGGGCAAGAGATTTACGTGAATGTTTAAAAATACAGGCTAAACAGCAAGGTATTTACAAAGGCTTGATTGCAGCTATTTTGGACCAGCACTTGGATGCTGTCGCTGATGCGCATTTTAGGAACATAGCTGAGGTGGAAGACTGCTCTTTGGCAGATGTTCAGGCGGCAGTCGATATCATTCGTCAGTTGAATCCCAAACCGGGAAGTTCATATGGTGGCAATCATTCAGAATATATTGTTCCGGATGTTGTCGTTCGTAAAATTGACGGAGAATATGTGGTTTTGGTCAATGATTACGGCATTCCACGTCTCAATATCAATTCGACTTATCGACGTGGCAATAATTTTGATGAGTCAACTAAAAAGTATATTGAACAAAGAGTAAATTCGGCGGTTTGGCTGATTAAAAGCATTGAGCAAAGGCGGCAAACCTTGTTTAATGTTGTCACGGAAATAGTCAGGCAGCAACAAGAGTTTTTTGATAAAGGTCCAGCCCATTTGAAACCACTACTGATGAAACATATTGCGGAAAAAGTCAATGTGCATGAATCGACCGTTAGCCGCGCGGTAGCAAATAAATACATGGAAATGCCAAGGGGCATTGTCAGCCTTAAAAAGTTCTTCACGGCAAATATCGGTAGTGATATTGAAGGCGAAGAGCTGATTGCTGGGCAGGTAAAGCTGGCAATCAAAGATTTGATTGCGCAAGAGAATCCGCAAAAACCATTGAGCGATCAACAATTAAGTGATTTATTGAAGAAGAACGCAATGAAAATATCACGTCGTACAGTCATGAAATACAGGGAACAATTAGGATATCCCTCATCCGTCAAACGTAAACGCTATTGAAGCTCTTTCGATTGCGCTTTTGGAATTTTTCGCCTATAATGGAATTGTAGGCGAGAAGTTCATTTTGTCAGTAAAAACAGGGAATGTTTGCGATTAAATATTAGAAAATTATGTAAATTAATAAAGGCAGGGAGTGAAAGGTAATGTCAGAAAAAAGAAAAAGAATCGTTATTGTCGGATCCGGGTTTGGCGGCATAAAAGCGGCGAAACTCCTAGCAAAAATGGATGTGGATGTTATCTTGATTGATCGTCATAATTTTCATTTATTCCAGCCATTGCTATACCAGGTTTCTACGGCTATTTTGTCAGAAGATGAAATAGCGTATCCAATCCGGGCGTTTTTTCGGCAACACAAAAATGTGGAATTTTTTATGGCTAAGGTTATCAGTTTTGATGCTGCTAATAAACGTGTTGTGACAAATCATGGGGAGATTTCGTATGATTATTTGATTTTGGCAGCTGGAGCGACAACAAATTATTTTGGTTTGCAGTCCGTAGAGCAGTATGCTTATGGAATGAAGACGTTATCAGAAGCTCTTCATATAAGAAACCATGTGCTTCATATGTTTGAAAGAGCCGATAAATCAGATGATGGGGCTGCTAGAAGACGCATGCTGACTTTTGTCTGTGTTGGTGGTGGTCCTACGGGAG
>CBDTTM010000151.1:0-6381 GCA_965363355.1 uncultured Selenomonadaceae bacterium | reverse complement strand
CTGATGGATATGGTATCGAGCAAGCCAGCAAAAAGGACTGCCGTCTCTTTTTTGTATTCCATATCGCTGAGACCATTCGTATTTAGTCGAGTTTTCATCTGTGGCATTTTTTCTTTTACATAACGCATGACTTCAAGCAATACTTCAAGACGAAGTGTTGGTTCCCCAAAACCACAAAACACGATTTCTCTGATAAGCGACCAATCCTGCTGCTCAAGATTTTCAATAATTTGTGCTGCTGTCGGTTCAGCTTCAAGCCAAAGTGTGTTTTCCTTTGCCATTTCTTTAAATTGGCGCAGGCAAAAAGTACAGGCACAATTGCATTGATTCGTAATATTTATATAGGCTGTCCGCAGCCCTTCCGGTGTTTCTTTTACACTGGCGGCAAAATCAATATATGTATGCTGTTTAGAAAATGTATATACGATCATTTTATTATTCCTCCTATTTCAGCTCGGTCAAAAATTCTTCAAAGCAAATTCCATAATTCCAAGGAAGTCCTAGTTTCACTGTATAAGCTAGAGATTTGCTGATAAAATCAGCAGCTTTTTGCACCGCAGCGGTAAGATCTTCACCTTTTACTATGCTGCCAGCTACGATTGCCGAAAAAGCGTCGCCGGTTCCCGAACGATCACCGCCTATCTTCGAAACACTGACAATATGGCTCGGCTTGCCTTTTTCATAAATGAAATTATGGAGCTGGTCCCCTTCTGAAAGGCCTGTGATGACGACTCTGCCCGGTCCCATAGAACAAAGCTGCTTCGCCATAGACTCTAACTGTGATTGATTGGCCAAACCATCTTTCGGATAAGGCAGGCCTAGCAACTGACATGTTTCTGTAAGATTAGGTGTCAAAAGGTCGGCATAAGCAACCAATCGTTTCATTCCTTGGCACATCTCCGGCGTATAGGACGAATATATTTTCCCATGATCCCCCATAACCGGATCCATCAATATCATCGTCTCTGACGTCTTGAACATCTTCAAAAAATCAATCACGATGTTGATCTGTTCAGCTGAGCCTAAAAAGCCTGTGCAAATACCATCAAATTTTATATCAAGCGCCCGCCAATTTTCCATATACGGCCGCATGTGTTCGGTGTAGTCATCCATATAATGCTCAGAAAATCCTGTATGCGCTGACAAAATTGCTGTAGGCATAGGACAAGCCTGTACTTTCAGTGCAGAAATCAACGGTAAGCTAACCGCAATAGAGCAACGGCCAAAGCCCGTAATATCATTGATCAATGCAATTCGCTTTTGCCTATTCTCTGCCATATAACAACCTCCCTATACTCGTATTCCTCTTATTATACGTTATTTAGTCTGAAAAATAAAACGCAATGTGCTAAAATAAAAGCAAAGACTTGCTTTTTAGGAGGATATTCATGAAAATATATCGTTTCCTGTTTTATAGTTTCTTGCTGCTCTTCTTGACAACTGGCTGCTCTTCCATTGCAAAAGAATCTACGCCACCTGCCAACAATCCCCAACAGACCGCTCCAGCAAAAGAAAATCCAAAACCAGTGCCAAAACTAGATCCTTTACTTGCAAATGATGATTTTTCCAATCTCGAAACAGCAACCCCAACGCAGCCCGTATACGATCGCCATACAATTGCCGAACGAAAAAAGCTCGGTCTGCCGCTAGTTCTGCCTTCGATCAAACCCTATAAAGAAGACAAGATCGTCTATCTGACCTTCGATGATGGCCCTGATGATAAAAACACGCCTGCCATACTCGATCTATTAAAAAAAGCCGACATCAAAGCAACTTTTTTTGTTCTCGGCCAAAAAGCTGCTTTGTATCCAGATATGATAAAACGAATGTACGCAGAAGGGCACGCCATTGGTAACCATAGCTACGACCACGATTACAAAAAACTTTACATAAGTTCCGCTGCCTATATCAATCAAATGCAGCAAACCGATGATATCTTATTTTCAATTCTCGGTGTCCGCCCTCTCATTACTCGAGCTCCCGGCGGAACTACGGGACACTTTACCCACGCTTTTACCAGCGCCCTAGTAAAAAACGGTTACCTTGAATACGGCTGGAACATCAGTACTGCCGATGCTGCACCCAACCATCCAATCGCACAGGATTTCATCGATAACGTCATCAGCCAAATCGACGCTAGGCCTTTTCTAGCTACGCATGCGATAATTCTGATGCACTCTTCCAGCAACCACGAAGAAACCGTAAAGGCTTTGCCTGCCATCATCAAAACATTTAAAGATCGTGGCTACACCTTCGGCGTCATTACGCCGATGACTCCAAGCGCCTGGTAGTCATTGCTTTTCACCAATACATAGACTATAAAAAACAGCTATTTCTGTGGTCTCCACAAAAATAGCTGTTTTTTATAGTCTGAAATTCTAAACTTTAGTTCAAAAAATTTATACTGACAAACACATCTATATTATTTTTTGACCAAGCGCAATCGATGCCTCGGCATCTCTTCAATAACAGGAGCTTTCGCTTCTACCGGATGTTTCGAGGCATAAGAGCCTACATTGACCAATAATCCTATCCCGACCATATTGAGGATCAACGAGGTTCCTCCATAACTGATAAAGGGAAGCGGCACACCTACAACTGGTATCAGGCCAACTACCATAGAAATATTCGCCACGGCCTGCCCGACAATCAGAATGAGTACGCCGCTTGCCAGCATCCGGCCAAAGCCATCAACCGCGCGATTGGCTATCTTACCGCTGTAGATAGCTAATGCCACAAGTAAAAAGAACATAAAGAACGCTCCGACATACCCATTTTCTTGGCAAAAAATCGCGAAGGCAAAATCCGTATGTGCTTCCGGCAAATAATAATATTTGCTCACACCTTTACCAAGCCCCATGCCCAAGAATCCACCCGAACCGATGGCTGACATGGACTGTACTGTCTGGTATCCCTGATCTTGTTGGTACTGCCATGGATCATACCATGTCTTGATGCGCTCTAGTCGATACGGCTGCAAAAATGACAACAAAATCACCATGACGGCACCGGCGCAGGCCAGCATGCTGACCCACTTGGTCTCCATCCCTGCCAATATATACATGAGCATCGGTATGCCAAGCACCAAAAGCATTGTCCCCATATCTGGCTGAAGCTCTACTAATACTGCCATGACCACAAAAATAACCGCCGGTATATTCTTTAGCGTGATTTTTTGATTACGATCGATACGCGGTCCAAGGTAAGCTGCCGCCATGACAATCGATACCAGTTTGGCCATCTCAGAAGGCTGAAACTGCATGAACCCAAGTCCGAGCCAACGTTTAGAACCGTTGACTTCCACGCCGACAAGAAGTACCGCCAGTAAAGCGCCTATCGTAAACACCATGACAAAAGGAATCAGTTTGCGCCAATGATGATAATCAAGGCGTATCGAAAATATAAGGGCTAGGATTCCAATACCAAGGCTAAGCAGCTGCCGCATCAAGAAAAAATAAGGATTATGATATTGCGTTTCCGCCACGATAAAACTTGCACTGAATATATTGATCGTACCTAAGATAATCAGTATGACCATGATGGCCAGCACCGCTTCCATGTCGCTAATCCAAAACCGTTGGCGCAGTGGCACCATAGAAAAGACCTCCTCTGCTGTCTATCAAGGAAAAACGACTTCGCATCGATTGATTTTTTCGCCAAAGCCACTGAATTTGCGTTCATATTCGGTCATGATATTATCGGTCATCGAACTATTATGCAAATCAAAGCTCAGTGCATCAACCGCAAGGCCCGCTTCAGCGAATTGTTCCAAGGAAAAATCAAATAGCGGCCTATTGTCTGTCTTGAAAAACAGCTTGCCACCAGCCTGCAGCAGCGTCCGGTATTTTTCCAAAAAGAGAACATGTGTCAGCCGGCGCTTTGCGTGTTTTGCCTTCGGCCACGGATCACAAAAGTTCACATAAAAACGAGTCACTTCACCGGAATTGAAAATATTTTCAATGTTATTGATATCAAAAGTCAATAAACGGACATTGGTCAATTCCAGTTCTTTTACTTTTTTTGCTGCATAGAAAAGAACATCCTGCTGGGCTTCGATGCCGATAAAATTTATTTCCGGATGACGCTGTGCCATCTGGCTGATAAAATCACCTTTGCCCGTTCCTAGTTCCACATGTAAATCGGCAGTGCGTCCAAAAAGTGTATTCCACTGGCCTTTTTTCTCTTCCCCAATAACCTGGCTTTTATCATAAACAAAATCCTTAAAATCTAAAATCGCCTCATCAATCCAAGGCTTCTTCCGTAAACGCAAATTTCACGACCCCTTTAATTCTTACTTTTCTAATTCATATTTCTTGAGATACCGATAAAGTGTCACACGGCTGACATTAAGTAAGTTCGCCAAACGGCTCACATTGCCGCCAGCAGCCTGCCACGCTTTGACAAACACGTCTTTATCTTCTTTCCATTTATTATCTGGTTTGATATCTCCCATCAAATTGATGTTTTCTGAACCAATCGTATTTTCAGCTGTATTGAAAAACGCATATTCTAAAACACCCTGAAGCTGTTTGATATTTCCTGGCCAGTCATATTTTTTCAATATATCTATAGCCTCAGGTGAAACAACTTTTTCCTGCATCTGATGCTGCTGGGCCAATTCAAGCAAAATATGATTTACCAGCACCGGAATATCTTCGCGCCGACTTCTAAGCGCCGGAACACGAAGCACGCTCTTCGATAATATCTCATAAAATTCTTTTTCAAATAAACCTCGTTCAGCCAAACGTTTCAAATCACTATCGCAAGCAGCGATGATGCGAACATCGATTGGGCGTTCAACAGCCTCTCCGAGACGGCGCATTTTTTGTTGTTGCAAAGCTTTAGATAAAGAAAGTGTGATTGATTTTGGCAATTTTTCGATTTCATCCATAAATAAAGTCCCACCACTGGCCAACTCCAACTTACCTGGATGGCTGACATCTGGTGACAGCACTACGCCAAAAAGTTCTTGTTCCAAAAGTTCCGGCGTAGCATCGCCGCAACGAATTGATATGAGCGGTCCTGCTGCCCTTTGGCTGGCTTGGTGTATGCCATGAGCCATGCGCTGCTTGCCTGTTCCTGATTCGCCTTGCAAGAGCACATGATTTTTATTACGGGCAACTCTAGCTGCCTTATCCTTGATCGCCGCAAAAGCGGAACCATCACCCACCATAGAATTGAGACTGTATTTGGCTGTATATCCAGCAGCATGTGCCACTAATGTACGCAAATCCTCAATTGGCATCGATACGGCAACAACGCTGCTAACAGCCTGATCTGAGTCTCGTTCAAAAGGAACGACCGTCGTGATATCTTCATAAGTCTTGGCCTTTGTTATCCAGGTAACTTCTTTATTATACGATGGAACTCCCGTAAACCCTTTGTATATTGGTGTATGACGATAATTGAGCACAACATCATTCAAATTCATGTACGGCTGATCTTTTTTATTCTTGGCACCAATGCCAGCTAAACGCTTTAGCCCTAATTTATTGGCATAAGCAACGTCACCGCCTGGCATCACATGATATACAGCAAACGGCGTTGCATCCAAAATTGTTTCCTGTGCTTTTATGCGCAGTGACTGGCGAAGGTGGAGCTCTAAAGCATTCTTCATCGTCAACAACAGGGAAATAACTGCATCTTGCGGCAATGATTCATGATCGCTTGACACTAAAGTCAGCACATAAACCAGCTCACCGCCAACTAGGATCGGCGCCGAACACGCATCTCCAGCCTGACACTCTTTGACCCACATTTCCGGTCCAAACAGCCAAAAAGGCATTTTTCTTTCATAGGCAATACTGATGCTTGATGTTCCTACATCTTCGATTCCGACGCGAGCACCTTCGATTTCCCCCGGAGTTTTCTGATAAAACGGCAGCGAATAGCTTTTAAGCACCATGCAATCGGCATCAACAAGCAATAGGCTCAAATTATACTTTTGAAAAAATTCACGTATATCTTCAACAAAAACGCCCAAGTAATCAATGGCATTGCTGTTTTTTTTCTGTGCATCTTCCAATTCTTTTGCTGAAAGCCGTTGCTCTGTCGACATCTTTTCCGTGCCTATCTGTAAAGCATGGCTTTTCTGCCAGGATTCTGCTACCCACGGATGTACGTTGGGATCTAGCATCCCTTCTTCTACGTATTTCTTATAGTAGCCCTCCAGCTTTTCTCTGCTACGATGTTCTCTAATCATTATGACATCCTCCTAAACATGCAGTCATTTTCTTCCATAAAATACCGCGACACAATAGTTCTGTATTCTATATTGTATCAATCATTGACACAAGTAGCAATTCTTTCGAAAAAAAAGTTTACACTTTTCTTCTTCAATAACTAAATTTTTATAAAAAATGGCAATAAAGCTTATGTTTA
>CBDTTM010000150.1:0-6533 GCA_965363355.1 uncultured Selenomonadaceae bacterium | reverse complement strand
CGAAAATCCCCGTTCCGTTTTTTAGGGGTTCATCCTACCCTTATCCTACCCTGGAGCGTAAGGGCATCATCCTACCCCACATCCTACCCGTATCGGGTAGGAAAGCCGGAGGCGCATAATGACGCCATCCGGTAATCGTTGCGGGCATGATCCCCGGCGTCCCAACCTCTCCCCGGCCAAACCAATCAGGAAAGGCAAAGGCGGATTACCGCGCATCCTCTCACTGGCCGCAGAGCGGGCAAAGGCATGGTACTATCACCCAAAAAAATGCAAGCTGCTCCAATCTCACCCGCACCGGAAAACGCGCTCAGAACGCAGGGAGGCTTGCCAGATCGTCATTGAAACAATCCTGTCCCACCTTGACCTTGCTTCCCTCTGCCTTGGAACGCCCACGCTGGAAAACGGCTTTATCGACATAGATATGCGAACCATCGTCCGAGACTCCGGTATCGGCCAACGGCGTTGTGAACGGGCCATAGCCTTGCTGAAAGAGGCTGGCTTTATGAAGGTGCAGCAGCCCCGCGCCATCAACGACCAGGGCGATTATGTGGGATTGCGGGCCATTCGCGTTGTAACCACGCTCTTTTTTGAATTTCTGAATCTTGGCCCAATGATCCAGAGGGAAAGGGCCAGGGCCAGCAGCAGGCTACATCGCAAGGCCATGAAGGCTCACCGCAAAGTATCTGACTTGATGCGGCGAATGACCACAGGGCTTCGCAACTCGTTTACCTTCAAGCCCCAACGCTCACGCGCAGAGCAAGAAAAGCGTGATGAAGAAACACGGCGCTGGAACATGACGTGCGCGAAATACATGATTGCCGACCTCGATCCAGACGAGTGCCGCCGACGAACAAATGCGGAACTCGGATTGCCCGCCGACTACAGCCCCGGCAGATACGCATAGCAGAGCTTGCGAGTCTGACCGCATGGGGTTTTCCCGACTTTCGGGCCTTTCTTGGCCCTGCCTGCCATGTCAAAATCGCATTTACCGATCAGAATTTGCCGTGAAGGGGATTTTCTCCCCTGCTATGCCCGCACCACACAAAATAAATGTCGCATGGTTGGCCCGTAGGTGTCGCGCATAAAACCAAGAGGCAAAAAAATAAGAAAAGAGATAAGGAAGGAAGCCAGCTTTATAAGACTATCTGGGCTTATCCATCTTATTGTGGCGAATCTACCATAATTAAAGGGGCAGCAACAAAGAGAGAAAGACACGCGCCTTCGGCGCGGCCAGTGAAGAGAATAATAGATAAATCATTATACTGTCGTGTAATCTATTGTTATTACATGCTAAAATAAATAAGCCAAGCTCTAAGCATCCACTTTTGTCTTTTCCCAAGAATATTATATCATCAAAAAATATCTTCCTACTGAGGTCTGTAGATGAAAATAGCAAAGCATATAGAACTGAGTACCAATCAAGGCAACCATTCTGGCCGCAGCTTTTTTCCTGAAGTATTGAGTCAGGCACTTGAGCAATCTTGGCAAGAAGGAGTTCAAAGCTGTAAAACGCACAACACTCACAAGCCAATAGCATGGACTCAGGGAGAGGGGCTGTTGTTCGAGCGTGATGCGGTGACTCTTTTGGGGAGAGTTTTTTATGCAGACGACCAGTATTCTCAGTCTATAATTTCTGAAAAAGCTCAAGAATATTTTGATAACCTATTCTTCAGGCGAATAGATAAGCAATATAAAAAAGCGTTAACTGAACAGTTTAAATCGTTCATGTCTCCAGATGCAATTTTTTGTAACTTTGGGGCGATTGGCGTCCTAGATAAAGGGATAGTTTATAGGTCATATCCAAAACTTTTTGAGCTAAGCCAAAAAGATAAAAGAACAGGACTAATTCCGCTTTCAGAATTGAAGCCCATAGCTCCAGGCGTGTTTGAATTAGATAGGAAGTATATTATTTTTGCCAGCCATTGGTTTCGCCGTGGGTTTTCACGACTCAATTCTATGAATACGCAGTTTTTGGCGTTATTTCAGTCTATTGCAAAAAAACATTCAACTGCGCATATTTTAATTGATCCAGATGTAATCGCTCTGCGTGATACCTATATGGCTACAGTGGAGAGTGAATTTTGGCAAAATATCGAAGCAACTGAGACAATTGATATAACAATGGGCAAGGTAACAAAAAAATCAAACGAAATATTGCACGACTTTCATAGCATAACGCAAACAGAATTTTCATGGTATATGCGTAGCAATAAGGTTACTTTTGAGTGTGAAGAAATTATTGATGAGAATATTGCCTATGAAAGAACAGATTCATTTGGTTGTCGCTATTGCCACTCACATATGGCCGAAGACGGCAGTACGCCAAACCATCTTGATGGTGCCGTAAGAGTCTATGGCTATGAGGACATGGTTAATAGATTGGACAAAGAGCTTGATCAGGTTGAGAAAAATACTCTCTATTGTAAACTCTGGAGATTGGAGGAGCCTATTAATGTTGCGTTGTGGAAAAAATTAATATGCCACTATTTTCGCGACAATCCTCTACCGGGTAGTTTTTTAGGAATCACAGAGCCCTCCAAAAATAGTAGCAAACATCAAAATGTTAAAACATTACCAAATGAGATCAAGCTTCCACGCAAGCTAAGTGGGGTAAAAGTTTTCCTCTCGTACTTGGATAAAGATACTTTTTACCAGCCTGATGACATAGTTATTTGTGTAAATGAATTTGCAACAAGGAAAGACACTTCATTTTGTTACATAGAGTCTGAAGCGCGTGAAATTATAAAGAAATTGATAGCAAATAAAATTCCCTATACCTTTTCAAGGCAAGATCCAAAATTTGTCGCTTTCGAGGATATGTATGTTCATTTTCCTCTTATCGTATCTAAAGGTCATGAAGCTGTTAAAAATGCAAACCGAATATTGCGCTGCTTTAATGAATATGTGCATTTGACGAAAGGAAGTGAGCGCCAAATATCTTTTAACATTGCCGTTGAGCATTCAGATAGATTTTTGCAAATATCCTTAACTGGTAGTACTGATGAGTTATTTTCTTTTTTAAATTCTTTTGGTTTTTCTGTGCCTAAGGAAACACAAATGAAAAACTTTACAAAAGGCGTATATGATTCACTTAGAAGAAAGCCAGGGCATATTTCCGCAACTTCTGAAAATATGCTTAGTTCATTAGACATGTTTAAATTTTATCGCTGGCATATCCCCTCTGATGACCTAGAAATAGAAATCAAAGGGAATATAGTATACGCAAAGACAAAAAACGAATCTATTGCTGGAATATGGAATACTGGAGTTATCGATTTAACATTTGCAACTATTATTGAAGAGTCAATTTGCATGAAATGTGGTAGAAATTTTTCTGAGTGTTTCTGCTCAAAGCATGAAAAAGGCGGCGGCGAGAAAGTCACTAAAATGGATTTGATTAACTTTTTCCTGACAGACAAAAGCAGTTTTGTCTTTCCTAGCTGAGCAATGTGGCTCTCAACTGCACATAGGATGACTAGCGAGTGCCATCTATAAGGTCATTTAGTCTCATCTGAAAATAAGCTGGGTACTCACTAAGAATTTCTATGGCATCACCTTGGCGTTTCTTGATTTCCTTAGCCGTCTTTGTTTTTACAGCACCTGCAAGCCCCAGGTTTTCAGCCAATTTTTGGGTTATTACGCGATCCGCAAAGCCTAATTCGTAGACAGCAATAGCAGCCTCTGTTGGAAGGCCATACTTTATCCGCTTTTGGAATATGTGCAGCCGATGAATCAAATCATTGCTATCTTGAACTTCGATCAAATCAATCATTTCACAAATAGAACCTATAAGAAGGGCTCCATCATATGCGAACCCAGATTCGCAAAGTTCGACAATGTGATCTGTCGTGAAATCTCTTCGCTGACTTCCCCAGATCAACTTTGCGCCCAAATTTTGCACGGAAGCCAAAATAGCAAAAAATGGTTCACCTGTTAGCCACATTTTCATGGCCTGCTGCTGTGCGTCTGCGCGGTCAAGCTTTTTAAATATCCCATTTGTGATATGTGAATGGAGTAAGGGCCAAATAAGTTCGATAAATTCTGAGTCTTCTACTGCCGTTAATAAGGACTCAATGTTTTCGTGAACCCAATTCTCTATGGCTGCTGCCCCTTGGAGCCCATAAAGGGTTCGTCCATAAACCTTTCTTCTGTTTGGCTCTGTGACGTTTGATGAAATGCTCTTTGCAATCGTGTTAAATAATTCTTTAATATTACCTTTTTGGCTTTCATCTGCCAAAAAATATGCGAGAGTACTTTCTGCAAGATGAGAAATATCTGCTTCAGAAAAACCTCCCTCTACCTCGTCCCAATGAGCAAGCAAGAAACTTTCGACTGCATTTATCAAATTCACTTTTTGCGTCATTTGATACTCAAGGCCAGAGACTGAAAATCCTTTATCTCCGTGTGCTCCAGCAATACTTTTTGCACGGTTGAAGACAAGTTCTTGTTCGCTCAGGTATGCTGAAGCAAACTCAAGTGCCTCCATACGGAGGGGAGTTTTCCCATCATCACTTGTCAGGGGGTCAAAGATCGACAACAAAGTACTTATACAAGGCTCTGAATTTTTTGGGTCTAAAAGAGACTTGATGAGTCGCCATTGCCTCCCCTCTATCCTTTTTTTCCTGTTGTCATAAACAGTAGGATCAGCGAAAAGAACACTCCCCTCAGTGTACATTCCAGCCCGGCCAGCACGACCAATCAGGTTGTGGAAATCTCTAACTTTTATAGTGTCTCTGCCCTGATACACGCTGGTTACGACAAGGTAGCGGAGTGGTAAATTCACGCCTTGGGCAAGGGTTGACGTACACACCACAACACGCACAAGGTTTTCGTGCATAGCATGCTCAATGGCTAAGCGAATTCCATGTGGTATATTTGCGTGGTGCGAAAAGACACCAAGTGCAGCACTTTTTGTGATTGCTGAGTCTTCTCCAAGATTAGCTATATGCAGATTTACAAGTCTAGATATCTCTTCAGCATTTGAATAGGATATGGGTGGGGCAAGGGTGACACCCCGCTCAAATATGTCTACAGCCCTTTCGCAAATTTTTGTTGCTGTCGCCTTCTTTCCGCAAAATATTGCAATGCTTCCATTACCTGCGAGTTTTAGGCCCAAGTACAGAGCTACCTCTTGCCCCTCTGTCTTTTTGGGAAAAATTCGGGCAGCCCTTTCATTCCCCTTTTTATTGAGTTGAAGAGCTTCAATCACTCTTGGAACAAAAAAATCATTTTGATTTGGCTCTTGTGCATCGACATATTCAATTCTGCCTAATACATCGAGCCAACTAGCAAAGCCAACTGTTCGGAATGTAGGGCTCAGGTTACGCCCTTCAACGACATTAGCATCATGGTTCAGCCATTGCCCAACGTCTTCAGCATTATTTATTACAGCAGAAACCAGTACCTTTTGTGCCCCTTCAGGCAGTTTGAAACGAAGTGAGGTCAAGAGCAGTTCATAGGTTATTCCTCTTGTGCCACTATCAAATTGATGCCCCTCATCAAAGACCACAAGGCCAATGTGAGATGCTAGTGCAGGCGCATGTCGAAGGACGTAAAGCAGCTTTTCAGGAGTGACGACAATCACCTGCTTATGCCCTTCAAAATCGTCCATATCAAAATTAGCTAGGAGAGCTTTGAGCAATTCATCAGGAATCGGTGGGATATCGGCGGGATCAATCGTGAGAACATCCATTTGTAAAACATCAGAGAACTCATCAATCTTTACCCGTTCATTGTGAAACGCTTCAGCAAGATTGTTTTTTATTTCATGACAAAGAGCTCTAAAAGGAGCAACGATAACTGCCAAGTACGCTCTATTCGCAAGAAATGCACTCCTGAGAATAAGTTCAATCGCCTTGGTCTTTCCAGCACTAGTGGGCATTTGAATCACAGCAGATTTACCTTTAAGGACTTCTTTATGGCCCAAAAGGTGCTGTGCTGGCCATAGCTCTTTAATAAAAGTTTTCTTTTTTATAGCTGAAGCCCATGCTTCTACTGATAGTTCTGAATATTTGGGAAGAGAAATCCAGCAAGAGTTTTGTATTTTTTTGTTTAGAATTGCTGTGATGATGTCCCCTAATAAAAGTTGCCTGGGACTTCCCATATCATAAACTCTAGCCCTAAGATGCTTGGTTAACTCAATTAAAGACTCCTTGCCCGATCCTTCCTCAAAAAAAATTATCACGGTTTGCGAAATGTCTTCCACCAACCCGCCAAAATCGCCAGGCCAATCCTCAAAGTAAGTGGAAAGATCGGCTTGCAATAGCCAGAGCAATAAATCCTCTAAGCCTTCACCGCCCAAATCCGGACAATCATCACCTAGTTTTTTTGCTAAAACTGAGGCGCTGCCTGGAAGGTCGCATAGGTAGTAAGAGGCGGCTCCTAAAAGCGTCAAATACGGGTCAAGGTCTTCGTCTAATTTTGTTTGTAAATACGAATCAAAAAATCGTGCGGAGAAAACTAGATTGTTTTTTAATAGCTCTTGTTCGTTTGGATCAATCCCCCCCCTACTAATGCGTGCAGCCAGATCCCCC
>CBDTTM010000149.1:0-6543 GCA_965363355.1 uncultured Selenomonadaceae bacterium | reverse complement strand
CAAAAATCCTGCTAACCACCATAATAATTCGACAGCCTCTATATTTTAACATATTTTTACATGCTAAAAACACTCTGGTAAAAATAAAAAATTAGCAGCAAAACACGCCTTGTTTTGGTGCTTCACTGCCATTATCAACAAAAATCAGTCTATCGGAATCTTCTTGTGATCGGCGATTGTCGTTATCTTTTGCAAAATGACCGTCAACACGCCCTCTTTAAATTCAGCTTTTATTTTATCTTCAGCAATATCATCAACGTAAAAAGAACGTTCCAGCTTGCCATGGTGCCGTTCGCGGCAAATATACCTTTCCGTTTCCGCTTGCTTATATTCTTCTTTCTCTGCCGAGATCGTCAAACATTGATCTTGATAAGACAAGCGGATCTCTTCTTTTTCAAAACCCGGCAAGTCAGCTTTTATCTCATAGGCAGTTCCTTTATCTTTTACATCTACTTTGAAGGAAGAAAACACGGCACTGACTTTATGCAGTGGATTCATCGGCTGATCCAATACAGTTTCCATGAGTTTTTCCCATGAATCTTTCATTTTAGCCGGATTGGTCCTAAAGTTGAACGGTACGATCGCAAACACATTGAATACCCCCTTATTTCCCTCTCAAATATATTAATTACATTATATAATAGTTTTCAGAAAGTTCAACTATTCCATAAAAAAAGAGCTATCTTTATTTGATAGCTCCTATGTCCAAACTTATATCCAAAGCTTTTACTGAATGCGTCAAAGCCCCAATCGAAATCACATCGACACCGGCAGCTGCTGCCGCCTTTATGTTTTGTTCATTTATGCCGCCAGAAGCTTCTGTTAAAGCTTTCTTGCCGATAATTCCTACGGCTGTCCTCATGTCTTGTGGATTCATATTATCGAGCATGATGATATCAGCTCCAGCTGACAAAGCCTGCTGCACCTCAGCTAAAGATTCCACTTCGATTTCAATCTTGCTCGTATGAGAGATTCCCCGCCGTGCCATCTCTATTGCCGGGCAAATTCCACCAGCGACCTTGATATGGTTATCCTTTATCAGCACAGCATCAAAAAGGCCCAAGCGATGATTATGTCCTCCGCCAATTCGGACCGCATACTTTTCCAACAGGCGTAGACCCGGAATCGTTTTTCTTGTATCGACAATTCTCGTTTGATAATCATCCACAAGTTCGACAAAACCAGCCGTGCGTGTTGCAATCCCGCTCAAATGCTGCAAAAGATTCAAGGCTAACCTTTCTCCGGTTAAGATAGCCCTCGCATTCCCCTCAATTTTAGCAATGACATCACCTGGTTTTAAAAAATCTCCATCTTTTTTTAAAATTTTTATTTCAAGCCCATGATCGAGCAAATGGAACACACACATCGAAACCTCACTGCCAGCCAGTCGGCCCGCCTCTTTGGCATGAATTACTGCTTGCGTTTTCGCATCAGCTGAAACAATGCTGTTTGTCGTGATATCTCCACTGCCAATATCTTCTTCGAGCCAATCGCGTAAATATCGCTCTAACTTAAAACTGCTGATTTCCATCAAGCCTGCCACCTTTCTATGATGTGTTTTTGCCACCGTTCCTCTTTCTCTATAAAATCACGGCGGTAATGTGCGCCTCGGCTTTCTTTGCGCTTTAAGGCAGCATCCGTCATAAGTCCGGCAACGATCAGCATATTTCTATATTCCATAGTATTTCGATCAAGGGCTGCAGTTCTCTCTAGTGCTGCCTGTCGGCCTCGCAAATACCCATACAAAGCTTCAAGCCCTGATTGGTCTCGGACAATTCCCAAATAACGGCTCATCTTGCTCTGTAATCCAGCGATGTCACTAGACAAAGGTTTTTCAACCAAACGATCATACTGCCAATCAAAATCTTCTGCCTGCTTGTCTTGTTGCTCACGGATCGCCGCTGCCATGCGTTTGCCAAATACAAGCCCCTCCAAAAGGGAATTGCTAGCCAAGCGATTGGCTCCATGCAGCCCTGTGCATGCTGCTTCCCCGCAGGCAAAGAGTCCTTTTATATTCGTCTTCCCTTCAGCGTCCGTACGCACGCCACCCATCATGTAGTGAGCTGCCGGCGCTATAGGAATCCATTGTCTTTCTATATGCAGTCCATATTGATTGCAAGTAGCAGCGATCATCGGAAAACGCTTTTCTACGGCAGGGATCTGCGTCGCATCAAGATATACCTGCTTATCTTTTTCTTCCCCCATCTCGCAAAAAATGGCTCTCGCCACAACATCACGAGGCGCAAGCTCCGCCATCGGATGATATGCTGACATGAAGCGTTTTCCTTTTTCATTGCGTAAAAAAGCCCCTTCGCCGCGTACTGCCTCTGAAATCAAAAAATTAGGACAGCCTTTAAGTGCCAATGCTGTTGGATGGAACTGCACGAATTCCAAATCTGAAAGCTCTGCTCCGGCACGATAAGCTATCGCCAATCCACTGCCGCTCGCACCTTCGGGATTGGTCGTGTGTTCAAAGAGTCTACCGGCTCCGCCTGTAGCCAAAACAACTGCTCCAGCACGCAAAAAAACTGGTTTTTTTTGCTCAATTGCCAGTGCACCATAACAGCGACCAGCCCGCGTCAACACATCAGCAATATAGGTATGTTCCAAAATCTTTATGTTCGGATGCTTTTTCACTGCCACCAATAAAGAACGAATGACTTCTGCGCCCGTGGCATCCCCTTTTGCATGTAAAATGCGGTGGCGGCTGTGGCAGCCCTCACGGCCTAATGATAGACTGCCGTCTTGCTTTCGATCGAACACCGCTCCCATCGCAATCAAATCTTTTACCGCTAGAGGACCATCCGAAACAACCATTTTTACGATATCTTCCTGGCAAAGCCCCGCTCCGGCAACAAAGGTATCCGCCGCATGCAGCTTTGGCGCATCATCGTCACCAAAAGCTGCGGCTATCCCGCCTTGCGCTTTATTTGAATTGCTGTCTTCTAAAGTATCCTTAGCCGCGACAATGACATCAAGTCCCTCTTCTGCCGCATGAATTGCCGTCATCAACCCAGCAACCCCAGAGCCAATGATAAGACAATCACATTTGGGTTGTCGAAGTTCTTGCGTTTTAAAATTCAACATATAACGCTGCATAAATTTTCCCGACCTTTCAGCAAATTTCTAACATGCGATTCAATCCAACCACTGCTTTTTTACGGATAGACTCTTCGACGACGATACGAGGTTCCATGTTGAGCAATGACTTATATACTTTTTCTAGTGTTGTTTTTTTCATATTGCTGCAAACAAGTGATGCCGCTGCCAAATAAAATTTTTTATTTGGGCAGTCTTCCTCCAATTTATAAAGTACACCGCATTCTGTTGCCACGATGAATTCATCATTGCTGCTCGCTTTGGCATATTTTATGATGCCAGTTGTGCTTCCCACATAGTCAGCCGCATTGCGAAGCTCAGCTGTACACTCTGGGTGCATCAATACGAGAGCCTTCGGATGCTTTTTGCGGCAAGTGTCCAGTTCTGCCAGCGTCAGATTGTCATGTGTCGGACAGGCACCTTGCCAACAAGACATTTTTCGTCCAGATTGTTCTTCGACATATGAACCTAAATTACGGTCAGGAACAAAAATGATTTCCCGCGTCTTAGGCAAAGATTCGACAACCGCCACAGCATTGGCGGAGGTGCAGCAAATATCACTCATTGCTTTGACATCTGCTGGTGTATTCACATAGGAAACGACGAGGGCTTCCGGTTTTTGTGCCAAAAGATTTTTGAGCTGACTTGAAAGTGTATCGTCAAACATGCGGCAGCCGGCATTTTCCGCTGGCAGCAAAGTTATTTTATCCGGCGATAAGATATTGGCAGTTTCTGCCATGAAACGAACTCCACAAAAGACAATCACTTCGGCATCCGTTTGGGCTGCTTTTTGTGATAGACCAAAAGAATCTCCTGTAAAATCAGCAATTTCCTGAATTTCAGCCGGCTGGTACAGATGCGCCAAAATGACAGCCTTACGCTCTTTTTTCAAAGTTTTGATTTTTTGCACCATATCGATGTATTGATCTAGTTCAGTCATACATATTCTCCATCTCATTTTATATTGTCAGTTGTCAAGACAGTAGACAATATCATAAGTATAATACTTTTATTCAGGCACTGCAAGACAGAGAATTTTAAACGAAAGCATAAAAAAATAGGATGCATAAAACTGCACCCTACTCCTATCACTCTTCAATATAATGGCTGAAACTACCAATGACCATTTTAGGGAAATCTTTTTTAAGCTGCTGCAAGAACTCGATTGTGCCAATAGCCTTGCCTTTAGCTGGCGGCATAATCGCCAAGAACGCATCCGGATCGATGTTTAAGTTGCGGACCTGGATCATATCGACTGGTGCCGCTTGCAAAAATTCTCGCCAGCCAGCAACCTCTTCAGCCCGGTCATTGAAGCCCGGGAAATAGAGCATATTCAATGAAATGTAAACGCCGTGCGCTTTGGCATATTTTATCGATTCGATTACCGATGCAAGCTCATAATTTCCGCGATAATAGGCTTGATAACTTTCTTTACATCCACTGATGATGCTCACTCGCATCGTATCTAAACCTGCATCGACGATTTTACGAATGCCTTCTGTATAGCCCGCATTCGTATTTATATTGATTTGACCGCGGCTTGTCTTCTCACGAATGATTTTCATACCCGCAGCAATATTATCAGCAGCCAAAGACGGCTCGCCTTCGCACCCCTGACCAAAGCTGATGATCGCATCCGGAGCCATTTCCAGATGATAGATTCCAACCTCGGCTATTTCCTCCGGAGTCGGCTGGAAATCAATGCGATTTTGTGGTGATGGACAGCACTCTGCCGGTTGCAAAGATATACAGCCAAAACAGTTGGCATTACAGGCCGGAGATGTCGGTATACCCGCTTCCCAGCGACGATAGAACAAATTTTGCGCCGTGCAGCAATGCCAAGACAGGGAGCAGTTACCGACTTGTTCAACGATACGGTTCCCCTTGAGCTCTTTTTTCGTACGACTGACTAATTTTTTCAAATCATGCGTATTGTAATGAACTGGATCCCATTTACTGTTCTCATCTGTATATAAAGCCGCAACATAAAGCTCGTCTTTATAGAGGACAACCGCCGTATATCCATAAAGCGGCAATTGTCCTGCTTCTTCCTCAACTCTATAGGCCGGCATATAAAGCCTTGTATAACCCGCAGGTAATATAGCCGCCACAGCCCGTCCTGTAATCGGCAAAACTTCACCGTCTTTTTGCCCCATTGCCAAGCGATCAGGCAAAAACATCAAATCTGCACTTTCCGGCAATGGGATGAGATCTTCTTCTTTCAATAAAACATTTTCCGATCCACTGCGCCCCATGCCAGCAAAACCTGGCGCATCAAAAATCTCGCCATTGTCATCAGCGTATAAAGCTGTTATCATGCCTGCTCCTGCCCTTCTGCATTTTCTTTTCCATCATTTTTTTCCGGTTTTTCTATTTTCTTTTTCGTTTTTTTCGGATTGAATCGATTCATTGCTAAATCGATCCCTTCGGTAACGATACATTCAACCGCCGGCAATAACTCCGCTATAGCCGCATCAATTTTTTCCCGATCTTCTGCTGGGAATTTTGCGAGCACATGATTGACAACAGTCCAGCCAGGTTCTGGCCGTCCTATCCCAATCCTGACCCGGGCGAATTCTTCGTCGACCTGCTCCAAAATGGATTTTATGCCATTATGTCCACCAGATCCGCCTTTCCGGCGAAGACGCATCGTTCCGGCTGGAATATCCATATCATCGTGTGCAACAATCAAATCCTCCGATTCCAGCTTATACCAACGGAGCAACGGTCCAATCGCTTCACCGCTGTTGTTCATATAGGTCAGCGGTTTGACCAAGAGAACTTTTTCACTGCCTATTCTGCCTTCGCCCACCTGCGCCGAAAACTTCTCCTGCCATATAGTGATGCCCAAGCGCTCAGCCAATGCGTCAATTAGCATAAAGCCAACGTTGTGCCGTGTCTGACTGTATTCTTGTCCTGGATTGCCAAGACCTGCTATTACTTTCATAAACATCCTCCCAAATAAAACATCTGCCATCTATTTTATCACAGAAAAAGCATCTCGTAAAAAACACCGCGCCCAAATAAAACAAAAGAAGGCTGGCACCATGAACATAGCACCAGCCTTCGTCTATTCATTTCGTGAAATAAAAGTATGCCAAAACCAAAATTCCGACAATAATACGATACCAACCAAATGCTTTAAAGTCATTGTGCTTGATATAACGCATCAAAAACTTAATGGATAAAATCGAAACAAAAAATGCAACAATCATGCCGACGAGCAAAATAACGACTTCCGCTCCCGTGTAATGCCAACCAAACTTTACTATTTTCAAGAAACTAGCGCCGAACATAACCGGTATCGCCAAAAAGAACGTAAACTCAGCGGCCACCGTACGAGATGTACCAAACAAAATAGCACCAAGAATCGTCGAACCAGAACGCGATGTTCCCGGAACCAAGGACAGCACCTGAAAAAGGCCAATAATAAATGCCGTCTTA
>CBDTTM010000148.1:0-6560 GCA_965363355.1 uncultured Selenomonadaceae bacterium | reverse complement strand
TGGCGTAAGTGCTTGCGAAACATATGAGAGCCTCCTTCGTAGAGCCTGTAAACGTATAATAAAATAACGATAAGACCATTATATAGCATTTTGGTGAAAATGAATTTTTATTTGAGGAAATTGAGCCTTTGGGAGAGTGGCAAACGATTTCTTGACTTTTTTACGGATGGATAGTAAAGTTACTTTATAAAGTGACTTTTTTATGGGGGCGAAAATGGATAAGCAAGATTTAAGGTTGCAGAATCTAGACGGGCTGCGAACTGTTTTAAAAAAATTTCGTCGTGCGACAAAGCCGCAACTGGCAACGGCGGCTTCTTTGAGTGTGGTTACGGTCAATGCATTGCTAAAAGAGCTTTTGATCCGAAATGAAGTTCTCATTGAGCGGGAAGCTATTTCTTCGGGGGGAAGACCGGCACAGCAATATTGTTTCAATGGAAATCATAAATTGGCATTGGCTGTTTATATGCATGAAAAAAACGGAAGAGATACGATGTTTGTTTCGGTAGAAAATCTATTTGGCGATACGCTGCAGCTTGATGAAATAAAGCCAACAAAAATCAACTCGCAGTTTTTTGTAGATATCCTTGTGCCGTATGTTGAGCAATATCCTCAGATTTCGGTGGTTGTCATTGGCTTACCAGGGGCTGAGGTCAAGGGCAAGTTGGTGGTAGTCGATTATCCAGAATTAAAAGATACGATGTTTTGTCAGTGGTTGGGCGCAAAACTAGGTTGCCCCGTGTATTTTGAAAATGACATCAATGCTGCAGTTGCGGGTTATGCATATGCCTTGGGAGCAACTAAAGATGAGGAAACAATCATTGGCATATATTTTCCGCAAAATTATCCTCCTGGGGCAGGTATATTTGAGCAAGGAAAACTTTATAAGGGCAGAGATGGAATGGCCGGCGAAATTGGCTATCGGCTTTCAGACAAAGAATATGATATGAGCAGAGGAATAACTGCTGCTGCGGCGGAGACAGTATTATTGTTTGTTCGCACATGGAATCCTCACCGGATTGTGATCTATCATGAGTCTTTGGAAAAAGGACAAATACTAACGATAAAAAATCGCTGCTGTGAAGAAATAGCTGCGGATTTTTTGCCGGAGATCATAATCCAAAACGATATCTACGAAGATTATGCCCGTGGAATACGACGTTTAGCGGGTGTGTATTTAAATAAAAAGGAGAAATGAGGAATTTCTATGGAAAAATGGCTGGATTTACATATGCATTCGTCATACAGTACAGATGGAGAAATTATTCCGGCTGCCTTAATGTCTGCTTGCGCTGCGGCAGGACTTAAAACGGTTGCTTTGACGGATCATAATTCAGTAAGAGGTGTATCGCAAGCAAAGGCAGCGGCGAGTCGGCTTAGTTTAGAGGTTATCTCGGGTATTGAAATTGACTGCAAGCATGAAGGCTGCGAACTTCATCTGTTGGGGTATGGAATCGATGAAGATGCCGGTGTTTTTGCCGATATAGAAAAAGATGTTCATGAACAAGAGCTTTGTATGTCAGCTGAGCTTATGGAGAGAGTCTTGGCGCTGGGGATCTTCTTTGAAACAGATGCCGTCGAAAAACTTGCGGTGCAGGGCGTCGTAAATGCTGAAATGATTGCCGAGGCAGCATTAGCGGATAGTAGAAATGAGAAAAACGACCTCTTAGCGCCTTTTCGCGTTGGCGCAGCGCGCAGCGACAACCCATTTGTGAATTTTTATTGGGATTTTTGTTCGCAGGGAAAACCTGCATATATACCAATGGAGTATATTTCCTTGAGGGCAGCAATTCGGGCAATCAAAGAAAATAATGGGGCGGCCATCTTGGCACACCCGGGAATCAATATTGGGCAGAATCAAGCCTTTGCTCAAAGCATCATAGAGCAAGGCATTGATGGAATAGAAGCTTATAGCAACTATCATGATGTGGAAACTACAAATTTTTATGAACAGCTTTGTTTGAAAAATAATATATTGGCAACAACAGGCAGCGATTTTCATGGGAAGGCAAAACCTTCGATCCATTTGGGAGAAATCGGCAATCCTGCGCCGGGGAAAACACGTGAGGCCCTGTTGTCTATCATAAAGAACCGAGGAGGAAATACTTATTGAGTAAGGCGGAAGTTTTTGAAGAAATAGAAAAACAGGAACCAACATTATGGAAACAGAAACAAGCGACACGTGCCGTATTTTTTATTGGGGGATTTGGAGCGGCTTCATGGGCACCGCTCGTTCCTTTCTTGAAAATGCGTCTGGCAATCGGCGAAGATTCTTTAGGTTTGCTTCTTTTGTGCATTGGGGTTGGTTCGTTACTGACTATGCCGTTTAGTGGAGTTGCTGCCGCAAAATTTGGCTGCCGGAAAGTAATTGCCGTAGCTGGGGTCTGCTATGCGGTTTTGTTGTTTTTCCTTAGCCAAATCGCATCATTTGGTGGTGCTATGCTGGCTTTGCTGCTTTTTGGGGGAATCATGGGGAGCATTGATGTTGTCGTGAATATACATGCAGTTATGGTTGAAAAAGCAGCTAAAGAGCGATTGATGTCTTCGATGCATGCTCTTTGGAGCGTTGGTGGTTTTGTCGGAGCTGGATTTTTCGGCTTTTGGCTCTACTTTGGCTTCTCTCCTGGGACAGCAACCTTTTTTGCAACAAGCATCATGTTGCTTTTGCTGCTATTATGTAATCGTGGACTATTAACGAATGGGGCGGGGCAAGGTGCATCGTTTTTTGCGATTCCTCGAGGGATTGTCATCTTTATCGGCATTATTTGCTGTATTGCTTTTTTGGTTGAAGGTGCAATCATGGATTGGAGCGGTGTTTTCCTGACGACAGTTCGAGGCCTTGATCTATCAATGGCAGGAACGGGTTTCGCTGTATTTTCTGCAGCCATGCTGACGATGCGTTTGGTTGGTGATCGTCTAGTGCAAAGACTTGGCAGTAGAGGAATTGTCATTGGGGGAAGTGCACTTGCGGCCATGGGTTTTTTGCTTTTGATCTTTATGGCAGAACCCGTATTTGTCTATGCTGGATTTTTTTGTATCGGTATAGGAAGTGCCAATGTCGTCCCTGTCTTTTTTTCGCTTTTGGGACGCCAGAAAGTTATGCCCATCAATATGGCAGTGCCGGCAGTCAGCACACTTGGCTATTTAGGCATACTCATGGGGCCAGCTGCAATCGGTTTTCTTGCGCATAATACGAGTTTATACATGGCATTTGCCTTATTGGCAGTGCTGATTGTTCTACAAGGCTGCATAGCTGAGTATGTTTATAAGAAGTTAGTATAAATAATTTATATGGAACTTGTATAAAACCATAACGGTTATGTTACTGAACCTCAGATGAAATCAAATAAAAGCCGGCAAAGGTAACGTCAAAATGTAGCGATCCCCTAAAGTTAGACTAATTCTAAGTCTAACTTATAAGGGGCAGTACAAAATGAAGTGTTACATTTGCCGGCTTTTATTTAGTTGGCTTAGTCATTGTAATGATGATGATGCCATGCATGTCGGTATGCCGCATCTTCACGTTCGTCTTGCTGGCGCTGTTCTTGTTCATAGCGTTCATTTTCCTGTTGTATTGCCTCTGCATGACGATGATTTTCATGGGCTTGTCTTCTATGCCAAGCGTCTCTTGGTTCATACGAACGACGCTCCATTTCATGGTCGTGCCGTTCATTTTCTGCTTGTATTCTATCTTCATGTTCACGGGCTTGTTCTTCTCGGTGATCTCGCTGCACCTGGCGTTCATAGGCACTGTCTTTTATTTGGAACGAGGAAGCTTCTGATATGCTGGCAGAAGTCATACCGGTAAGAAGCAGGCCTCCCAGTGCGAGGAATACAGTCTTTTTAACAATTGTTTTCATATTGATCCCATCCTTTTAAACTTCTAGAAATACAATGATTCTATGAATACAAGTATACGGCGAGATCCTTTGAAATCGTTTTGAAATAAAAAAAATTAAACAAACTGTCTATGAATCAAATAACAGCTTGCCAAAATGCAAATAATTTAATACGATTAAGAAAATATATTTGCTGTATGAATCATGTAATATGCACAGTCTTGCCAAATGATCGTTTAGAAGCGGAGGCGGAAAAATGAGACGATGCAGTTTAAAAGTCATAGGATTGTTTTTTCTTTTCATGATGTGTACCATGGTTTGCTTTGCAGCTCTTCCTCAATTGGAGCAAAGCCAAGAATCTGCAGCAGTTGTAGTGGACGGGAAAGAACTTTTTAGTATTAAGATGCGCACGGGATTATTATCTGTATCGGATCGGGCAGAAATTATCCAAAATAGGATAAAAAGTGTTGCAGAAGATTTTTATATTCCGGTGGAGGAAATTCGCATCGTCGGCGAAGCGGATACCAGCAAGGAGATTTGGGGCGGGCAGACTATTTTGATGACGATAACCATGGCGGATGCAGAAGTGGAAAAGCTATCTGTGCAGACGCTGGCAGTTGAACGCCGGGCTACTATTGAAGCCGCGGTCGAAAACTATCGTTCAATGCGGCAATCGGGTCAACTCATTGTCCAATTGGAAAAGGCCGCAGTGTCGACGTTTTGCTTTTTTGTTGGGCTCATACTTTTAAAAAAAGCTATTGCGTTTTTACAAAGGGCTTTTCATGTGACAAGAGTACTGCTTTATCTGAAAAAAATTCCGGGAGGTAGATGGATTCCGGTAGAACAGGTGGAAAAAACTATTCATTCTGTCATTTTTTTTAGTTTATGGTTTTTTCGCTTTGTCTTGGCATATTTTTATATGTCCGTGGTTTTAAGTCTGTTCCCTTGGACGGCAGGGTATTCAAAACAGTTGGTAGAGTATCTTATTTCTGTCAAAGAAATGGTGATTTCGGTTTTTGTCAATTATTTACCAAATGTATGGATGATCTTTTTGATTGTGATGTTCAGTTTTTTTTTGTTGCGCATACTTCGATTTTTCTTCAGCAAAATAAAAGAGGGCAAAATCAAAGTGGATGGATTCTATGCAGAATGGGCAGAGTCCACGTATAAGATCATTCGCTTCTTTATTATTGTTTTGGCGATCATAAGCGCGTTCCCGTATATACCAGGCTCACAATCTTTGGCGTTTCAAGGGATTTCTGTTTTCCTGGGGGTATTGTTTTCCTTAGGGTCGAGCTCTGCTGTGGCGAATGTCATTGCCGGAGTAGCACTTATATATACGCGTTCTTATGCGATTGGTGATCGGGTGAAAATAGGAGAGCATATGGGAGATGTGATGGAGAAATCACTGCTGGCTACGCGCATTCGCACAATCAAAAATGAAGATATCACAATACCGAATTCTGTTATTTTAAATAATCCGGTAATCAACTACACCTCTTCTTTAAAAGACAGCTCCTTGATATTATATGCACAGGTAACGGTGAGCTATGAGGTCTCTTATCAAACAGTACATGAGCTGCTCCTAAAATCGGCGATGGCTACTTTGGGGATTTTACATGAACCAGAACCATTTGTTTTTCAAAAAAACTTAAATGATGTTGCTATAACTTATGAAATCAATGTATATACGAAAAAACCGGAACAAATGGTAGAGATTTATTCCGATTTGTATAAAAATATCATTTTGACATTTCAAAATGCGGGCATTGATTTACTTACTCCACAGCATATCAAGGTCTATCAAGAAAAAGAAAGCTAGTACAAATACATTTTCAGGCATTAAGGCGTAAGCCTGTAGAAAAATAAAGCACTTCTCGAAAAATCTTCTAAAAAACTGCTCATTTTATTAAGATGGGCAGTTTTTTTGTCTTTTTTTGAAAATGGCTTGACTTAGAGTCCACTCTAAATGATAGCATGAAGACCAGCTGTTTAAAACAGTGATCGACAAAGACAATCATATATTGCTGTATGATTGTCTTTGTGCAGTGCATATAAGTTAAATCGAGTTTTCTTAAAGAGCATAATTCAAAATAGTGAAGGTCCAGGGAGGAAAATAGATGCAATCATTTTTAGGGATTTTAGAGCCACAATATTATAAGAATTTCCACTGTACGATGTCGGCTTTTGAGGATACTTGTTGCAGCGGCTGGGGTGATGTTGTCATTGAACAAGCGACCTATGAACATTACCAAAAAAGTCATGATATATTACTAAAGTACTTATTTGAAAAGCACATTGCCGTAAATGAAGAAAGCGGCTCTTATGATGCACACAAACCATATGCTTTAGTAAAAATGGAAAAAAATACATGTCCGTTTTTAACAAATAAAAAATTGTGTTTGATTCAAAAGAGAGCAGGTGAAGAAGCCTTATCTATAACCTGTGATACATATCCACGTTCTTTTAATGTAGTAGATGGAATCCTCGAAAGATCGATGTATGTTTCATGTCCTGAAGCGGCTAAGTTTATTTTGTTGAATAAAGAACCGATGCAGTTTGAATTTCGCAAGCAAAAAGTGGACGTTCGCAATCATCTAGTGCCTGTTATCGACACTCAAAATGGCTTTGATCAAGGCAAACCATGGCATTATTTTAATGAGATACGAGGTTTTGTTGTAGAGGTTCTTCAAAATCGGTACTATAGTTTAGGGAAACGGCTCA
>CBDTTM010000147.1:0-6606 GCA_965363355.1 uncultured Selenomonadaceae bacterium | reverse complement strand
AATAAAACAAATTTCCGGAATAAATTTTGACGATGCAAATGAAGTACTGGCAGTTCTGCTTGTGACAAGGTAGCCTTTCTGCCTTCTTCTTCATACATGTCAAGCTGCATCTGACAAAGCGGACATGGCGTCACGATCATTTTTGCTCCGGCTTCCGCCGCAGCATCGACAATTTCGCCCGTAACTTTAAGAACATCATGTTCTGCCGTAAAGAAAGCATGGAAGCCGCAGCATTTTAAGCGATAACTAAAATCAACCGGTTCTGCACCTAATATTGCCAATAACTTTTCCATCGATCTTGGATTTCTGCCGTCTTCATGATGCATGACCTTAGGTGGACGTAAAAGATGGCAGCCATAGAAAGAAGCCACTTTAAGCCCGGTCAACTTTTGTTTGATTTTCCCATTGAATACTTCCGGATGATCATCAAGTATCCATAAGAAATGTGTTATTTCAGACGTTCCTTGATATTCATAAGGATGTCCAGCTTTTTGCAAAATGTCATTCACTTTAGAGCGAAGCGCTGCATCTTCATCAAGACGAGCTTTTGCCTGGCGCAATTGGAGTGTACAGGTATTGCAGACGGTCATGATCGGTAAGCCCATATGTTCGGCAATTGATATATTACGGGCATTGACCGTAAGTGCCGCCAAATCATCTACGCCCTGTGCGTGAGAGGCCCCGCAGCAAGTCCAATTAGGAATCTCTACCAGTTCTATGCCCAAAACCTCACTGACCTTCATCATCGATGTATAAGCTTCAGCTGCAGCTCCTTTTAGAACGCAGCCTGGGAAAAATGCATATTTCATTTATTTATTCTCCTTTTCAGCGATGTCTATGATTTGACGAATTTCATGGATTTCTTTGTTTTCTGGTATTTTTTCAAACATATTGAGTTTTCCTGTTTTCATCAAACGATAGGCTACCGGCACACGCATAGCAGCAGAAAGCATGCCTTCACTTTGTACCGCCAGTTTGCTTTCATCAAGCATACCCTTGGTATAGATATCATTGTAAATTGCCTTGGCATGATTGGCACCAACCGACCCATCTCCGGTCAAAGCAATGGAAGCGGCTTTAAGTTTTTCAATAGCACCAGCCGGATCAAGGTCTTTTGGACACTTTGCCGTACACTCCTGGCAATTGAAGCATTTCCAAAGCCCTGCCTGCACGACGGCCCGCAAATGATCTTCCGGGCTGCGGTCACGTGAATCCTCTGTGATTTTAGCTGCTTTGACAAAAATGAACGGATCTAAAAAGTCTTTTTCATCAAGCGCACTCTTATTGCATTCAGATACGCAAGAACCACATAAAATACAGCCTGCATATTTTTTATATTTAGCAAAATCTTCGATGGACTGCTTACACCCTTTATCTGGAGTAAATTCTGCTTTTGGACGAACAACCGGATCGATTTTTTTCATTTTTTCATATTTGGGATCCCAGTCCACGATAAGATCGCGGATTACACGGAAATTGCCTAACGGCTCCACCGTCAGAGTATTTGTTTTATAGCGGTTTACAAGGTCTTCCAACAAAATCTCACAAGCCAGTTCCGCATTTCCGTTTACACGGACGGCACAAGCTCCACAAATACTTGACCGGCAAGAAGAGGTAAACGATAAGGTCGCATCTTGCTTGGCCTTTATTTCATTGAACCCTTCCAAAATCGTCATGCCTTTTTGGGTTTCTAGTTTATATTCTTGTATCCATTTTTTATCATCGACAAAACGATGGATCTGCAGCGTAATCATCATAATCAATACTTCCTTTCCTGTGGTGGATATTTGGTAATGACAACATCTTGGTATTCCGTCTTATACGTATTGCCATCTTTAAAGACCAATGTATGCTTGAGGAAATTTTTATCATCGCGTTTTGGATAGTCCTTACGAGAATGCCCGCCGCGACTTTCTTTACGAGCCGTCGCCCCGATGATGATTGCTTTAGAGATCTCAAGCAAATTACCGACTTCGATATAATTCATAAAAGCGGTATTATAGGTGTGTGAAGTATCTCCTACTACACAGTTTTGATACTGAGCCATCAGATTATCGATTTCAACAGCAGCTTCTTGGAGCTGTTTCTCATCACGATATACGCCGGCTTTATACCACATAGTCTCTGCCATCTTATCGCGGATTTGCGTGACCGATGGTCCGCTCGTTCTCTGCGTCGTCTCAGCAAATTTTTCCAGCCATTTCGTTCTAGCCTCTGCTAAATCATCTTTATTTCCTTGATAGCTTGGATTTTTTTTCGCATAATCAGAAGCGCCGATCCCTGCCGTGCGGCCAAAGACCAAAACTTCACTTAAAGAATTCGCACCGAGTCGATTTGCTCCATGCACCGAAATACACGAACATTCACCGGCTGCAAACACGCCTGGTATTCTCGTGGCCGTCGTCTTATAGTCACTGACTTCTAAACCGCCCATAGAATAATGGCACGAGCAACGAATCGGAACCGGTTGTTTTGATATGTCGACGCCTTCGAAGCGTTTGGATAAATCATAAACCTGGCCTAGGCGTTCCAATAATATTTTTTTAGGAATATGTCTAAAATCCAAATAAACAGCTGCATGCAAACCTTCGCCAATTCCACGGCCCTCATTGATTTCTGTCTCGATTGCTCGCGCTACGATATCACGCGTCGCCAATTCCATTTGCTTTGGTGCATAACGCTGCATAAAGCGTTCATTGTTTTTATTTAACAGATAAGCCCCTTCACTACGGCTTGATTCAGATAAAAGCACCCCATTGCTGGCGAGCCCCGTTGGATGGAACTGCACCATTTCTGGGTCCTTGAAAGGAATGCCAATGCGCATCGCTGCCGCAATTCCATCACCTGTCGAGCTGTAAGGATTGGTCGTACGGATCCAGTATGCCCGGCCATAGCCGCCCGTGGCTACGATAATGCTTTTTGCCGGAATCGAGATTAAGTTGCCACTGCGCATGTCAATTGCGACAACACCGCTGAACTTGCCTTCTTTGGCGACGATTTCGAGCAATTGGCATTCAGAAATGAATTCTACATTGTTTGCCAGACACTGTTCAAACAGGGCATGGACCATTGCATGTCCTGAACTATCTTCATAATATGCGGCACGAGCATGCGAACTGCCGCCCATTTTACGTTGATGGAAAGAGCCATCCTCCTGGCGGTTATACGGATAGCCCATATAATCCATCTCGTAAATGGTCTTGCCGGCCATTTCAGCAAAATATTCGACAGCATCCTGGTCGCAAAGATAATCTGCTCCCTTAACCGTATCGAAAACATGTGACTCTATCGTATCTTCTGCATCTGTTACTCCAGTACAGCCATTCATGCCGCCCTGTGCCATCGTCGATGCCGATCTTGTCGGAACCATCTTGGTCATAACCGCTATACGAAGACCTTTTTCCTTACTAGCCTCAAGCGCAGCTCTCATACCAGCTCCGCCGCTACCAATAATGAGCACATCATATGTAACATTTCCTTCACGCACATCAAGTGGGATATTTTTACCTTCCCATTTGAAATATGTTCCCGCCGCTAAAGCAGCACCTACGGCGACACCACCTTTTATAAAGGTACGCCGTGAAATTTCTTTTGACATTTTCAGCCCTCCAACTACAAATATAATTTATATTATTATAAGTATAAGATATTCATTATCTATGATAACACCCTGTCATTTTCTTTTCAACATTGTGTGCTATAGAGATTATTTATAACCCCCATAATAAAAAAATAAGAGAAACTTATCCATGCCATCAGATAAGCTCCTCTTATTGATAAAAATATATTATAATATCATTTCTTTTGTTAATTTTATAAATTCATGAACTGCCTTAGATGGAGGCACTTCTTTTGCGTAAGCGATGACCAATCGCCGAGGCTCTGTTTTCTCTTTTAAAGAAAAATAATATGGATTTTGTGCCAAACGGCTGTACAGAGCTAAAATATCTGTAACCAAGGTAACACCCAAACCCGAAGCAACGAGTGCCTGCGCTGAGACCAAGCTGCCAGATTCTAAGATCACCTTGGGACTTATCCCCGTTTTTTCACATAATTGCGAAAAAATCGATCGCATCTTTCGATTGTGTTTCATCACAACAAATTCCTCATCGGCTAGATCCGCAAATGAAATAGCCGGAAACGGGCCTGTTTGCGAGGTCTTGCCATATTTACGGCTGATCCAATGTCCAGGAGGAACTGCCGCTAGAATCTTTTCATCAAGCAACGGCTCATATAAAAGTTCTTCGCGTCGAATCGGCAAATAAACAAACGCCAAATCCGTCGCGCCCTCTGCAGCGTAGTCTTGAAGTTCACCGACTGTCCCTTCAATCAAAGTGATGTCGATTCCCGGAAAACGCCGCTTGAACTCTGGCAATATCTGCGTCAGCAAATAAGCAGTCCTGGAATAGGACGTTCCTATCCTTAGCTGTCCACATTTAAGGTCGGACATATCTTCTATTTGGCGCAAAAGATCCTGCTTCACCTGCAAAATCTTTTTAGCTCGATCCACATAAAGGCTTCCCGCATAAGTCAGCGTAAGTGGATTTGTCCGCCGATCAAAAAGTTCCGTTCCAAGTTCTTGTTCTATTCGTTTGATACTTTGGCTAAGCGATGGCTGCGTTACATAAAGCTTTTTCGCCGCCTGTGAAAAAGTCCCTTCTTCTGCTACCTGTAAAACATAGGCTACTTCGCGTTCATCAATCATATCATTACCCTCACTACTTCTGGTTCCATCCAAACAACAAAAATCCTTTACTACCTATTAGTATAACGAATAATTACAATATTTTGCAATAGCACCTATTTATTGAATCCCCTAGCCTGTGTCTATTTTTTTGTTGCCGAACGCGTTAACCTGCTTTACCGCTTAGGTTTTGGCCCCACTTAAACATTTCACATAATAATCCCCAAAAATAAAATAGGGGCAAAAGCCCCTATTTTATTTTTACTTCTTATATTCTGCTGCTAATTTTTTGAAAAGAGGAAGCGAGCGGCGTATTGTATCCGTCTTTATACAATATGAGGCTCTAAAATGCCCTGGACAACCAAAATCACTGCCAGGCACCAGTAATAAATCGTATTTTTTCGCCCGCTCACAAAACGCTCGATCATCAGCTTCCAAAGCCTGCGGAAACAAATAAAAGGCGCCTTGTGGTTTTACGCACGAAAAGCCCGCATCTTTTAGCCCGTTGTAGAGAAGTTCCCCATTTTCTTGATAGGTGCTTATATCCGATGGCTTGCCTGCACAACGCGCCACTACTTTTTGAAATAACGAAGGGGCATTTACATGGGTGAGCACGCGCGCCGCACCAGCAATTGCACCATAGATTTTAGCAAAATCTGCAATTTCATCCGGCACTACGATATAGCCTATTCTTTCACCTGGCAAAGAAAAAGATTTGCTATAAGAATAACAGACCAAGGTATCTTTGTAGTATTTAGTCAAATATGGAACAAGCATGCCATCATAAGCAATCTCACGGTAAGGCTCATCCGATATCAAAAAGATAGTGTGCCCGTATTCCAAAGCTTTTCTTTCCAAAACTGCAATGAGTTTTTGTATGGTTTCCTCCGAGTAAATGACGCCACTTGGATTGTTTGGCGAATTGACAATCACTGCCTTTGTATGAGGATTGAGCGCTTTTTCAAATGCGGAAAAATTGATTTGAAAATCAGTCGGCTGCGCTGGAACAACCACTAGTTTTGCTCCAGTAGATTCAACAAAACATTGATATTCGGGAAAAAACGGGGCAAAAGTGATGAATTCATCCTCTTTTTCACTCAAAGCCTTGAAACATACCGTAATCGCAGCAGCCGCCCCCGCCGTCATAAAAAGATTCTTCCCCGAAAAATTCGTGTCAAAACGGTCATTGATGCTTTTCGCTAGTATTTCCCGAACTTCTGGATGCCCCGGAGCCACCGTATAGCCATGGACTGCACAAGGTTCTTCTTCTGCCAATACATCCAAAATTGCCTGCTTGATGAATTCTGGTGCTGGAACATTAGGATTCCCTAAACTAAAATCATATATATTATCTTCGCCAACAACAGCAGCTCGCTGACGCCCATATTCAAAAATAGTTCGAATCGTCGATTTTTTACTGCCAAGCTCATACATTTCTTCTGATATCATATTACATTACCACCTTCTGCATTATCATTAACTAGCATTATGTAAACAACAGTGCTTTTAAAGCGTTACATTATTCCATTTTATCACCGATGCTTTTTTTTAACCAGTAGGCTGCTTCATTTTTCTACATTTTATTTACAAACAATAAAAAATCCGAATGAGCTATTTTCTCATTCGGATTTCAACATTTTTAATCAATTGCTAGCGTATAGCCACAAGCGAAATTCTCACCTGGTTTTAAAAATACCATCTGTTCTTTTTCTTTGAATTCTCCCTCATAACCATCCACATCTGCGATGCCATGCCAAGGTTCAATACAAACGAATTCTGCGTCTTTTGCCTGCCATAAACCAAGATAAGGAAGCTGCTCCGATAACAAAACCAAAGTTTTTGATGATGTTTTGCATTTCAGGGTGATTTTTTTAGAATTCACCTGTTTGAAAACAAGTGCCCCTTTAGCAAAGAGTTCTCTT
>CBDTTM010000146.1:0-6627 GCA_965363355.1 uncultured Selenomonadaceae bacterium | reverse complement strand
ATTGTCATATTGCGCGATGATTTCCTTTTTTTCATCAGGAACATCAATCTTGACATCATCTTTTGTAAACTTAGAAAAACTATAAGGAAAACGATTGTAATAAAGGCCGTGCCCACCCATGAGATGGACCACATAAAAGTTTTTATCCGAACGCTCTTGCTGGGCTCTATCAATTAAAGGAAAGAGCTCTTCATCGAGTATGCCATAGTCTTCACGTGAATCACGAATTCTAGTGAACTCATGGTGTGTGCTGTGTTCGGCATAGATTTGTGCTACATTTCCCCATACGCCAGAACTTTCCTGATTGGAGAGCCAATTGGTCTTATAGCCAGCGGCGTTCATGACATCGATCAAATTATTGTATTCATACCAGTCCTTATCTGATTCACGATCGCAAAACGTAAAGAGCTCACTCAAAACTGCAATCGTCGTCGAATGTGGACTTACACAATCTTTAAATACGGCGAGTTCCCCTTTATCATTCATCGCATCCAAATTCGGTGTATTCGGCACACCATAGCCATATAAATGCATGTGGTTCCGATTCGTCGATTCCCCTAAAATAAATACAATATTTTTAATTTTGCTATTGTTCTCCGTAAGCTGAATATCCGAGTTAAGCTTCGAGGATAGATTGCGATATGCGACCATATTTTTGACAGCGACCTGCGTCGAGGCATATACTCTTTGGATCGGCAATAATTCTTCCCAAAAAAATGCCGTGTACACCGTGAACATTCTCACACTGTAAAAAAGGCTTACCCCAAGCAAAGCAAATACGACCCGATTTTGCAAACGTCCACTGAGGCGCATGCGAGCAAATATACGGCGTTTTTTCAAGAGAAAAACAATCCCGAGCATGATAATAACCATCGCTATTTCCTTTGCTCCAAGATACATTTTAAGAAATTCCAGCGATTCTCGCATATTCGATTCAAGTAATGAATTGATAATCCCTGTACCAATCAGCGCTTTGTAATTATACATGGCAAAAACTTCAACGATAAATGGAATTGCACTGACAATCAACACGATAGACTTTGCCACACGCTTAAGTAGAGGATTATACAAAAGCTGAAGTAAAGCTGCCAAAAAAGTCGTACCTAAAAACAGCGTAAATCCATAACCTATCATGACTTCTATACGATTTGCATTGATCAACGACCATGCCATCGTAAAATAATTCAACAAGAAAAAGAGAATGATAAAATTTGCATTTTTCTGAAATAATCGCTGCATCCGGCCGGCTGCCTTAAGTAGCTTCAATTTCAATGTACCTTGTTTCATATGTAAACCTCACTTTATGTCAGTACCTGCCTTCACGAATAAGGCGGTTCATTTGTCTTTAACATTATAACTATAGACTAAATCCAATAATTTTTCAACATAAATTTCAGCGGATTTTCATAAAGTGAGACCATACTGTATATTTTACTTAAATAGTAATTTTTTCCAAAATAAAATAGGCATGCCGCGAGGCAATGCCTATTTTTTTATTTTCCTATAGCTGCTCCATAAACCACAAATTGTTTATCTAAAGTAAAACCTAAGGAAGCATTTAGTTTTTCATCATCAAAGGCCCCAATTGCACATACGCCGATGCGAGCGGTCTGTCCTGCAAGATATAAATTCTGGCACACATGCCCCGCATCAATGTGGATATACCGATAGGCTCTTTGTCCAAAAGCATATTCCATACGTGCTAAAACGGCTGACCACATAAAAGTTACGGCACTATTTTCAACCATTGGCCTCGCCTTAAAGGAAGCCAACAGCTGCTCTTTGCTTGAATCTGACAGCTCAACTGGCAGCAATGCATGCTCTAAGGCCAAAAAACGATAAAGCCCCGGCTCTATGCCCTCTACTTTTTGGATATACAAATATGTTTCAAAGGCATGTCTAGCTCCAGCAGAAGGAACTGTGCGAATGCTCGTACTGCCAGGCATTGTCATCTTCACGCCCTGCGTGCACCAAAGAAGGTAAGATAGTTCACTGAGTGTCAGTGGCGTCTGATGAAACTGGCGCACCGTAGTGCGAAGCTCAATGAGTTCGAGGAAATTGACCTGTTTATCTAAGAGTAAATCAGGCTCCGGCAATTTCACCAATTTTGCCGTCAAGTCATAAGGCTCTTCAATTTCCGGTGGCGGCAGTTTTTGGTCTCGCTGCGTATTTTGACAATCTACTAAGCGAGACCCTGCCATAAATTGCTGTCCAATCGTTTTTTCCACAATATCACCTTACTTTTCTGGATTGACAAATTTATGATATTTTCCACCTTTGCGGCGGTTCATGAGTTCACCAAAAAGTTCGTCTGGTGAAATATTATGATACGCTAACAAAACGAGGCAATGATACCACAAGTCTCCCATTTCATAGAGAATTTCTTCTTTATCGTCATTTTTAGAAGCAATGATCGTTTCTGCTGCCTCTTCACCAATTTTCTTTAAGATCTTATCCTGTCCTTTTTCAAACAAATAGTTCGTATAAGACCCTTCTACCGGATTGAGTTTTCTTTCTTGGATAACACTGTATAAATCATTTAAAATCTGTGCTGGAAGCTTCTTTTGGTCGTCTGCATCATCGACAAGGACTACGCTCTTATCATTGCTGCCAAGGCGTCTGCCGCTAAAGCAGGTATATGTACCCGTATGGCAGGCAACGCCTGTCTGATGCACTCTGACCAGCAAAGTATCCCCATCGCAATCGTAGGAAAGCTCTTTTACCTTTTGCACATTGCCAGATGTTTCGCCTTTTTGCCAAAGTTTTTGGCGGCTGCGGCTAAAAAACCAAGTATAGCCTGTTTCAATCGTTTTTTCTAACGATTCTTCATTCATATAGGCCAGCATCAGCACTTGACCGTTTTCTTCCTGCACTACTGCCGGAACCAATCCATCTGCATTAAATTTAATCATTGAAAAATCCATTACAATCGAACCTCCACTCCACGTGATTTTAAATATTCTTTGACTTGTCTTACCGTAAACTGTCCATAATGAAATACCGAGGCAGCCAAAACAGCATCTGCCTTGCCTTCGGTCAGGACTTCGTAAAAATGCTCTAAGGTTCCCGCCCCGCCTGAGGCGATGACCGGTACATCGACTGCTTCTGATACAGCGCGTGTCAGCTTGATATCATAACCGTCTTTCGTTCCATCGGCATCCATACTGGTCAACAAAATTTCACCAGCGCCAAGCTCTACGCCTCGCTTGACCCATTCCAGGCAATCGAGCCCGGTCGGCGTCCTGCCGCCATTTATATAGACTTCCCAGCTATTGTCCCCAGATTTTCTAGCATCGACGGCTAGTACAATGCATTGGCGACCAAACTTTTCGGCTCCTTGCCGAATGATATCTGGATTCTTTATGGCAGCTGTATTAAGTGAAATCTTATCCGCTCCTGCTTTGAGCATATTTCGCATATCCTCTACCGTGCGAATTCCTCCACCTACCGTAAAGGGAATGAACACCTGCGAGGCGCAGCCAGAGACGACTTTTTTCATGGTAGCCCGTTCTTCATTTGAAGCTGTGATATCGAGAAAGACCAACTCGTCTGCCCGTTCTCCATCATAAACAGAGGCCAGTTCAACGGGGTCGCCTGCATCGCGCAAGCCGACAAAGTTCGTGCCCTTGACGACGCGGCCATCTTTTACATCAAGACAAGGAATAATTCGCTTTGTATACATCTTATTCCTCCTCCGCTAGCTGCAAAGCTTGTTTTAAATCAAGAGAACCCGTATAGATCGCCTTGCCGACAATGACGCCTTCAACCCCGAAAGCCTCTGCCTGCTTGACTTTTAAGATATCTTCTATCGATGACACTCCGCCTGAGGCAATTACTTTTATGCCGCTTTCTTTAGCGAGACTGGCCGTCGCCTCAACATTGACGCCACTTAATGTTCCATCACGCGAGATATCCGTATAAATGATGTGCTTTACACCAACCGCTGCCATCTGCTGGGCAAGTTTTTCCGCTTTAACATCACCGGATACACCCCAGCCTTCTACCGCAACGATTCCATCTTTTGCATCAATCCCGACAACGATGCGCTCACCAAATTTTGCGCAGGCTGCCTTGACCAATTCTGGATTTTTTACGGCAACAGAGCCTAAAATCACGCGTTCAACACCAAGTCCAAGTAGCATTTCAACGGTTTCCATCGTCCGTATGCCGCCACCGAGCTCAATTGGTATAGAAACTGCTGCGATAATTCCTTTTATCGCTTCAAGATTCACAGGTTTTCCTGCCAAAGCCCCATCCAAATCAACAACATGAAGATACTTTGCCCCTTGCTCTGCCCACTTTTTCGCCATCTCTTGCGGCTGATCCGAAAAAATAGTTTCCTGGGCAAAGTCCCCTTTTGTCAATCGTACACATTTACCGCCACGAATGTCAATTGCCGGAAAAATAATCATGGTTCTTATCCTCCATCATCGAAATAATTGTCTAGTCTTATCTAACCCTCGATAAAATTCTTTAATATGTGCAAGCCAACATCACCCGATTTTTCCGGATGGAACTGTGTCGCAAATACATTTCCTTTCGCAACCGCAGCTGTGATCTGCTCTCCATACTCTGTAACAGCCGCAATGATGCTTTTGTCTTCAGGAACTGCCTGAAAGCTGTGCACAAAATAGACATAAGAGGACGCTTGCAACCCTTGAAATAAATCAACCTCTTCTTTTTGCGGCAAAAATCTTAAAGAATTCCACCCCATATGCGGTATTTTGAATCCAGGAGCTTGGATTTTCTTTACCTGTCCTTTAAATATCCCCAAACCTTTGGCTTCTGGCGATTCCTCGCTGCCTTCAAAAAGGACTTGCAATCCAACACAGATCCCCAAAAGTGGTTTTTGCGCTTCAATTGCGTTAAAAATCGCTGGCACCAAACCAGAATCATTAAGGTTTTTCATACAATCCCCAAAAGCGCCGACCCCTGGCAAAACAATTTTTTCAGCTGCGGCAATGATTTTTTCATCACTGGTTACCGTAACATCCGCACCAAGTTTCACAAACGCTTTTTCTACACTAAATAAGTTCCCCACACCATAATCAATGATCGCTATCATGCAGCAAACCTCCTATAATACACCTTTTGTCGATAAAACGCCTTGAATGCGCGGATCTTGCTCTACAGCATCTGCCAAAGCATGTCCAAGAGCCTTGAATATTGCTTCTACTTTATGGTGTGAATTCCTGCCATAATGTACTTTTACATGCAATGTAATTCCTGCATGTACACTAAATGCGCGCAAAAATTCTTCCGTCAGTTCCGTATCATAAGCACCAATCATCGGTGCCATATCGCCGGCATCATAGACAAGATGTGGACGTCCACTGATATCAAGTGAGACAAACGCCAAAGCTTCATCCATCGGCACATAACTTGTGCCATATCGTTTGATTCCCTTTTTATCCCCAATTGCCTGTTTAAAAGCCGTTCCCAGCGCAATTCCAATGTCTTCTATGCTGTGATGCCCATCAACAAGGAGGTCTCCATCACAAACGACTTCAAGATCCATCAAGCTATGCGCCGCCAACAAGGTCAACATGTGATCAAAAAAGCCGATACCGCTGTCAATCTGGCTTTTGCCCTCACCATCGAGGCTCAAAGCCAGGCCAATCTTGGTTTCTGCTGTATTACGCACTACATTTGCCGTTCGCATAAAAAATCATCTTCCTTCTACAAAATCTTTTATGGCTTTGAACCAGGCATCATTTTCTTCTCTGGTTCCAATGGATATGCGCAGACAATTTTCTAAACGCTTTGCATCGCCAAAACTGCGCACTCCAATGCCAATATTTTCAAGTCTTTCATTGAGCTGTTTTGCAGATTCATAACGAACTAAAATGAAATTAGTCTGTGATGGATAGACCGTAAAAGCATCTATTCTCGACAACTCCTTTTCCATTCGTTTGCGTTCAGCAATGATCATCTGAATACGCGGAACGAATTCATGGCGCATTTGGTAGACCGTATCTGCCGTGACCAAGGACATTACATTTATGCAATATGGCATAAATGCCTTATCCACCATGCTGACGATTTCTTCATTTGCCAGCATATAACCAACACGAGCTGCAGCTAATCCATAGGCTTTGGAAAAAGTCCTAGCAACGATCATATTCGGATATTTTTTCAAAAGACTCACAGCCGATTCCCCATAAAACTCAACGTACGCTTCATCGATGACAAAGGCACATTGAATATTTTGTGCAATATACTCAATATCCTCCATAGAAATCGCATTCCCTGTCGGGTTATTCGGCGTACAGATCACAGCCATAGATGCATCAGCTGCATTTACAGCTGCAACGAACTTTTTGGCATCGAGCGAGTAATCCTCTTCTAGCGCAACAGGAACACCTTCCGATTCACTGTATTTTGCGTAAATCGTATACATCGAAAAAGATGGCTGCGGATAAGCGATTTTCTTGCCTTTTCCACCAAAAGCAAAAAAAAGTTTCTCCAAAATTTCGCTCGATCCATTGCCTAATAATACATTTTGTTTCCTGACCTTAAAATTATCTGCAATCTGCTCTTTCAAATCATCCATTTCTGTGTTTGGATAACGATTGAACGCAATGCGCGATAGACGCCCATGTGCCCAGGGGCGCGGGCAGCAGCAGC
>CBDTTM010000145.1:0-6634 GCA_965363355.1 uncultured Selenomonadaceae bacterium | reverse complement strand
TATGTATACTCCTTCCTTTTCAATGCAACCTACCTCGTCCCTGAACTTATTATCTGCCTTATTTTGTTGAAGATCTTACCGATAAAAAAACTGCTTGAACATATGCACGATGGCAGAGCTGTTTAACCCATCTCAAAAAATAAAGACATCTTCTCTCTACCCCTAAGGGGCAGAGAGAAGATGTCTTTTATTTTGTATCTGCTACAGAAATTGCCGCTAATGCAATTTCTATATCTCTATATGCAATACGTTCTTGTTCCAAGCGTATCTTCCCTACCGAGATTTCTCGCCAAACAAATTCTTCTTCTTTTGTTAAAAATGCTGGCTTTATCAAGCACTGTACCTTTTCTAGTCCAGACATTTTTGCTCTTCGATACTTGTTCAAGGTATTGATATCCATCAAAAACGATTCAGTCTGAGGCAACTCAAAACGCACCTTGCTCAAAATATCAAAACCATAGGTGTCAATATCTCCCCAGTAATAAATGTTCTTTGTTTTAAGCCATGGTAAGTCCCTAACAATTTCAACCATTCCATAGCCTTTCCCGAACAAAATCATACTATTGTCTTTCAATGGAAAAGCCAGTCCATTCATTTTGTTCTCTGTAATGAATACATTCTTGACCCCAAAATCAAGTTTTGCCAACTCTCCTACTGGTGTGGAAAATTGCATGAGACCAGTATTGAGTGCGCAGGTCTCATCGAGAAGCCTAACCTCGACCGACGCAACCGCTTTTTTCAATCCAAAGCGTTGGTAAAAATCATTAGTGGAATTATCCAAAAAACCTTCTGGCAATAAATAATCCAAAACCCGTCTCAGCAATTGCATATTTCGCTCAATGAATTTTGTATCAATCCCCTTAATGTCAAGCTGCCTTACATAAAGATTGCAACGTGGATGTGTTAAAAAATATTGTGCAACTGCAACAATCCCCGACCAAATTGACTTATCTTTCAAGGTAGCTTGAGGGTGCTCTATAATCCAAGGATATAATTGCGGCAGTTCATTTTTAACAAATGCACATATTGATAAAAATTTCTTTGCTTCGTTCTCCCTACCCAGCAAAGACAATGCCGCTACAGGTGTTTGTATGATAAAATGCGAGGGTATTTTTTGGTCTCCCATCAATTTATGCTTTATCGAAATTTCTGCTAGAGAATAACCTGCCTGCTCACTTACCTTTTCTCGCCAAAAATCTATCCAGATAAAAAGTTCGGGCAGCCGTTGATTAAACTCCTCTTTTGAAACCGGACAAGGGATTTTAAACCGCAGAAAAGGCAGGTCTACATATTGGCCCGGTTCGAGCAACGCTCGGCAAATACTGCCTTTCTTCCACAAATTCTCCAGTTTTTTTTCAAGTGCACCATACCCATAGCCCCCATCATTTTGCTGCATAACTTTGCCGTTCCTCTCGAAGCTCCTCGATTGTCAAGTTTCTTAAAAACGAAATATGTTCTTCATCGTTTTGGTAAACAAAGCCGACATGCGTGACAAATGGTTCTATCGTCGCTATTTTCAAAAGCGGTGTTACCACAAGCAGCTGCAAGTCGAGCTTTTTAAAGAGTTCCAGCCCAAAACGAGCGGAATCATCCGAGCTCTTTAAAAAAGCTTCATCGATGACAACGAAACGGAAAGATTCGATCCGCTTATTTTTTGCTTCTAAACCAAAATTATAGACAAGGCTCGCCGCTAAAATCGTATAGGCGAGCTTTTCTTTTTGCCCGCCGGATTTCCCGCCCGAATCTGTATAGTGCTCATACTCTTCACCCGTATCGCGCCAGCGTTCTGAAGCGGCAAATTCATACCAGTTACGCACATCGATGACTTTCTTCATCCATTGTTCATCAAGCTCTGCCAGCCCAGGTCTTCCTTTGAAACGCTCTACGATTTCCTTGACCTGACTGAATTTCCCCTCACTGTACTGATCATCCTCTGAACCACTGAGAACGCTGTCCGTACAGGCTTTAAGCTGCAAACGAAAATCCTTTATTTCCCGATTTACCGTTTCTGTGTATTCAATCGCGATATAACGGCCTTCGTTATAATCAATCGAACTTAGCGACTGATTGATCATATCGATTCGGTCACGTATTTCATCACAGGCAATGGCTAACTTTCCTTGAAAAAGAGCGATTTGATTGATTGTATTTTCTCGCAAAAGTTCCCGGAATTTCGCTTCGAACTTAGGGAGCCCATCGATTTCCAGTTTGTGGAGAATTGCTTTATATTCCGGCAATGCTTCTGGACTTGTATCCAAAGAGTTCGTTTCCTGCGGATATTTTTGTAAATACCCAAGCATCTGTTTGGTCAACTCATCGCGCTTATCCGTAAGCTTATCTTGATTTGCGTCAATTTCCTTTGCCAACCAGAGACCATATTGATTTTCCTGTTCTGGCAGTTTCTCCTTCTCTGGTCGTGTTTGCCCTAAGGCCTGCTGCCAATTCTCTTCCAAACGAGGATATACCTTATCGCAAAAATCTTTTTCCAGTTGGTCCATTACAGCTGTATTCGAGTGCAGTTTTTCGTTATTTTGCGTCAAAAGCATTTCGGCTCGGGTAAGTTCTGCCCGCACATCATTTAGACTTTCTTCGCTTCGTGCTTTTCCCACATACAACTCTCGTTCCTTTTGTTTTAAAAGCCGCAATGCATCGTTTTCTTTTTCAAGTTCTAAAAGCATTTTTCGTTTTTTATCAAGCGCGCTGCGAAGACCGACAACATCAATCGATATGAAGTCTTTTGTATCACGCAGGACTTCTATAGCCGATAGGCGCCGACTATTTTCGTCCTGTTTGCTCTTAACTTCTCGACTTAACTTTTTCCAGCGTTTGATTTCAAGATTTGCATTTTCTACCTCAACTTCAAGTGCCTGTATTTTTTTATGGTTGGAAAATCCCAAAACATACTGCCTACGATCGTCGATTTTATGGCGATCATCTTTTTCATGGCGACGACCATTCATTTTTACCTGGCCGCCTTTGGTCATTGCATAGGCTTCGCTGCGAAACTGTGCCATTGTCTCACAGCATATATGCCGAAAACGCTGATACAATTCTTTTTGGAGCCAGCTTGAAAAGACGCTATCCTGGCGCAAATTGATTTTCTGACAAGCACTGTCTTCTGGAACATCACCAATAGCAAAACTTGCTTCATCCTCGTTGACACGATAATACACCAAACGAAGCCGCAGTGATTTGTGTTCCATCCAGTCGGCAACCTCTGCATAATGCGCCTGCGGAATGAGTAAAGAAATCCCCAAACCGCGAAGCAAGCGTTCAACCGCACCTTCCCATGCAGCTTCTTCCGCTTTGACCTCCATGAGTTCACCCGCAAAAGGCATTTCCGTCTCAGCCAAATCCAAATCCCGGCAAAGCTCATCGCGTATTTCTACATATTCCCGCGGAATGCTTGATTTTCTAAGACGCAAAGATGAAAGTTCTGCCGCCGTGCGTTCAAGCTCCTTTTCCAGTTCCTTGCGATTCATATCGTAATCCGACAATTCTTCAGCCAAACGATCTTTTAAACTGTGTTCTGTCTCGGTCTTCTCATCGAGCTGTTTTCTATTTGCCTCAAAAACGTTTTGCGTTTCTGGAACTTCTAATGAAAGCACCTTCGCCTGTTTTTCATACTGTTGAAAATTCCCCTGAATAAGTTTAAATCGATCTTCGTCTTGTTTTATTTCCTGTTGCAGCGACTCAAGACGCTGCCCGCCATTTTGCAAGATTTTTCCCTCAATCGACTTTAGCTCTCGACCAAATACCTGCAGTTCTTCTTGCAGCTGAACAATTTTATTTTTCGCCTGTATTTCATCTTCCTTCAAAACATCATTTTCAATCAATAAAAATTTTGTCGACAAAAAAGCAAAAAAAGACCGCAAAGTTTTTTGCATGGCTTGCAATTGAAGATTTCGCTCAAAAATACTAAAATACGAATCCCCTACGATAGCAAGCGGTTGCAGTAAAGCAAGCTGTGCCTTCGCCTTAACAACCGCATCATGGGCTTTATCCAAATCATAAAAATGCAGCAACAGGCTTTTTACTTCATTTTCCGTATTCGGTATTTCCAGCATGTTTTGACGAACAAAACCAGTAAGTGCATCGACTTTTTTCATCGAAATCGTCTGCTGAAACAAATCCATGGCCTGTTCTTGGCGTATGCCAAATTTCCGCCGAAAATCACGGGCATACTGCGGATAATCTTCATAGATTTTTATATAAGCATCACGATCAAGTCTTTTTTTGAGGTTTTTGATATCTGTTCCAAAATTACTGAAGTGATCGGCTATGCTAAGCATCTTATCCGCCAGTACAAAAAACTTAGCCGGAGTGCTGCTTGACGCATCACGAAACCAAAAAACCTGAGCCAGGCTCACGGTAACGCCTAGATTTTTGTCGGCAAATACCGCCAAGAGCACTGAATACTGATTGATATCTCGCAGAGCTTCTGGTTTACCGCCGCCTTCTTCCGTTCTCTTTTGGGCAAAATATCCCCGAACATACGAATTAAGGCTTCGCTCTTTTGCACTCGCATCTGCCGCCTTATTATAAGTCGCCTTTCTCGGCGGAACGAGCAACGTAATCAACGCATCGACCAAAGTCGATTTTCCCGAACCGACATCCCCGGTCAAAAGCGATGTATCGCCATTTAATTCAAGCGACCAAATTTTCTGATCGAAGGTTCCCCAATTATAGACTTCCAACCGTTGCAACCGAAAGCCCAATTTATCCGGCCCATTTTTTTGTTCAAAATCAAACAAATCCATCCATGCCATCTCCTTCCTCTGTTTTTTCTTCTTGCGCACCGTATTCTATATAATCTTGTAAGCGTTCATCAAACTGTTGGAGCCAACGCGCATTGACAAAGCTTCGCAAGACACTTTCCACTTCATAGGTATCCGTTTTGTTTTTTAGCTTTCGTAAAAAACCCATAGCTTCAACTGCATTGATGTAACTGTCGACTTTTTGGATGAATTTTATCTCATTTGTCGTCGCTTGAAAAAAAACTTTCATTTTATCTACGATTTCATCTCTGGTCAGTAAAAAGCGGCTATCACCATTTGCCGCATCGTATTCCCCCAAATTCTTACGAAGCAGCACCAATAAAATGCTGACTGGATAACTTAATGGATGGCGTGGAACAAGACGAGGAATCGCTTCATCTTCCACCTGGCGAAGATATGCATACTCTTCAACTTCATCTACAATCAAAACCAATCCAAGCTTTGCCAGATAATCGGACAACTGGGACTGATTTTTCAGCACTGTTTCATAGAGATCTGCCTGACGCGTTTTGCCGATGATGCCCCGCATCAGGGCCACGGCAGCACGCGTAAACTCTTTATTCTGGTCTTCCATGTTCATTCACCTCATTTTTTCGACAAAAACATATGGTATTGATTTTAGCGGCCAACCTCTGCCCATCGGAAGCTGACAACAATACTTCCTCCCAATCTTTTTCATCGAAACATTCCTGGTTTTCCCGGCTGGCAATAACCATATAGGCCATGAGCTCGGTAAGGCCTTGTTTCAGCGGATATGCCGCGATGACTTCGCCCAATGTCACAGGGGATTTTTGTTGCAGCAACCTATCAATATTTTCTTGCAGCACTGCTTTATCTACATACACCTGGCTAAACAGCGCCTCTACAGGAACATTTTCTTTTCCGGCTTCCAATACGGTGTTTTTTAATTGAGATTTTTGCGGTGGCACAAAAAGCGGTCGATCAAAAGGAAGTTCCACAGCCGGCTTTAAGGCATCGATTTCCATAAAAGCTGCCATCTTCGGTTGGCTTTCGCGCAGGTTGATTGCCCTGCCCTCAATTTTTTGAATCAAGGAAAAAATCCGGCGTTCTTCCTCCAAATAATTTTCGTCAACATATCGCCGCAGTTGTTTGGATAAGGAAGCAATCGTCGTTTGTACTTCAGAAGCCCCGACAAACCACTGCCGATAAATCTTTAGAAAATCCAACTCTTGCTTGATATCTTGTACGTCAGCAAGCTTCAACACGGATTGCAACGTCGCACGAAAATCTTCTTGCTGCTGGGAAAACATCAAAAAGCGCCAAAACGCAGCAAAGCTTCGTCCTTGTTCTGAATCGACAATGCTGTCTTGCTGTAAAAAAATCTGCTCGAGCAGTTCCCCTTTGCCTTGCTTCCAGGTAACGATTTTATCGAGCATATTCCGCTCAAGCTGACGAAAATTTTCTTCAACTTCACGAAAATCCGCTAGTATGCCTTGTGCCGTCGATATCGCATGCAAGAACCTCTCCTTGACCTGCACTTCGTCGAGTACTTCGACCTGTCCCGCTTCAACTGCCAAAATTTGTTTATTTAGTTTTTCTCGTTGTTCTTTAAGGAGCCGCAAGCGTTTTTCAGGATCATCATCCGTATCTCTTGCCAGTTCGTGCAACAAGTCAAAAACCGTTCTAAGCCTTGATTCCGTGCCGACAAAAGCCGACTTTTTCAAGCCGTACAGCCAGTCGACAGCTCGCTGTGCTGCCGACGTCAGATCATAATGCACCTCATCTTCTATGTAAAAACGCCGGAGCCAAGCATGCTGCGGATCCGACCAAGTTGCCAAATATTCTCTTGGCGGCCTTACCAGACGTTGGTCTTCCGGCAGCCCCCTGTTTGCGTC
>CBDTTM010000144.1:0-6649 GCA_965363355.1 uncultured Selenomonadaceae bacterium | reverse complement strand
TGATATATAATATATTGTATATTAAGTAGGCGAGAAGTCCTAACAATAACATGGATGTAAAAACCACAGAAGGAAGAGGGTTATCTATGTATAAAACCAAACAACTCATTCAAATATACTTCCTTTTCATCTGCCTTTCGATTACACCGCTAAATACAGCCTTTGCCTCAGAAAGCAGCAATGAAGCCGAAGAAGAATTCAATACCGGCTACGAACTCTGCAATGTCCAAAAAAATTATGAAGCCAGCATCGTTCATTTCAGTAAATCCATCGAACTTGCCCCTAATCAAGCCGTAAGCTATGCCAACCGAGGCCTCGCCTACGCTGTACTCGGCTGGTATGGTGCCGCCCTCCAAGATGAGAACAAAGCCATCGAGCTCGATCAAACCAATCCCCTGGCTTACACGACAAGAGCCTATGCCCGTTCACAGCTCAAACAATACGACGCGGCTCTAATGGACTACGACAAAGCGGTTGAACTAGATGCAAATGGATTTGATACATACTTTGGCCGCAGCAATCTCTACCGTGAACTAGGTTTTTTGGCAAAAGCACTCTCCGATAGCAACAAGTTGACCGAAATTGCACCGCAAAATCCACAAAGCTATCTTTGCCGCGGCTGGATTTATGCCGACTTAAGAGACTATCAGCATGCCTCTGCCGATTTTGACCGTGTCATCGCCTTAAATGCGCAATCTGCCGAAGCTTATTGGGGAAAAGGCCTGGCTCTTTACAGTTTGAAATATTACAGCGATGCCAAACTGAGTTTTCAAAAAGCGATTGCCCTTGATCCAAAACTGGCAAATTACACCGCACAATTTCCGGCAGTCTTTCCGCCAAAGTTTTACCGCTGACAAAGCTATCCAAAATCCCCGTCAATTTTTATACAAATAGATATTTTCAAATGGAACCCCTATTTATAAAAAAAGCAGGCTGAATCTTCGCGAGAGATCCAGCCTGCCTATATCCTACTTGATTATCGTGCGTTTTTATCTCATTGTATGAGATTCAAGAGAAGCCCCAAGTTCTTATTGGTGTTCTTCAACATGATCAAACCCACATTATTGAGTATTTTGTTGGTCGTATATTGAATCATTTCCTTTGGTATATCCGTATCTGACATCACGCTTTGGGCACTTCTAATATTTTCTAGTTCTGCTGTCAGACTGTCTTCCTTTTTATCCAGTGCCGCATTCGCCGCACCAAGCGATGCCGTCTTCTCGAGCGACGTTGCCAAAATCGATTGCAGTTTTTTATAGGCAATCTGCGCATTTTCCGTCGTATCGACATGAAGCATATCAAGGCCCAGTGCTTTTGCACTTATTGGACTGATATAGCTCTGCTTTTTTTGCGTATCATCTTGAGCTGTCGCTCCCGACAGCTGCAGAGAGGTCAATGATTTGGAATTATAGGTCAGTGTATTGCCATCAGCAGAAATAAGTCCTATCCGCCCCCTGCCTGTACTGTTTTGTCCAAAAGCTGAGCTGACGCCGTCCGCTGTGCCCTGGCAATCATCAATCGTGAGTTTTCCCACAAAAGAATTGGCTGCACCGGCACCAATTGCGGCACCTTCACCAGAAGCCGTTACCGACAAAACTGTATGGAGCAAAGATAGTCTATTCAAGCTGCCATTTCTGCCCGTTCCGATTCCCGCACCTAGACCACTCGTTGTTACATTGAGTATTCCGCCTTTAATGACCAATGAATCAGCCGGATCTCCACTATTTGTTCCGATTCCGGCTCCCGAGCCGCCGCTTTTTTTGACGTTGAGCGTCCCTTCATTGTAGACGCTCAAGCCATCTCCCATCGCAATGACAGCATTGCCATTGTCTGCTGTTGAGCTAAAAGAAGACGTGCCGGAGACATGAAGCGTATTGCCTTTGCCCGTAAAGCTTACAACACTTTCTTGGTTATTGGTATTATCAATCGATACACCTTTAAGCCAAAGGTTCGTATTTTCCCCTTCTGCCTTAATATTGACATTTTTAAGTAAAGTTCCACTCGCAGACTCGAGAGAAACATTCTGCGCAGAAATCGTGATGGTTCCTGTATAGCCGTCGGCTATTGTGTACTTGCCGCCGTCAGTAATCGTGATATTTCCTGCATCCGCTGCAATGACGCCATGGTCATTCGTCGGTTCCACCGCCGCATTGACCGATGTAGTTTCATTGTCTCCGTACAGACCACCTAACAGATCCAGTGAATTGAGCCCATTGTCTTTGGCCGCATCATCGACACTGGCAATTGTTCCGGTGAATTTCTCCTCCATCAGCCTTCGGTCCTGTGCTGAGTAAATCCCATTTGCTGATTTTAATGCGAGCTCAGTCATACTCGCCAATGCGCTGTTGATGCTGTCCATATAACCCATGCTCATTTTTCGCGAAGCTTGTTCAAGCCGGGTGTTTTGCAACTGTTTTTCAAGTATCCGTATCTGGATTCCCATTTTTTTAGAAATCGCATACCCCGACGGATCATCGGCTGCACTATTTAGCCGGCTCCCACTAGAAAGCCGCTGTGCACTTTTTTCCATCAACTGATTGCTTCGGCTCAAACTGCTCATGATGCTCACATAAGAAGTATTATTCCTGATTGATGCTAACATTATACTTTTCACCCTCCATTGTTTAAAACTCATCCTTGATGAATGGCTCATGAACTTCCCTTCATTTTGCCATCCCTTTCAAACTGCATTTTAACTTATCAGGGCCGTTGTCATCCTTGCAATTTTTTTGAATTGATATCTCACAGGGACAGTCGAGCGGTCGCAACTTATCACCTTTATTCTCTTTTATTTTCCTTACCGAACCCATATCCGCAATTATAGGACCATTTATAATATTTAGGCAAAAACAAAAAAAGTCCTGCTGAATCTTAAAACTCAGCAGGACTTTTTTCCTTCCTTTCAGATAATAAGGGACAGGTATTCGTTTATTCCTCACCAGCAAAAAATAACATAGCTTCTTGAAAGTCCTTAGGCAAGGGAGCTTCAACTCTCATTTTCTTTTGTTTTCCAAGCTCCATAAATGCAATCGAGACAGCGTGCAGTGCCTGTCTGTCAATAACTCTAGACCTTGTGCCATACATGCCATCGCCAAGAATCGGATGACCAATATGTGCCAAATGTACGCGAATCTGGTGCGTCCTGCCCGTCAGCAGCTTTAATTCAAGTAAAGATGCATCCTCATAACGTGCGATTGTTTTATAGTCTGTAATGGCAGCATCGCCATTTTCCCTAACAGCTCTTCGATTCGCTCGGCTCGGATGTGCGCCAATGGGTGCATCTATCCGCCCGCTTTCACTTTCAATGACACCCCTCACCAAAGCCATATAGGTTCGTTCAATCGTCTTGGCTTTAAGCTGCTGCTCTAGTAGGTTCTGACTCTGTGCGTCTTTGGCAAAAACAATGCAGCCTGACGTATTGCGATCAAGGCGATGCAACGGACGGATTGCCGCCATTATGTTTCTTTGCTGCAAATCATGTGCTAGATAATTGGCCAGAGTTCCATTTGCAGTCTGCCCTGAGGGATGAACCAATTGATACGGCGGTTTGTTGAGCACCAACATATATTTATCTTCATATAAGATATCGACCAAACCCGCTTCCGGCATTACTCCATAAGAATTATCCTCAAGCTGCTTTATGCTCAAAACATCACCGGGTTTGAGGCTTTTCTGTAAAAAAGTCGATTTTCCATTGAGCAAGATGCCCTTTTGTCTAGTAAGCTTTTGCAGTTTCCGTCCCGAATACTTTAAAACTTGCTTCAAGTAAATATCAATCGTCATCTGAACCTGGTCTTTTTCAATATGATACACGGTAAACTTTTTCATAAATCCCCTTTAACTATAGATCACTTTTAAGCTGATAGTTTTTTATATCAGACAAAATCAGCCAAGCTTATTTCAATATTTCCCACTCCTTAGGCTTAAATCCAGTAAGAACCTGTTTTTCGCCAATAATGAGTGGACGTTTTACCAACATTCCATCTGTCGCCAAGAGCGCAATCTGTTCCTTTGCATCCATGTCTGGCAGCTTTTCTTTCAACTGCATATTTTTATACAAAAGACCACTGGTATTGAAAAAACGCTTAAGCGGTAAATCGCTTTTTTCTTGCCAAAGTTTTATCTCCTCTGCCGTGGGATGATTTTCTTTGATATCTCGCTCTATATAGTCGACGCCATTTTCATCAAGCCATTTTTTTGCCTTTTGGCAGGTACTGCACTTTGGATACCATAAAAACAAGTACGACATTGCTCCAGCCTCCTTCGAAATATAAATTCTCATATTTCTATTATAGCTCGAATTCCCGCTGAAACAATAGCTTAAATCACCACTGACAGCTGCCGCAAAAATCGATATTTTTCTTATTTCCTGCAAATCACTCAATAAATTCCCTCAGAACATGGCACTGTAAGGGTGTAATGTAGTATAATAAGCATAGATTTTAGACACCAAATGTCATAGACACTGTTAATTTTTTAAAATGATGGGGGATAAAAATGAGTATCAAATCACTTACGCCGTTAGAAGGACGCTATGGAGCCATTACCGAGCCTTTAGAAAGTTATTTTTCCGAATGGGCTCTGATTAAATATCGCCTCCATGTAGAAGTGGAATGGCTGATTGCTATGTCTGGCAATCCTGTTTTAGCTGAAATTCGTGAATTCACACCAGAAGAAATCAGTTTTTTGCGTGATCTCGTCAAAAACTTCGATGAAACTGCTGCACTCAAAATCAAAGAAATCGAACGCACGACCAACCATGATGTCAAAGCGATCGAATATTACCTCAGAGAAACTTTGGGAGCTATGTCTTTATCGGATGTACTTGAATTCATCCATTTCTCCTGTACTTCAGAAGATATCAACAACCTTTCCTATGCCCTTATGCTCAAACACGGCATCGAAGATGTTTGGCTGCCAGCAGCGCAGACCTTAGTCGATACCGTTACCGCTATGGCTGAAGAAGAAAAATCTATTCCAATGCTAGCCCATACCCATGGTCAGTCAGCATCCCCAACAACAGCTGGTAAGGAACTTGCAGTATTCGTATATCGCTGGAATCGCCAGTTAAAGCAAATCCGTGCCCAAGAATATCTAGGTAAATTCAACGGTGCTGTCGGCAATTACAATGCGCATAGCATCGCTTATCCAAATGCCGACTGGGAAAATATTGCCCGTTCTTTCATCGAAGGCCTTGGCCTTACGTTTAACCCACTTACGACGCAGATTGAATCACATGATTATGTTGCGGAAACCTTCCATGCAATGACTCGTTTCAATAACATCTTGCTCGACTTCGATCGTGATATGTGGCTGTATATCTCGCTTGGCTATTTCAAACAAAAAGCCATTGCCGGTGAAGTTGGTTCCTCTACCATGCCGCATAAAATAAACCCAATCGATTTTGAAAACTCCGAAGCAAACCTCGGACTCAGCAACGCAGTACTCGATCACTTGGCTAACAAGCTGCCGATTTCACGTTTGCAGCGTGACCTCAGTGATTCCTCTGCTCAGCGTAATATCGGCACCGGCATTGCCCATGCACAAATCGCCATCACGTATACCCTCAAAGGACTCAGAAAAACGGTTGTCAATCGCGAAGAACTCGCCGGCGATCTTGAACACGCTTGGGAAGTCCTCGCTGAAGCTGTCCAAACCGTAATGCGCAAAAACGGTCATGCCAATTCCTATGATAAACTCAAAGCCATTACTCGTGGCAAAGGCATCACCGAAGAAGATATGCGCAGCTTTATTGAAGGCCTCGAATTGCCAGCGGATGACAAAAAACGTCTACTCGCCCTCACTCCTTCTACGTATTTCGGCATTGCTCCAGCTCTTGTCGACCATATAAAATAATAGCTAGCACAAACAAAAAACCTGCCAATCAAATGGCAGGTTTTTTATTTAGCATCAAAGACCAATTTATCTCACGAATACCTGTTCTTTCACAACAATTGGTCCGGCATTGAGTATTTCAGCCGGCATTTCTCCTTTAAAACGCTTTACATTTTCAACAAAACGCTGGGCTAACTTTTGCGCCGTTTGACGATAGGCAGCCTTGTCATCCCAAGTGTTTTCTGGTATCAAGAGCCTAGATGGGACGCCCGGACAAAGTTTTGGCACCATGACCTTAAAAATCGGATCTTTTTCCCAAAGTGAATGCTTGAGTTCTCCATTTAAAATAGCCGTAACCATAGCTCGTGTATACGTCAAATCCATCCGTTTGCCGATTCCATATGGGCCGCCAGTCCAGCCTGTATTGAGAAGATATACTTGCGTGCCATATTTATCGATTTTTTCGCCGAGCAACCGTGCGTACTTAAGCGGCGACAAAGGTAAGAATGGTTCGCCAAAACCAATGGAAAACGTAGCCTGTGGCTCTGTGATGCCGCGTTCTGTTCCAGCGACTTTGCTCGTATACCCCGATAGAAAATGATACATGGCTTGTTCCTTGGTGAGCTTTGAAACTGGCGGCAATACCCCGAACGCATCCGCTGTCAAAAAGATAATAGCCTTAGGATGCCCGGCGATACTTGGCAATACGGCATTTGGAATATAATCAAGCGGGTATGCCGTACGTGTATTTTCGGTGTACTGCGTATCAAAATAATCCGGTTCATGTGAACCTTCTTTGATCACGACATTTTCT
>CBDTTM010000143.1:0-6669 GCA_965363355.1 uncultured Selenomonadaceae bacterium | reverse complement strand
ACCCTAGGCGATACAATCGCATCATAAGCATCTGCTATCGCAATAATTTTGGCAATTGCCCCTACCTGGTCTACCAGTAATGCGCCAGGGTAACCACTTCCATCCAATCGTTCATGATGCTGCAATACGCCTTGCCGCGTTATTTCATCAATAGCATCTACGGTTTGTAATATTTCATACCCAATAAATGCGTGCTGTTTCATAATTTTCATTTCTTCAGGCAAAAGCTTGCCCGGTTTGTTTAATATCATTTCGGGAATCCGGGTTTTTCCAATATCATGCAATAGTCCAACCAATACTAACTGCTTTATTTCTGCCTCTGATAAATGCATCCATTTCCCCATCAATCCGGCAATAACTGCTACATTGACACTGTGACGAAAAAGATCTTCTCCTTTATAATGCATGACGTGCAAATAGCTAAAAATACTATCTGACTGCAACAATACTGGCATAAGCATTTCATCTATGAGTTTTTGTAATGTCCCTACATTCAATGTTTCCAGTAATTCAATTGAATTAAAGACTCCTTCGACGGTAATGATCCATTTATCTCGCTTTGCAATAAAATGTCGTCGCTCCTTCGCTAATACATCAAATACATCTTCCTTCTCGGCGAAAATTTCTAAAATTCCCCATTTTTTCAATTTTGCAATCAAAACATCTGTCAATATTACATTTTTATCGAGCAAAATAGTGCCAGTATTTGACAATACTACACGCCCCAACTTCATACCAGTCCTAGCTTCTACAATACTGTACCTCTCTATAGATACCAAACCGACACCTCGCCTCTCATCTTCATAACCAACACAGTTTTCCTTCTGAAAAATCCTTTTTATCAGCATTATAAAAGATGTCATATGTCTTTTGCTAAGGATAGAACTCTGACCACACATGCTAGTAATAAAAACTCCCACAAAATCCAAATGAATTTGCTTGCTTCCTCTATATGTCAGTCCATAAAACTCTGATTCCCGTTTTACAATTCAACTCTATGTAATACTGTTAAACAAAAAACTGCCAGGTCACATCATTAATAATAATAATAATGTAACCTGGCAGCTGTAGATAAAATCATTAAGCCCATAGCTTTGCGTCCTTATCTTTCGATAAGTTTGCCCTTATTTTGAATGTATTGTCCTCAACTTAAAATAAGCATTATAAATGTTTACAATCCATCAGCCTGTTTTAAGAAGGACTTTCTTTATTCAATTTTATATACCGTAGCTCTCTGCAAAAAGATAACGCAACGGTCATTTCAGTATACTAGACCTACGAATATCTGTCAAACGAAACATCCCGAGCTTTGCATATTATGTGTCCCTACTGATTATATGAAAAATAAAAAGCCGGACCATAGCATAAAACAATGGTCCGGTTTATCATTCACAAAAAAACATGGGTAAGTCGTATTTCTGCCTTATTTGATTTTGAGTTTATCTTCTATTCGTTTATAAAGATCATTGCCAGCTGGAATTTCTGTAAAATGTGTGATTGCAGCTGCCATGCCATTGGCTTTTATATAGTCTTGAACTTCGACAGCTTCCTTGTCTTCTGCACAGTCAAACTGCAAAGCTGCGGCGATAACCGTTGCCAAGCTGTCAGCAACAATGCCTTTTTCTAAAAGTTGCATGGCTGGAGAAGTCAAACGATCATTTGCCGACAATTTGCGAACCGGACCGCGAGCCACGCGAGTAACATCATCGGAAATATACGGATTGCTGAAACGTTTCTCTGCGGAAGCAATGTATTTTGCATGCGTCGCTTTATCGAAACCATATTTTTCAACAAGAAGTTCGCCTGTTTCCTGCCAAACTTTGCGAGCCATTTCAACGATGCCTTTATCCTGCATCGCCGAATAAATGTCTTTAATGCCTTTTTGATAAGCCAAATAAGCAATCGCAGCATGCCCTGTATTGATCGTAAAGAGCTTTCTTTCAATATAAGCTTTAAGATCATCAACATACGTAAGGCCTTCAATCGCTGGGCGTTCACCTACAACCTTAGTCGCATCGACATCCCATTCACAATACTCTTCAACCTGGACCAAAAGTTTTTCTTCGTTATGCTGAATCGGAACGATACGATCGACCGCAGCATCTGGGAAAGCAATGCAAGTCTCCGCTTTAGATTTCGCTTCATCACTGAGATGTTCGTAGACGAAGTTTTTAAGGACAGTAGATCCCCCCACCATATTTTCACAAGCAATGATATTAAGTGGTGCATTCGTTACACTCACGCGTTTTTCAATGCCCTTTGCGATATTTGGTGCAATGAATTTGAGGATATTCGGACCAATTGCCGTCGTGACAATATCCGCTTCTGTGATTTTAGCAATGACTGTTTCAATGTCATTGCCATTGACTGCAGCGACATTTTCGACTAAAATCCGTTTTGGTTCATCGCCGACGATCTGAATTGTGTATTTCCCCAAGGTATTGATATCATCAACGAGTTCCTGATTGACATCAACAAAAGTGATTTCATAGCCGGAAGCGTTTAATAGTTGTCCGATAAATCCTCTACCGATGTTACCTGCACCAAAATGAACTGCTTTTTTCATGAATATTTTCCTCCTGTAAAAAGACATTGGATTGCCAGAAGCTCTCTGGCAATCCTGTCTTTTTTATTTATTGGTATGCATAAAGAGATTATATAATACTTCTTTATCTTTTGTTTTGTAAAGATTTTGGATCGAATCATCATCATATTCGTCAATTGCTGAAGCAATGTTTGCCAATATAGCTAAATGATCGTTGTCCTTGCCTGCAATCCCGATGACCAAATAAGCTGTTTCCTCACCAAAAGAAATACCATTTGGATATTGCAAGACCACTAAGCCTGATTCTTTGATTTGAGACTTCACGTTCGATGCACCATGAGGAATTGCAATCCCTCGGCCAATATAGGTAGTGATGTCTTGTTCTCTTTCTACCATGCCATCGATATATCCTTCTGCGACATAGCCTGTTTCAACAAGAATTTTTCCGGCAGTGCGAATAGCCTCTATTTTATCCGTGCTAGAAAGGCCTACTTTTATATTTTCTTTTCTTAAGATACCTTCTCTTACCGCTTCATCTGCTGTATCTTCAACTATTTCAGAAACTGCCACATCTTTAAGGCGCTCGGACAAGATTTCATAAACCTGGTTTTGCACGAAATCTTTTACAAAGATATGTTCTGCCTGCGGCGAATCTTCAAGGGCACGTTCTGCTAATTTTTCATGTGAAATAACGATTTGTGCATCTTTCGGAATATTCCCGATTGCCGTATTCGTCACCGAAATATTCGTATAACCATCTTTTTTGAGCTTTTTACGCAAAGACGCTGCACCAAGTGCACTCGATCCCATACCAGCATCACAAGCATACACAATTTTTCTAAGCTGTGCGCCACTGACCTTTGTTTCACCATCGACTTTGCCACGGTTCTTAAGATCTTTCATATTCTGCTTTGCTTCTTCAAAAGAATCTTCATCGCCATCTTTGGACGCTTTAATGAAGATCGATGCAACAACACATGATACTATCGCAGCGACGATGATCGCAATGATATTGGCGAGGAAAGCACCTTTTGGTGTCATTGCCAATACGGCAAAGATACTCCCTGGAGATGCTGGTGCGATAAGGCCGCCACCAAGTACGGTAAGCGTAAACACGCCACTGATACCACCGGCAATAACTGCCAATAAAAGAATTGGTTTCATCAATACATACGGGAAATAGATTTCATGGATACCGCCGAGGAAGTGGATAATCATCGCCCCCGGGGTCGAGCTTCTTGCCATGCCTTTGCCAAATAACCAGTATGCCAGCAAAATTCCAAGCCCTGGACCTGGATTTGCTTCTAATAAAAAGAATACTGATTTTCCAGCTTCCTGCGCCTGCTGGATTCCCAACGGGCTCAGTACACCGTGATTTAAGGCATTGTTCAAAAAGAGTATTTTTGCCGGTTCAATAATGATCGAAGCCAGCGGTAAGAGCCCGGCACCGACAACGATTTCAACGCCAGCTCGCAAGATATTGTTTGCCGAAAGAACGAGCGGTCCTACTGCAACATAAGCTAAAAGCGAAAGGATCGCACCGATGATGCCTGCTGAAAAGTTATTGATGAGCATTTCAAAACCCGTTGGAATACTGTCTTCAATTGCCGCATCAAATTTTTTGATGACATAACCGCCAAGAGGCCCCATGATCATTGCCCCTAAAAACATCGGAATATCCGCTCCGGCAATAACACCGCTGGTGGCAATAGCACCAAGGATACCACCGCGATGTCCTGCAATCGCACTACCACCGCTATAACCGATAACTAAAGGAATCAACCATTTTGACATTGGTCCGCCAACCTGTGCCAAGCTTTCATTTGGCAGCCAGCCAGTCGGGATAAAAAGTGCGGTCAAAAGGCCCCAGGCAATGAACGCTCCTATATTAGGCAAAACCATGCCGCTCAAAAAGCGACCAAACTTTTGCATATTTTCCTGGATTCCACTATTTGCTGTTTTCTCCATAATTAACCTCCATCAATATTTTATATGGTCTGCAAAAATTACAGACGACAAGGACACTCCCTCATCTGCATTTTCTTATTTTCGTCATGCAAAACTTTGATAATTGCTTCAGCAAAATATAACTGAGCTCTACCAAAAATAAATACATTTCACTTATGATACATAAATTCCGTTGTCTGAGATACTTTGGCAAAAGCTAAAGCAATCTCCTATACCGAGCTACCTTGCTGACTTCTTAATGATCACTTAGAAGCCAAAACACATATCCGTTAACTTAAGTTAACCTTATTATAGAGCAAGAACTCTGCCCTTTACAACGAAAAGACCTTAAATCTTGACCCTAACTGATGGGGACAAAATTTAAGAAAGGAAAAAATATCCTGTTCGCCTTAGCTTTTCACACGCAAAAACGGCTTGATTTTATTATCAAGCCGTTCTCCATATCACGCACATTCATTTCAGTATTTTTACAATCTTATTGCTTTGTCGGCACATGTGAAAACACCTTGAGCCTGCCATAATCATCTACCATCTGCCAATTTCCAGGCATTGTCTGCTCAAATTCGTCTGCCTTTTGTGCTTCGACAATCGCCAGCACCGGTTCGGTTGGTGGAATATCCTCTTCTGCCATAAACGGCATGACATTTTTGCTGTTCCAGCTCATTTTTTTTGGCTCTAGACCTTCAATATTGGCTGCCTTTTCCAGGCGATACACCATGTGATCGCTATAAAAGACCGAAGATGTCTTATAATCACCATAGCTTACGACCACTTGCGCTGGCGCAGCAATCGCTCCAATGCGCTGCGCTGCATCCTTTGCCGAATATTCTCGGCAATAAGGTATGGCGACAAAAAAGGTCAAAACCGTGTAAAAAATCAAATTGAAAACCACTACGCCCTTCGTAATTTTAGGATGATTCAGCAATAAACGTGCAGCCAAAATCGCAATGGGGAGCAAATACGGAAACGTGTATGTCGTGTATTTGGTTGCCATACACTGATAAAATATCGCGACTACAAATGCCCAAATCAATAAATACGCAGTAGTTTGATCGATTACAGGCCATTCTTTCTTTTTCCAATATTTATGGATAAACATAGGAACGGTAAATATCCAAGGGAAAAAGCCGATGAAAAACATCACCGTATAATAGTACCAAACATCAAATCTAGGATGTTCAGATACCGTTGCCCGCAAAATGTTATGCACACCGAAAAAGGTCAGTAAAAAATCCTGTCCATGCATTGCATACATCATAAAGTACCAGCTGCCCGCAACAATAAGAAAAAGCAGCATGCCCGGCAGTAATTTCATTTGCCCAACTGAACGCCAGTCTTTTTTATAAAGCAAAAAGAGCACGATGATAAAGCCCGGCAGCAAAATACCAATGGGGCCTTTGGTGAGTACGGCTAAACCCGCAAATACATAACAAGCATAGTAATAGTTTTTCTTCGCGGTAGTGTAGCCTAAATAAAAAAACAGCAGAACCGCATCAAAAAACACAAGGAGTGCCATATCCGTAATGACCGTCTTGGCTATGAGCCAATATTCAAAGGATGTCCCTAAAACTAAGGCCGAGATCAGTCCCGTTTTTTCATCATAAAGCTTACGCGCGAACAAATATGTCATAAAAAGGCCAACAATCCCAAAGAGAGCCGGGAAAAACCTTGCGGCAAATTCATTTATTCCAAAGATCTTAAAGGCAGCAATAAGCTCCCAATAAAAGAAAATTGGTTTGTCATACCAATAAGAACCATAAATTTGTGGTGAAATATAATTATGTGCCTGTAGCATTTCTTTTGCTGTCAAAACATAATTGGACTCGACAGGGTCCGTGATGAAAATCATCGAGTTACCCAAAAAGAATAAATATGCTCCCATCACCAAAAGAATCAACGCATGTTTTTTATTCATTTCCATATACATATCAACCTCGTTAAGACAAACAAATATCTGTCACATACTTGTTTCATTCTTGCTTTCTTCATTAATCCAGCTTGTAAAACTTCATGTGCCTTTTGAAGTTTCTATATGTATTGTAAATGAATTTATTAAACATCCTATTTACAAAAATTAAACTGTTTTTAAACTGAAAAAAGCCGGCTCTATAATAAATGTTGTGGTTTTGATGAAAATCAAAACTACAACATTTATT
>CBDTTM010000142.1:0-6677 GCA_965363355.1 uncultured Selenomonadaceae bacterium | reverse complement strand
ACAGGCTTTGATGATAGTACGGTTACCGTTGATGTGGCCGGTGAAAAGCTTGATGTCGATACAAATGCACATCGCATCGATGTATTTAAGATGGATAATGTATCTATGCCGGAAATTCCGACTTGGATGAGAAAAAGCAATAATTAAGTAAAACTGGGAATTCACTGCAGGTGATCGTTGTTTCTTAAAAACGGTCATCTGTGTTTTTTTTAATAAAGGTTGTGGAAATGCCCAAAAATGATTATAATAAAGGTATGTGTGATACAGATGATTTATTAATCTGTAGGTGGGGGTTTTGGGAGCATGCGACGATATACATCGTTATTATTCATAGCATTTATGACGGTTCTTGTGATTGCAGCAGGAAATACGTATTTGGCCGGTTATGCAGACCGGATTGAAGAAAATAAGATGGCTAGAAGCATTAATGTCTACACGACATTGCCGGTAGAGCAGGCCGCGGTTTTAGCGACAGCGTATGAGAAAGACAATCGCGTCAAAGTAAACTTTATCCCGCTCGGGCAGCAGGAATTGCTGACAAAATTAAAAGAAACCACAGACATAGGGCGAGCCGATGTTGTATTAGCTGACCGGGACACCTTGCAAAAGGCGGCTGCGGCCGGTGTTTTATCTGCGTATACCTCAGAACAGACGGATTTTGTTGCCGATAACCTAAAAGACCCAACGACTTTTTGGGTCGGAGTTTGGTATGATCCAGTTGTTTTTTGCGCGAATCGCGATTATCTGCGAACTTTATCACATATACCAGAGACTTGGCAAGAACTGGCAGATGGCAATGCTCGTATCGGTATTACCGATTTCTTGGCGGCAGATGCAGCCTCGAATCTTTTGTTTACTATGGTGGCAGAATACGATGAAAACCAAGTATTTGGCATGTTGCAAAAGATTCATCCACGAGTTGTGCAATATGCAAAATATTTGTCGACGCCAGTTCGAATGGCTGGCATGGGCGAGGTTGATATTTCTGTTGCTGTACAAAGCGAGGCAATCCGTTATATCAATGAGGGTTTTCCATTGACGCTGGTTTATCCAGCAGGAGGGACTGCGTATCAGTTGACAGCAGCAGGTATCGTGAAAAATGGGGCTGCTACGTCTGATGCCAAGGCATTTTTGCGTTGGCTATTGGAAGATGATGCTCAGCTTGCCTTACAAAAAGCCAATTTCTCGTTTGTACCGACTAACCACGAAACACTTGCTTATAAGTCGTTTAGTGGCAAGAATCTAGTTTTGTTTGAAAACCATTCAGATTTGACGGCAGCGCAGAAACATGCAGTGTTAGATCGCTGGGTCAAAAATATACGTTTGAAATAATGTAAATTAGTTCAGATGGGATATTTATTCCTGTCTGAACTATTGCGTTTTTTCGAGCTTGTTAGGGGGAACTAAATTGAAAGCAGGTTTTATCAGCTTGGGGTGCGCAAAAAACCTCGTGGATACAGAAGTTATGCTTGGTATTTTGCAGAAAAATGATATTGAGCTTACACCGGAACCTAGTGAAGCTGATATTTTGATTGTAAACACATGTGGTTTTATTAAATCAGCTAAAGAAGAGTCTATTACGACTGTTTTGAACATGGCTGAGTATAAAACAGAAGGAAAATGCCGTGCCTTGATCATTGCTGGATGTCTTGGCCAACGTTATAAGCAAGAGCTGCTCGATGAGATACCTGAAGCCGATGCGATTGTTGGTACAGGTGCTTGGCACCGGATCATGGAAGCTGTCAATGAGAGCTTACGGGGAAACCGTGTCGTTCTTGCGGGAGAAAATGAAATCCTTTATGATGAAAATACGCCGCGTATCACAACTACGCCAGACTATAGTGCTTATGTAAAGATAGCTGAAGGTTGTGACAACCGATGTGCGTATTGTGCGATTCCAATGATTCGTGGGCATTATCGCAGTCGTACCATCGAAGATATTAAAAAAGAAGTGGAACGCCTTGTGGGTCGCGGCGTAATTGAAATCAACCTGATTGCACAGGATTCTACCAATTACGGGCATGACCTTTATGGAAAACCAAGTTTAGCAGCACTGTTAAAAGAGCTTGTAAAGGTCGAAAAACTCAAATGGGTCCGTATCTTGTATAGTTATCCTAAATACTTTACCGATGAGTTGATTGAACTCATGGCGACAGAGGATAAGATTTGTAAATATGTTGATTTGCCGCTTCAGCATGCAGACAATGAAGTGCTCAAACATATGAATCGCGTCGATACAAGAGAAAGCATCGAAGAGCTTTTGGCGAAGATTCGCCATCGCATTCCGACGGTTACGGTTCGCTCGACCTTTATTGTCGGATTCCCTGGAGAAACTGACGAACAATATCAATCGCTTCGCACATTCCTTGCAGAGCAGAGATTTGATAAGGTCGGCATCTTCACCTATTCTCGTGAAGAGGATACGCCAGCGTACGCTATGGCTGATCAAGTTCCAGAAGAAATTATGCAGGAACGTTATCATGATTTAATGAGCTTGCAATGTAAAATTTCCGAAGAAATCAATTGTGCCTTGGAAGGTCGAATTTTGGAGGTCTTGGTCGAAGGACGTGATATGGAACAGGAAGCTGTTTCTTATGGGCGTTCTTACCGGGAAGCACCAGAAGTCGATGGGCAGATCTATATTGAATGTGATGGAGACAGCAAGGCCGGAGATGTCATTCGCGTGAAAATCGTTCAGGGCTTTACGTATGATGTCGTTGGTGAAAAACTTAAAGACGAATAAGTAGTTTCATTCAGGGGGACTAGACATGGTTGTAGAGATAGTGACTACCGGCAGCGAATTGCTGCTCGGACAGATTATAAATACGAACTCAGCATATATGGCCGCAGAGCTCAATACAATTGGTTTTGATGTGCTATATCAGACCACAGTCGGTGATAATCGCCAAAGAATGGCAGCGGTTTTAAAGCATGCATTGTCCCGGGCAGATATTGTTATCACTTCAGGTGGGTTAGGACCGACACAAGGCGATATTACCAAAGAAGTCTGTGCCGACCTTTTTGGCCGGGTGCTTGAGCTCCATGAGCCTAGTTTAGAAAGATTGAAAGCTTATTTTGCCCGCGTCCAGCGGGATATGACGGAGAATAATCTTCGGCAAGTCATGATTCCCGAAGGTGCACAAGTTTTTGATAACCATGCAGGGACCGCGCCTGGTGTAGTGCAAGAAAAAGATGGGAAACTTCTCATCAACCTACCGGGGCCGCCTTCGGAAATGAAAGATATGTTCAGTCGCAGTTTAAAGCCATTTTTAGAAGAAAAGTATGGTTTTGATTCGGTGATTGTATCGCGGGTACTCGATACGTTTGGTATAGGGGAGTCTTCATTAGAGACGTCTATCCGCGATTTGATTTTGGCGCAGCAAAACCCGACGCTCGCATTGTTGGTCCGTCCTAGTGGTGTGATTATCCGCATTACAGCTAAGGCGGATACCAAGCAGGAAGCAGAAGCTTTGATTGCCGATATGGAAAAAGAGGTGCGCTCGCGCATTGATCGATATATATATGCAGTTGATGATGAAGCAATGGAAGATGTTGTCGGTTCGATGCTAAAGCAAAAAAACTTGACGATAGCCTGCGCAGAATCCTGTACAGGCGGCCTGCTCACCAGCCGCTTGACAGATGTTGCTGGGAGCTCAGCCTACGTTATGGGGGCAATTGTCTCTTATACCAATGAGGTCAAGACGGCTGAGCTGGGGGTTTCTGAAAAACTGCTGGCAGCAAAAGGAGCAGTTTGCGAAGATGTTGCTAAAGCTATGGCAGAAGGTGCTGCATTAAAAATTGGCACGGATGTCGGTGTCGGAATCACCGGTATAGCTGGACCTGACGGCGGCAGTGATGAAAAGCCAGTCGGACTCGTCTATATTGCGGTGACTGGCAGAAATGGTACTGTAGTGAAGAAAAATATCTTTACGGGCAGACGCAAAGAGATAAAATATAAAACAACACAAACAGCGCTTGACATGGTAAGACATTATGTTGAGAAGCTATAAGAAATCAGGAGGAAATATAATTTGAAAAAAGATTTAACAGCATTCGGGGATATACAATTAAGTAAAAAACTGCTTAGTGCAGTCAGTGATATGGGGTTTGAAGAACCTTCCCCGATTCAGAGCCAGACGATTCCACTCGTTTTGGAAGGGCATGACGTGATTGGACAGGCACAAACAGGAACTGGTAAAACAGCGGCTTTTGGTATTCCTACAATTGAAAAAATTGAAGATGGCACTCGTCATATCCAGGCCCTTGTATTGACACCGACAAGAGAACTGGCAATCCAGAGCGCAGAAGAATTCAACAAGATCGGTAAATACAAACGAGTCAAGACTTTGCCAATTTATGGTGGACAGGCAATCGATCGCCAGATTCGTGCTTTGCGCAATGGCGTTCAGATTGTAGTTGGGACACCAGGTCGTTTGCTCGATCATATTCGTCGCGGCACGATCAAACTCAGCGAAGTAAGAACATTGATTCTTGATGAAGCCGATGAAATGCTCGATATGGGCTTTATTGACGATATCGAATCAATCATGTCTAACATCACAGCGGAAGATCGTCAGACTTTGCTGTTTTCGGCAACGATGCCAGGTCCGATTGCAAAGCTTTCGAGCCGTTATATGAGAAATCCAAAAAAAGTTACAATCAGCCGTGAAAATTTGACAGTTCCATTGATCGATCAGGTCTATTATGAAACTAGAGAAAAATTTGAAGGCTTATGCCGTGTTCTCGACATTGAAGAAACGGGTAAACTCATCATTTTCTGCCGTACGAAAAAAGGCGTAGATGATTTGGTTGCTTCGCTTCAAGCTCGTGGATATACAGCTGGCGGCCTTCATGGCGATTTGAGTCAGTCGCAGCGTGACCGCGTCATGAAAAAATTCCGTGAAGGCAAGCTTGAAATCTTGATTGCCACTGACGTTGCGGCGCGTGGAATCGATGTCGACGACATCACACATGTCATCAATTATGATATTCCGCAGGACAACGAGTCCTATGTTCATCGTATCGGACGTACAGGCCGTGCGGGTAGAACCGGTGTGGCGATTACTTTCATCGACCCACGTGAATACCGCCAGTTAAAATCCATCGAACGTTTGACGAAAACGAAGATTGTGCGTCGTCAGCTTCCATCTTCCGCTGATATCCTTGAACGTCAGCGCGAGATCATCAAAGAACGTTTGATCAAAGTGCTCGCGAACAATAAGTTTGATGAGTATCATACGATCGTGTCTGATGTAGCTGCTGATGGCGATTATGATCTTGTCGATGTAGCTGCAGCAGCACTGAAGCTCTCCGTTGAAGGTTTCAAAGAAAAAGATGAAGCTGCTGAAGGCGAATCGTTAGCTGGCCGCTTTGAAAATACAGGCGGTGCGCCTGGTATGGTTCGTTTGTTCTTGAACATCGGCCGCAGCCAGAAAATTCGTCCGGAAGACATTGTTCGCGCGTTTGCCAGCGAAGCAGATATCCCAGGCAACATCATTGGCGTCATCAACATCTATGATCGCTTCACCTTTGTTGAAGTACCAGAAGACGTTGCAGAACGTGTACTTGCTGTAATGCATCGCAATACAGTAAAAGGCTATAAGATCAGTGTAGAACCGGCTAAAAAAGGTCGTTGATCTCATAGGAAGACCGCCGCTGCCCTGTGCAGCGGCTTTTTCCTGTATAAAAAACGAAGGTGGTTTGTATTTGTGGTATAATGTGTTTCAAAAAACCATAGAAAAAGAGGTTTAGTGAAATTTATCATAGCTCAAATACATTATTTTGTGATATACTGTGTATTGAAATATTCATATGCTGTACTGATGACCAGTTGGTATATTAATAAAAAATAAATATAGCTCCGTGCAAAAATATCTAAGGACATTGTCTATGATATTGCGCCTGAATGGTCATAGGTCATTCGCGGGGTAATGAGAGAAATTTCATTGCCTTCCTAGTTGAGAAGGAGACAATTTTTAAACGGCGGATTTTATCCGCTTATAAAGGCTGTTTTTCTATGCTCAGGTATAGGGAAACAGCCTTTATTTTAGCTAGAGAGGGAGAAAGAAATGAAAGTAATTGATACAGTTGATGCAGTGGGACATGTTCTTTGTCATGATATTACGCAGATCATCAAAGGGAAAACGAAAGATGCGCGTTTTAAGAAAGGACATGTAGTGACTGCCGAAGATATTCCCGTACTGCTTTCCATAGGAAAGGATCATCTTTATGTATGGGAGAAAAAGGCTGGTATGCTCCATGAAAATGAGGCGGCTGAAATATTAGGCCAGCTTTGCCGCAACGAAAATATGGTGACCTCGGATATAAAAGAGGGGAAAATTGAATTGAAGGCAGCTTGTGATGGCGTTTTAAAAGTCGATGTAGAACGTTTAGATGCAATCAATGAACTCGATGAGATCATCATTGTGACCCGCCATAACAATACGCCGGTAAAGGCTGGTGACAAGCTTGCTGGTACGCGCGTGATCCCTTTGGTGGTTGAGGCAGAAAAACTACAAGCAGCTAAAAAGATAGCGGGTTCAGAGCCGATACTGAAGCTGCTTCCTTATAAAAAAGGTCGTGTAGGCGTCGTTACGACAGGTAATGAAGTCTTCATGCATCGGATTGAAGATACCTTTACGCCTGTAATCGTCGAAAAACTTGAATCTTATGGTTTG
>CBDTTM010000141.1:0-6685 GCA_965363355.1 uncultured Selenomonadaceae bacterium | reverse complement strand
CGTTGAGACAACAAAGGGTGTCTTCGACACCTTTGTAATTCAGGATAACAACAGTGACTTGCGCTGGCGTCAGCATCATGCCCTGCCAAAAAGGCGTTTAACTTTCTGGCGCAGAGTCCATTCCAGTTTCAATACAGGAGAAAGTAGCTTCCACGAAAACAGGCATACACGTTGGGATTCTTCAAGACGAAAATTTGCCCCATAGCACATAAAATCTATGAGATGGGCATGGAAAATATCAGGCCGTGAAGCGTACATCGCAGTGACTTTTTCACATTCCGTTGGGGCGCCAGCCCGCAACGCACTCATCGAATACGGTTTAATGCGATAATAGATGAGTATTTGTGGTAATACTTCAACCTCGCCTCCGTCTTTTAGCATATCAAGCCAAAAAACCATATCTTCTTTGCCCAAGGTTAAACTTTCCTCATACCCACCAATGCGGGTCCAATCCTTGCGGCGAAATAGGCTCGCTGGCAGTATTTTATGCTCTTCCAGAACAAGATTAGTATAAGAGTAAGGTTTTTGAATCCATTCATTATGGCGCAATCCAAAGAAACGAACACGCGCAGTGCAAACAAGAACATCGGGTTTGTGCTCAAGTACTGCAACAGCTTTTTCAACATATGTTGGATCAATTTTGTCATCAGCATCAAGGGGTAAAATATACGTACCATTAGCAGCCTTAATTGCGGTGTTGCGTGCTGCCGAAAGGCCTTTCCGCCCTGCCTCAGTTTTTATGACCGTGATGCCTTCGGACGCGAATTTTTCGAGCAGTAAATTCGTCAGCGAGTCTGTTGAGTAGTCATTGACAATGATTATTTCAATGTCGGGATACGTCTGGGCGCGAGCGGCCGCGACAGCCTCCGGTAAATATTTTCCATCATTGTAACAGGGGATGATAATTGAAACGAGTTCTGCCATGTCAATACCTACCCTAACCTTTCTCGGAGTTTAAACAAAATGAAAGGGAAAAAACCCGCACGAACTGCAGAAAATTGGCGTTGAATATCTTTCACATCAAAGTAAGGAGCAAAGTCAAGGGGCATATCAAATTGTGCAAATAGTGTTTCAAAAAAAACTAGAATGTTTTTGCGCTCCGTCCTGGTAAATTGACGAAAAAAAGTCAGAGATAAAAATTGGTGCGCAACAAAGTAGGTATAAAGTGCAGCTTGTTTATGCCATCCATGTTGAAGGAAAATATCAACAACAATAGGTATATGAGCAATATAGTCGGAAATTTTCCCCCCACTTGTTGCTTTAATGTATTCAGGGGCACGGTATAGATAAACGATGTCAGGGAGCACCATGATTTTTTTTGCTAAGCAAAGCGCCTGGGCCATGAAAAAAGGGTCTTCTCCACGGAGTAGATCGGGGAATTGTATTCGATGTGTCTGTAAAAATTTTTTTCTGAAAAGAGCTCTAGGAAAAAAATATGGAATCCATAAGGGCGGGTAAGCGCATGGAGAAACCATTCCGGCTGCTCCAATTTGCATGGCTGCCATCATAGGTGGATGAGGAATAAAATAGCGTAATTGGGGATCCATATAGGCAATATTCCCTACACAGATGTCAGCTTCAGTCGGCATGGCCGTAGCGTAAAGTGTTGCTAGCGCCTGCTCAGAAAATGCATCGTCTGCATCGCAGAATGCTATAAAAGGGGATATAGCCTGGGTCAGGCCCAAGTTGCGAGCGCCGCCTGCACCAAGATTTTTGGGGTTTTTAAAGATGCGCACCCGAGCATCTTTTTTTGCATATTCTTCTAATATGTTTAGTGAATTATCATGAGAACCGTCATCAATGCAAAGAACCTCAAAGTCTTTCAGAGGTTGGCTTAAGATACTGTCAAGGCAGGTCTTCAGGGTGCAGGCTGCATTGTAGATGGGAATAATAACGCTTATTTGGGGAGCCATTTGCAAAGCACTTTTTTAAATTTTTCAAACATGAGGCCCGAGTAACATATTGGAGTGAAAAAATGATGAAGCACCATTGCGCGCCAAGAATAGTCTTTTTTAGGGGCTATTGTGTCTTTTGTGATCAGCCAACACATTTTTAGGTATACATAAAAGAGTTTTAGCACCGCATGGCGATGTTGTTGCGGCTCAACTTGCTCCAAACCGCGCCCACGGGCAAACGCGGATTTTATTTGCCAAGAAAAGCTATATTTATATGGTAAAACACAGTGATCAATTTTCATGGCAGGCACATACCCTAATCGAAATCCTGCTTTTTTCATTCGATCAAACATTAAGGTTTCTTCGCCATACGCACATTTTTTTCCTGACATGCCAATATGTACAGGGAAGCATCCAACAGCTTGGGCTGCACTTAGCCTAAACGCGCAGTTTCCCCCAGGTATATAACTACCTTTGATTAAAGGCCCATAAGGTTGTGCCGCTTCATAGGTGCCAAAGTCTTCAGGGAACCAGCTTGGGGCAGGCCCCCAAAAATGCCATGCGTAAAAAGGGCCGCCAAAAGCATCGAAATCGTCTTTTTTAATAGTCTCAAAAATTTCTGCAAGCCAGTTAGGGTGTGCCTTCGCGTCGTCATCAAGAAAGACTATCCATGGGGTTTTTGTTTCAAGCATTGCTCGATTCCTAGCATGGGATAATCCTTGGTTGAGTTCAAAAACAATTTTTATTTCTGAAAATTTGTCTATATAGCTTTGCAAAATTTCAGTCGTGGCATCAGATGAATTGTTATTGACTATAACTAAGTCATAGTTTTTCGAGGGTATTGTTTGTGTTAAAAGAGAGTCTAAACATCTATATATTATTTCGCATCTGTTGTATGTACAGATAGAAACTGTTAAAATTTTATTTTTTACCACGTTATTTCCTTAAAAATCGTAATTGATTGCACTGATAATGTTCTAAAATTATGTACTCTTGCTGCTTGCAATCATCATTTGAGATGCTTTTTTGCGATGCGGAAGATTAAGCTGCGTAGTATAATAACGATTGCTAGAATAGTTTTGTGCCAATGGGGAGTGCGTGAAAATGACAGCAAATTGAAAATGATTTGATATTTTTCAACCATATTTTTTTCATGAAAATATCGCGCTATATGCAAGCGGTTCTTTTCCCCTGCCCTTCGCTGTCGTGTTTTGTCTGTCAGCATTTTAATTATTCCTTCTGACAGAGCTTTTGGACTGTGCTCCGCAACGAGCACATTTTCTTCGATAGCTCCACAAGCTTCTCTTGTGCCTACTATATCCAAGGCAACTATAGGAAGGCCTCCAGCCATACATTCCAGCACGCCGTTAGGCAATCCCTCTAGGCGAGATGAAAAAATGCCAATATCAGCAGCGGCGATAAGCCCGCCTACGTCTTCCACTTCGCCAAGAAAGGTGACAGAGGTTGTAAGCCCCAGTGTCTTCGCTTGGGTATAGAGGCATTGAGATTGATCCCCTGGCCGTCCTGCCAGTATTAAATGCGCATTTTGTGGGAACGATGGTTCTTTCCGCGCAATATGCCATGCTTGGAGTAGAAGGTCGTGAGCTTTATTGCCATGGAGGTTTGCCAGCATCAACAACAACGGGGTATTATCAGGGACGTTCAAGTGTAGTCGCCATTCTTGCGCTGTTTTCTGCGCCGGATCAAGGGAAACACTGTTTTGTATATGTACAATGGGTGCTGTGGGGTTGAGTTTTTCGAGGAAGGTTACTCCTGCGATAGAATTAGACACGAAGGCGGTGGGTAACTTTTGAATACCTGGAAAAGATGCTATTATGTCTTCGTTTAAACCGGCATCGCGTTGCCCCCAAATGCAGATCTTTGCTTGCGTGAAGGGAAATGCAAGGGACGCCATGATATTGGGGAGTGTGCAGTACCCGAGTATAATATCAGGTGTTATTAAGCGTATTTGGTGGATAAAGTTAAAAAAGGAGACAATTTTCCCCCCCCCAAACAGCGGCATCGGCAGAATAATCGTTGGAATTTTATGCGATTGACAGATTTTTTCTACCGGTCCTCCAGCAGAAAAGGCTGCAAATGCAATGCGCCCCCCTTTGTTTTTTAAGGCAATGGCAAGCCGGAGCGCTTGGCGTTCAGCACCCCCGAGAGCAAAAGATTGGAGTAGAAAGAGAATTTTCATAATATACGGCATTAACTTTAGTTTTATAGCCTCGTCCGAAATTCAGATATCTTCAGGATAGCGTTTCATATATCTCTTCATGACTAGTCATTCGAGAGATACCGTAAAAAGTCTTCTGCTTGCGCAGTGCCCGGCCAAAGGTGTCCTTCCTTCCAGTACAATTGCGAATAATCCAAGGCATCCTGTTCCCAATGCCCTGGGCAGTTGTAGACTGGATGGTGCGCATAGGTGTAAGAAATCTCGCCCACAACCGGCGATTGTCCTTTCCATAGGCCATCAATGGCGACAGACTGTGTGCCGAGTTTTTTTGCTACGTCAAAAGCCAAAAGAACAAAACGATAATCAATTCCATCTCGGCCGTAATCAATTTTTCCACTTCCGGAAGCTCGGAAGTCATTATCTTTGTTGTAGCGTCGAAAAGCAAAAGCCCTGTTACCTATAACGGTCACGCGAGTGTCCCATTTGTTTTTAGGCAAGAATTCTTGAAATAGTATATAGTTATGGTGAATTTTTTCTGACCCGTCTAGTCGGTCTGGCCACCCTGAAAAAAGAGTGCGGTAGAAGTTTTTTATGGCTCTTTTGCAGCGAATAGGCAGTGAATCGTCTGGGTTAAGATCTATCACTCCGCGACAAAAAAAACGATGTATCCATTGCAGAGCACATGCTTTATTCTCCACTAGCACGACTCCTGTGGAGCCTGCCCCTGTTGCAAGCTTAAGGACCTGGGGGAAGTGGGCTTGCGTTTGAACCCATTCTTCTGCCATTTCTCGTTGCGTAAAAAGCCATGTTTTAGGATGTGGAATGCCTAAAGCTTGGAAAAGGTACATTTGTGCAGCTTTGTCATCATAGTGCCAGCACGTGTTCAGGTTTGGATAGCATGGAATGTTGAGATATTTTTCTACAACTGGGAATAAACGACGAGCAACCAACGCATCCTGCCCACCGTGGAACCAGCGCCACATGAACCCATGGCACCCTCTTAAACTTTCAATAATATCAGTTGAGTATGCATTGACAATTTTTATCTTGCATGAATGCGCTGCGAGATAGTCTATCCAATGTGGCGCAAAGCGGTCTGAATTTTCGTTTGGCCCGCTAATATCTGGATGAACAGCGATTGTGTACAAAGTTTACCTCGAAAATGCGGGTGTATAAACGTTGAAAGAAGTAAGGAGCAATAAACTACCACGCAGTTTTATAACTCATTTTCACAGATCGCTATGAGCGGTGTTGTGGTTGCATTTATATCGACTGGTTTAACTAAAGGAATATAGATGTCTGGCATAGAGAGAAGATAAACCTTTTTGTAGTATGCTCTGAGCATATAGTAAAAACCTTCAGGACCCCATTTGTGGTCATGCTTATCAAAGAGGTTCTGACAAAAGTTGCTTAGACGGTTTGGAGTTGTAAAAATTGCTTTTGGCGCAAGCCGAACAGTTTCTGACAGAACACTCTGGTAGTCAAAAGTATCTTGGATTGTATCGATCCAAACAATGAGATCAAATTTGCAATTCAACTCACTCAGGGGCTTAGCAGTATATGTGATGTTGGGCATCATTCTATTTTTTATCGCCCAAGCTTGTTTTTGACTATCGTTATCCAAAGCAAGAACTGTTCGCGAGGGATCTTGTGCCGCATCGAACGCAAAGCTCCCTAAGCCTGAATTAATTTCTAAAATCCGTTTGGCACTTCCTACCAAACCAGCTACAGCCCAGCTAAGAGCCAATTGTTCGGGCATTTCTTCGATACGATCATCACTGTTACTTAATTTATTTTCAATTTTATTTAATGAAGAATTTGTATTAAGAAACTGTAATGGTGAAATCAACTTATCCTTACGGCTTATAGAAATACATGCATCATGCTCTAATACAATGCTGGGACATGGGGCAACGCGATCTAAAAATACCCGAGCTATTTGCTTGCTACTTTTTGCGATGGCATGAATAGAATTTTTAATAACTAAAGCAGATGATTGAAATTGTTTCAGCTTGGACGGCTTTTTATATGATGGCGTGTCTATTTTTCCAGCTTGCTTTTCAATATACAAGCGCTCAAATTTTTCTTGAGCGCGTGACCATATTTTTTCCAACGTATAGCAATTTTTATATCGTTGATATCCATTCCAAGCGATTTGAGCCCGTTCTTCTTCATGCGCGGGGTCAAGGTAATATTTAATTAGATCAATGGCTTCATCCATGTAATCATAGCCTATAACTTCATTATTAAGCTGATAAATATGCCCGAGACGACACTTGTTATCGCATACTTGCATGACTCCATACGCAGGAAGTTCGTTAAGGCGAACATTAATCGGGCCAGTTGAGTTGTGAATATTGATACCTATTTTCGATTTTTTATAGACATCACAGATTGATGGAATAAAACCATTTTCCCAACCCCTTCCACAAAAAATACCACTTGGAAAATGGCGTTGTAAGTAGTCAAGTCTTTCTTTCCGCCACGTAGACTGTCTTTCACCGCAAAAAACAAGGCCATATGGCCTATTAATACCAGCAAAATCTTCATCAGATAATACAGGAGTATTTTTAACAAATAAAGGCAACCATTCGGTTTTACGTTTTGCATA
>CBDTTM010000140.1:0-6687 GCA_965363355.1 uncultured Selenomonadaceae bacterium | reverse complement strand
CGTAGACATATAATGAATACGTCCCATGGGGCGTAGACACGATGCTTTTATTTACCGCATTTGTTCCAATTGACACAATACCCGGCTTATTTAAATGATCGGCAGCTACCCGCAATGCCTCGATATCTTCCGGGGACTCACTGCCAAAGGTTTGCACGTCGCCATTTTCGGCGATGATTTGTACCGTATAGCCGGTAATGCTGCGAAGGTATTCCGCTACCGTCGAAATTTCTCTTTTCCCTTTGCGGTTTTCACTCACCAGCTTATCCTCAGTCTGCTGCACGATGAATGTGCTGGCTTTTTCAAAATCCTCAAGGTCTCTGACTCCAATATTGTTTTGATGCACTAAAGGAATCCAAATCACAGCAATTGCGGTGAAACCTATGACCAATGCCAATATAGTGGGAATAACGATCATCAAAAAATTTGATATCGAGAGCCTATTTTTAATCGTCATATGAATACGCCTCATAACTTTCATTTTATAACTTTTATTTTATCATAGATATAAAAACTCATATATAAATTAACCTTAAATTTTTTCTTTTTCAAAGCATCCCGTTTTTGTAAAAAACTGCCCCGCAAAAGTTAGATTTTCAAGTCTGACTTTTACGGGGCATTCAAAACTGGCATTATTTCTCTATTCTTTTCCCATTGCCTTTTCCAAGGCAGCCTTACTCACATTGTAATCATAAAGAGATTCAATATACGATGTCCTGGCTGTAGTCAAAGCTACCTGGGCATCGACTACATCGAGGTTCGTTCCAAGGTTTACCCCATAGCGAGCACCTGCTAGCATGAAATCTTCCTTGGCCTTATCCACCGCAACTTTATTGGTCTTGATATTGCTTTCTGCTTTTTTCATATTCAAAAAAGCTTGCTGCACTTCAAATTCCACAGAAGATTCATTATCACTTTCTTGGTGCTTGGCCTGCTCTAGTTTGGCTTTGGCTGAATTCACCTTTGCTGAAGTAATATTCCCATCAAAAATATTTATACTGGCCGTCAAACCAACCTGCCATTGCTTCGTGTCAAACTCATTGATCTTCGTATCATATGTTGCATAGGAAGCATCAAAGGAAAGATTCGGTTTTTTTCCAGACTTTGCGATTTCGATGCCATCTTTTGCTTGATCGACGCCTTTTTGCACAGCCATTCGATCCGGACGGTTCGCCAAAGCATAGCTTACGCATTCGTCAAGATCATAGGTTTCTGGCGCATAGGACATATCCTCTTTTATTTGTACGGTGTCTCTTATTGGCAGACCCACGATTTTATTGAACGACGCCATTGCGATTTTGGTATTGTTCTCTGCTGTCACGAGTTCTTGCTGGGCGTTTGCCAAAGCGACCTCAGAGCGCAAGATATCGGCTTTGGCGACAGTCCCGACAGCAAATTGCTGTTGAACCGTCTGCAGATGTTCATTAAGCTGCTTTACGGCTTCATCTTTGGCTTCTTGCACGTTCTTGCAAGCCAAAATCATGTAATAGGCCTGTGTGACTTGATAGCGGACCTGCTGCTTCATATTTTGCAGCTCTAAATCGCTGATCTGCGCGCCGGTCTTTGCCTGTGCAATCGTATGCTCGATGCGCCCACCACTATAAAGCGGCAAAGATGCCGAAAAAGCATTGATGAAATAACTCGATGGATCATCTTCAATCATGAAGACTTTCCAATAAGCACCGCCAATCTTAGCTGATGTATGTGAATAATTAAGTGTAAAATTATTTTCGCCTTTTGCTTTGGCCAAATCCCATTTGGCAGCTTGTGCGCCGCTATCAGCTGCCTTTATTTGTTCATTGTTCTGCATTGCCCAATCTATGCTTTGGACGAGCGTTACATCCGTTTGTTCAGCAAAAGCCGAAGGCATGGACAAAAGGAGCAGCGATGCGAACAAAACTGCCATTGATTTTTTCTTTAACATTTTTCCCCCATGAATATTTTATATTTTAACGAATGACCATTACAGGACATGAAGCATGTGCTAAAACATACTGGCTTACGCTGCCCATAAAAATCTGCTTGAATTTATTGAGCCCCCGGCTTCCCATAATGATGAGATCATATTCTCCCGCACTGCAGATTTCGGTAATAATTTCTGCGGGGCTCCCTATTTCGACAACACTGGTTGCCTTGATAGCTTCTGGTATCGTTGCCATTGCAGTGCCAATGAGTTTATAGCCATCTTCTTTTAGCTCGTTTGGAATATATCCGCCTGTGCTTACTTGTTCAAAAGACGAAATCTTGCGATTAAGATCGACTACATGCAAGAGTACCAACTCCGCTTGGCAAAGATTCGCCAAAAAGACAGCCTGTTCCAAAGCTTGTTTTGAATGGTCTGAGCCATCAAATGGTACTAAGATTTTTTTGAAATCTTTCATTTAATTTCCTCCATAGCCAATGTTTTTTCAAGTGCATCTTTTTTGGGTAAATGCAACCGGGCACGATGAAAACAAAAACAAAAAATCACGATGACGACAGCAAGATAGATCATCAACTCGCCGAACTGCTTGCCACAATCCATAAACCCGGCACCACGGCTGATGATGTCACGCGTAAAATGATATTCCCAGGTCAATGGGAATATATGAGATAGTGTCTTCACCCATTCTGATAGTATCGTAAGAGGCCCCGTCGGGCCGCCAAGAATGAAGCCGCCCGGGACAAAAAGAATCATGCGGCTCGAAGCGATTCCAGGATTTGCTGCAGTCCAGCCGAAAAGCAAGCTCAAAATCCCTAAAGACGGAATGTAGAGCAGCAAGGACAACAAAAATATCAATAGATTTCCGGAGAAAGTCAAATCGCCAAAGGTTCGCAAAATTGCCAGTCCCACAAATATAGCCGTCAATAGGCAGGCGCCGTAAGGAACCAAGCGAAGCATCAAGGAGAACGGACTCGAAGCGAGCTCACCTTCCCATTTGTTTTCTAGTTTTAAACGCGGCACCATTCCAATGGTCGCAAAAACAAAAAACATAGAGGAGAAAAAGAATAAAAAACCCAAAACTTCTCCATTGCTGCTCGAATTCACCGGATTGAAAAGCTCTCTGTCATTTAAAGCTAAAGACCCCGCTCCAGCTGCACCACTGGCCTGTGCCGTTTTTTGATTTTCAATGGCAATGATTTCATTGAGTGCGGCTTTCACTTCACCAGTTTGCGCATTATTCGTATTGTCATAAAACACCCCGATGCTAGCAGGTGCCTGACTATAGCGATTTTTTTCCAAATCCTGCGGCAAATATACGACTGCTACATTTTGGTCGCGATAAAACAATGTTTTTGGTTCTACAGGTGCATTGAGCACAGTCGTCACCTTCATAAAGGTCGAGGCATTGATTTGTTCGATGATTTCATGGCTGTACTTCGAATTGTCCACGTCGATAATGGCCACTTTTGCATCTTTAGAAAAATTATTTCCAAGCAAAATACTAAGCAGTACCGTGACGACAACCGCTACCATCAAAGAAACTTTCTCATAAGGCATTCCGCGCCCTGAAAAGAAAAAAGCAATCTCATCTTTTAGTGAATGCATCTTGTGTCACCTCAACTGTCATTCCCGGCAATATTCCCTCCTGAGCGTCTGTGTAGATACGCACCTGGAATGCAGCCAAATCGGCCTGGCCTTTTTCTCTAGACATCTTAAGGTCGGCAAAACCTGGTGCAGCCGTGATTGAGCGAATCGTTCCTTCAACCGCTTTATTTCCTGCGACTGTCTTCCCGGTGATATCATCGCCTTCTGAGATCTTGACCGCTTGTTGTTCACTTAAATAAATATCATAATAATTACGTTTGCTCTCTAGTAATATAACCGGTGCATTCGGCGAAATCATTTCACCTTGCTTGGCAAGGATCTTTAATATTTTCCCATCTTCCGGTGCTCGCAGTGTCAGGCGTTCTTTTTTGACCTCAAGCTCTGCCAGTTGAACTTCCAAATACTTTTTCTGTTCTTGCAGGTTTTGCACATCATTTTGCTTATTATCTAAGGTCTGTCTTTGCTGATCGATGGTCGGCAAATCGATTTGGTTCGTATTGCCATTATCGGTTGCCCCGGCTAACAGTTTTCCTAGCATTTGCTGCTGCTGCGCTGCATTTGAAGCTGCCACATTCAAATTGGTCTGGGCTTCATCGAGCTCTGACTGCGAAATAGCTCCAGACGAAGCCAATGCTGCTTTTCTATTATAATCAAGCTGTCTGTTCTCATAGGTCGCATTCGCTCCATCAAGTGCAGCTCGTTGTTGATCGATTTGATGATAATTTTGTTGCTCATTGGTATTGGTTTGCGCGTAACCGATGCGAATGGTTCCATTCATGGAATTGATTTGTGCCTCCATTTGCGCAATCTGTGCTTTAAGCTTAGCAATAGACAAATCTACATCTGTGCTATCGAGCACCATCAAGACATCACCTTTTTTGACTTCCTGTGATTCCTTTACCGCCTCATTGACCATGCGGCCACTGACTGAATCAAATGCAATCTTCACCTGTTCTGCTGTGAGTATGCCCTCTTTCTTTTCTACAGCCAATGCAACTGCATCATTGCCTTTATAGAGGAGCACCACTCCACTGATCAAAAGCAATACTAAAAATACAAGTCCCACTCGCACTGATTTTTTGTTAAAATCCATAACGATCTCCTTATCTGTCCTTTTAATTAGCCGACTAACTACATTTTGATAAAAATAAACCAAATACATTTTTAGAACAAAGCCTCTATATAGTTAGTCAACTTACTATATAGAGAAAATTGTATGGTGCAATTATGCCCCAACAATTTTTTTGAGTAAAATAATGAGTTCTTTTTGCTCTTCTTCTGACAGGCGCCCCATGAGTTTCGTTATACGCAGATAATGTTCTGGCAAGACCCCATCCATAAAGCTTCGCCCCTTTGCTGTAAGACAGACTTTTTTAGCCCTGCCATCGGTCGCATCAGACAAAGAATCCACTAGCCCATCTCGGGTCATTCGTTGGATCATCGCGCTGATTGTAGCTCTGGTAACACCAGCAAGTTCTGCTAGCTTCGAAGGTGCAACGCCAGCATGGGTCTGATGCAAGATAATCATCACACATAACTTTCCTTCAGAAAGCTGATACTCTCTTTCCAAAACATCAATAACCGCATGTTGAATCGCTGATGATGCCTCAAGAACACGCAGCATGGCAATCACCGAGGAAGGATTTATCTCCGGTATAAGTTTTGCATGTTGTTCTAAAGTCTCCCGTGTAGGAGTTATTGCTCTTTTCATAGACGCCTCCGCAAGTAATTAGTCGACTAACTATAAGTATATAAAATTTATTGTGATTTGTCAAAGCCATCATGCCTTTTAATTTTTGCAAAAAACTCTGACAAACCGACCTGCCCCGTTCCTTAAAAACGTCAATTTTTTTTGTGTTTTTGCAATTCGGGCACTGGTTTCAAAGAATGCATCATATGCTTAATTGCAATCATCGGATGCTTATAAATCATACGAGGTCCTGCATAGCGCATGACTTTAGTGATTTGTTCCCTTCGTTCCTTTTTGTAGCAATGAATCGGGCAACTCCCACAAACCGGTTTATTTTCTCCGAAAAAACAATGTTCGATCCGACTCTGCGCATATTGAAACAATTCTTCGCATTCACCGCATAGGCTCTGATTTGTACCATGCTTTGCCCTGCAATACAGTCGAATCAACTTCCCGGCGATTTCTTTTTCCTCTAGGATCACATCTTTCACTTATACACACCACTTTCTTTTAAATCTTTGCCTTATTATAGCCCATTTTATAAAAAAAAGCCGTGCTGAAAATCACAAAAAAAGAACCACCAGCGAAAGTGGTTCTCAGCTATCATAAATTTCAACCAAATGGACATCATCTACAAATTTTCATTGCGTCTACTAAAAATCAGAGGTCTCTATGGGCTCCATCACAATATGGCGGATTTTTGGTCTGCTTACAGGCACAAAGATGCACAGAACCTGATGTTTCCGGTGTAAAAGCAAGTGGAGCAAATGCCGTTTTTTCATGCGATCCATCACAAAATGGTTGTTTGGCACTTTTGCCACAAGCACACCAATAATAAGTTTCTCCGGCTTCTACCTTGACTTCCATTGGCTCTTTTTGATAAACCGTTGCTTTTTCCATATCATAGCCTCACTTTTTTAATATTCAGCCGCAAAACCAACAGCAGACGTTGATTTTCGCCGCCTTCCTTTAGTTTACTCTCAGACTGTTAAATAATCAATATTTTCCATCTTTTTATTTTTATTGCTTAGAACATAGACTTCCCGAAAAAAAAACACTATAATCTAGCTATATTATATAAAAGAGGTGCTTTATTTTGAAAAGAATTTTATTTTCCTTGCTGCTGCTCTTTACAACGGCACTTATACTTATTCCCTCAGGACAAGTACAAGCTGCGACTGCTGAAAAAACCAGTATAGCAAATCCATTCATTGTTTATACGACATTGGATGAACTCAAAAGTGCTGCGGGTTTTGCCGTCAAAAGCCCTAAACTATTGCCGACGAATTATCAGGAAAGTTATCATGCTATGCTCAACACCGGAAAAATGATTGAGGTTTTTTATAAAAAAGACGCCGAAGAAATCATTTATCGTATGGCGCCTCGCGAGGACGGCTCTGATATCAGCGGTGACTACACCCAGTATCCTAAACAAAAAACACTGCTATGCAATGATTTGAAGATAACA
>CBDTTM010000139.1:0-6756 GCA_965363355.1 uncultured Selenomonadaceae bacterium | reverse complement strand
ATATGTGCTGCTGGCATTTTTTCATTCGGGTTGAATGTACGTTCAACAACCGCCCCAGTCTGCACGTTTTTGATCTTTGTTCTGACGAACGCCGCACCTTTACCTGGTTTTACATGCTGAAAATCAACAATCTGCCACACACCATTATCAAATTCAATTGTCAAACCCGTGCGAAAATCTGTACTCGAAATCATTATCTTACGCCCTCCACTTAATCCAATTGGATCTTTTCATTCTATTTAATTTCCATTAACTGTTTACTGCTCTGTGTCAGCGGCTGCCCGCCGTCAGCAGTAACCAAAACAGTATCTTCAATCCGTATGCCGCCCCAGTCTGGAATATAGATTCCCGGTTCTACCGTGACCAGCATATTTTCTGCTAAATGCTCACAATTGCTCGATGGTGACAGCCGTGGTTCCTCATGGATTTCCAAACCGACACTATGGCCGAGCCCATGGCCAAAATAACGACCATACCCTGCATTCATGATGTAACGGCGTACATCTTCATCCACGCTTTTGCCGCTTTTCCCTACTTGAACCTGCCTTACACCCAATTGTTGAGCTTTCAAAACAACATCATAAACCTCACGTTGTTTTTCATCCGCTGTACCCACACAAACAGTCCGCGTGATATCTGAATGATATCCCTGGTAAACAGCACCGAAATCCATTGTAACAAATTCTCCGTCAACAATCAACTTTTCTGTAGCAAAACCATGTGGCAGACTGCCACGCCGCCCTGATGCAACAATTGTCGTAAATGCGGGCTTTTGCGAACCCAAACGGCGCATGCATCCTTCTAGTTCAACAGCTATGTCGATTTCGCGGACTCCCGGCCGAATGAAGTTTACAATCTCTTCATAGGCTCTATCACTGATTGCTACGGCTTTCCTTAAAAGAGCCAATTCCTCTTGGTCTTTAATCATGCGAAGCTCGTCAAGTTTAACAGGAACATCTAATCTGACTACAGGCAGCATCTCATGGAGCGCTGAAAAGTCATTATAGCTTAGCGAAGCACCTTCAAAGCCGATTTTCTTCAAACCGTTTTTTTGAACTCGCTCAGCCACAACCTTTAAAAGGCCCTCTTTTTGTTCGATAATATCGAACGATTTTGTTTGCTGCTGTGCTTGCTCAACATAACGAAAGTCCGTGATGAGCTCTGCCTTCTCGGCTGAAACGAGCAACATGGTATCATCTCCCGTAAAACCGCTAAAATAATGCAGGTTTTCCAGTTTATTGATGATGACTCCATCTATTCTTTTTGCTTTTAAAAAACTGCGTAACTTATCTAACCTTGTATCCACAAAAAAGACTCCTCATTTTAGTTTTCGAATGACGACTTCCAGTGCCGCCATATAGCTATCGGCTCCAAAGCCGCAAATCTGCCCCATGACAACGGGAGCAATCACCGAATGATGACGAAATTCTTCACGCTTATGAATATTTGACAAATGCACCTCAATTGCCGGCACCTCAATCGCCGCCAAAGCATCTCTTAAAGCGATGCTATAATGCGTAAAGGCCGCTGCATTGATAATGATGAAATCATAGCCTTCTTCCTTCGCGGCCTGCACCGCATCGACTAGGACTCCTTCGTGATTGGTCTGTTTAAAATCAATGATAAACCCGACCGCTTGGGCTCGTTCGAGCAAAAGTCCATTAATATCAGCCAGCGTTTGCGAGCCATAGATTTGAGGTTCTCTTCGACCCAACAGATTCAAATTAGGCCCGTGCAATACAAGAATTTTTTTCAATGTCATCCCTGCCCATCTTTAAAATCAATTTTTCAGTGTAACAAAAACGGACGCAATCAATAGCGCACCACAAAAGTAGTTTCATCATCACACAAGGCTATTTCCTTAAGTGAGAGTTCTTCTACTTTGATAAAGAAACTGCCTTTTTCGATTTTGGCAAGCAAATCATCAACCTGCTCACCGCTTCCTTGCAATTCCATATGCACCGTGCCGTCTTCCATATTACGTGCCCAGCCGGTGATGCCAAGCTCCTTGGCATTTGTTTGCACAAAGCAGCGAAAACCAACACCTTGCACTCGTCCGGAGGCTACAGCTGCATATCTCACACAATCTCGTTTCATGGAAACACCGCCTGTCTAAGATTATTTTATCCAAGCTCTTGGTTACTTAACATCGCGCCTGAGAATCGAATACGGTTTAACCGGCTGATCCATTTTAATTTTAACGATTTGTTGTGCGTGCGGAGCCGTTTCAATTGCCTGTTCATCTTCATCGAACATCGTCTCGATTTTTTGTCGAAAAGCCTTGCCTTCTGGCTGGAACACTTCGATTTCTTGTCCGCACTTCATATTGTTTCGCTGTTCTACCGTAGCATAGCCCGTTTTTTCATCATAAGAATAGACCAGCCCAATGAAGTCCGACGTCTGCAGATATGAAGAATTCCCATATATTTGATCATCTTCTGTCGGCTTATTGAAATAAAAACCTGTCGTATAGGCACGATGCGACACTTTCTCGAGTTCTTCGACCCAAGAGGCTTGTACTTTAAAACCTTCGGGATTTTCACAATAGCTGTCGATCGCTTCACGATACGCCTTAACGACACTTGCTGCATAGTGTACGCTCTTCATACGGCCTTCGATTTTCAGGCTGTCAACACCACTTTCGATGACTTCGCCGATATGTGGCAACAAGCACATATCCTTCGAATTGAATATATAGGTGCCTCTCTCGTCTTCTTCCACTGGAAAATATTCTCCCGGTCGTTTTTCTTCGACAAGATTGTATTTCCAGCGGCAAGGCTGCGCACAACTGCCGCGATTGGCATCTCTGCCCGTAAAATAGTTGCTCATCAGGCAGCGGCCCGAATAAGAAATACACATTGCACCATGTACAAACATTTCAAGTTCAACCGAACATTTTTCACGAATCTCCGTTATTTCAGCTAAGGACATTTCCCTAGCCAGAACAACTCTAGCTGCACCGAGATCTTTCCAGGCATTGACTGCTGCCCAGTTCGTATTATTTGCCTGCGTACTGATATGCACTTCTAAATGCGGAGCTACTTGGCGAGCCATCATGAATACGCCGATATCAGCGACTAAAACCGCATCGACGCCAAGTTCGTCCAAACGCTTCAAGTAGGCAGGCAGAGCTGGTAAATCACTATTATGCGGAAAAATATTGACCGTAACATATACTTTCTTCTTCAACGCATGGGCAAAAGCAACGCCTTCTTTTAACTCTTCTTCATCAAAATTTCCACCAAAAGCTCTCAAACCGAAAGCTTTGCCTCCTAGATAAACCGCATCTGCTCCATACAAAAGGGCCATCTTGAGTTTTTCTAAATTTCCCGCAGGGGCCAATAATTCAGGTTTCTTTAACATTTCTTCTCCTCTGGGAAACTGCTAATCCGTCTCCATTTTCATAAATCTTTGTTGTAAACTCGGGATGCTGCTCAACGATTTCTATATACTCGCGCAACCGTTTGACAATTGTTTTATATCGCCTGGGCGGTTTTTCTTCACTGCGGACATAGCCGCGAAACAAGACATTATCCGCAATAATTGTCGCATCATCTGCTAATAGCGGCAAAGCCAGTCGGAAATATTCGAGATACTGACCTTTGGCCGCATCCATAAATACCAAATCGAATGGTCCATCGAGCATTTCCATATTCATTGCCGCATCGCCGCGAAGCAATTTTATTTGATTCTTATAAGGTGATGCGGCAATGAATTTTTCTGCTTGATCAGCGCGTTCATCGCTCAACTCTAATGTTGTTATCTGAACATCTTCCGCACTGTTTTTCGCCAATAGCAAAGCAGAGTAACCAATGGCTGTACCTATTTCCAAAATGCGCTTTGCTCTTTTTGCGGCCGCAATTTCAATCAAAACAGCTTTTCCATTTTCATTTATAATCGGCACGTTTTCCTTTTTTGCATAGGCTTCCATATCCTTCAATATTTCATCCATCAGCTCACCCGATCGATCGTTGCCAAATGTTCTTCATAGGTTCTGCTGAAATGATGCTTCCCATTTTTGTCGGCAACAAAATACAGATACTCGGTTGGCTCAGAATAAAGTACCGCTTTGATCGATGCAATTCCAGGATTGGCGATCGGACCTGGTGGCAAGCCACGGTGCAGGTAAGTGTTATACGGCGACTCGATTTTCGTGTCCTGAATAGACAGTTCCGCCTTCGGGTTTCCTAAGATATATTGGATTGTTGCACAAGATTGCAGCGGCATTTCTTTTTTCAAGCGATTGATAAACACCTGTGCAATAATCGGACGATCTTCTTCGACCTGTGCCTCTTTTTCGACCAAAGATGCTAAAATGACAAGTTGACGGATACTCAGCCCCATCGACTCAGCACGTTCTCGCATTTCTGGGGTAAGCTCTGTATCAAACTGTTTGACCATCATCTGCATGATGTCTTCTGAGCTAAAATCACCAGCGATTTCATACGTATCTGGGAATAAGAATCCTTCCACTCTGTATTTCGTCTCACTGTTTGTCGTCATATAATCATATGACTTAAAGCCCTCAGCGTTCCGCTCAAAATCCTTTGCTTTAACGATACCTTTTTCTTCGAGCGTCCTAGCAATCTGCTCGACGCTATAGCCTTCCGGTATAGTAACTTTGAGCGTAGTGGTTTGTCCATTGACCAAAGCCGTCAAGACTTCTTTATTTTCCATATGTTTATGGAGCTGATAATCCCCAGTCTTAAAGCGACTATCAAAACCATTGATTTTGGCCATCAAACGAAACGTGTATTCGCTATCAATGACGCCGTGTTGTTTTAAGATCGCGCCAATGCGTTCGGCATCCATCCCCGGGGCTATACGTATATATACTTTCGACTGTTCATCAGAACCCCTCTGAACAGCGTGTTGATGCTGCAAATTTCCATATGTAAAAATCGCCGCAATTAAAAGCAGTAATCCGCCTAGAACCACCCATTTAGAAATCTGTCGTTTCTCCTGTATATCCGACAAAAAAACATCTCCTATCCCTCGTTAAGTATTCTATAATTATACGAAAAACCTCGGCAAAATACAACAAAAGGGACAAATTAAAAACCGCCATCTTTGATGATGGCGGTTCAGAAAATACATTTTCTTATTCTTTTTCTTCGGCTTCATCCATAATGGCATCATATGCTGCCTGGACTTTTTCGAATTCTTCATCGGTAGGATCGACATATTCTTCTTCGCCCTGTTCGTTTTTCACGATTTTAGCGATAAGAACATCTTCATCGTCTTCCCCTTCGCCGCAACCGCAGCCACAATGTTCATGTTCGTCATCATGGTCATGGATGCCTACGAGCAATGCATATTTTTCGTCGCCGACGGGAATAATCATTTCTTCCCTGTAATAAAATTCGTTGCCTTCTTCATCCGTCATAACAACGACCATTTCGTCTTCATCTACTGTTAAATCTTTTTCATCTGCCATTCAGATCACCTCTTCTTTTTATTGGGTATTTCTACCGCTCCCCAAGGGTTTTCTTCATTTTATCTTAGATAAAACCTTCTGTCAAGCCATCTACTTCAAGCTATCAAGATAACCCTGCAAAATAAAAACAGCGGCCATTTTATCAATGACTTTTTTGCGTTTAGCCCGGCTTACATCAGCTGCAATCAACGATTTAGCTGCGGCAACGGTCGACAGGCGTTCGTCCCAAAAAATGATATTCGTCCCCGGAATCTGTTCCTTCACCGCCTCAGCAAAAGCTTTGACAATATCACAGCGAACACCCTGGGAACCATCCATATTCTTTGGAAAACCGACGACCAGCGTGTCGGTCTCATATTCTTGCATAAGCTGCTGTAAACGCTGTAAATCGCGTTCAAGAAAGGTTCTCCGTATTGTCTCGACGCCTTGCGCCGTAAACAGCAACGCATCGCTTGCGGCTATTCCAATTGTGCGGTCCCCTACATCCAGTGCCAATACTCGCATAAATTCTTCCTTATCTTCTATTTATTATTTTCGAGATAAGCCCGAATGAATTCTTCTAGCAATTCATCCCGTTCCAGCTTACGAATCATACTTCTAGCATCATTATGACTGGTTACATAGGCTGGATCTCCCGAAAGCAAATATCCTACCAACTGATTGATTGGATTGTATCCTTTTTCTTCCATTGCTTGACAGACTTTACGGATTACATTGGCAGCCTCATTCTCTTCTGCGCCAAATTTAAACATCATCGTTTCGTCCATATTCGCCATTGTTAACCCCTCCTCAAAAGCACTGCAGCAATCATCTGATTTTCGTTGCTGCTATGGCCGAGCCTTATCTTTAGGCCCTTTGCCTTATTATAAGTATTCGCGTAAAAGCAAAGATATCCTTCGCCATCAAAAAAATAAAACAGAGCTGCTGCAAAAAATAAAAATCGCAGCAACTCCGCTCCACTCCGTTTCGCGGATGTGTTATTTTATCTGTGATTTAATCACTTCTTCAGCCTGAACGAAAGCCTCTTTAAGCTTTTCAGGCTGTTTACCGCCAGCTTGTGCCATGTCTGGGCGGCCACCACCGCCACCACCGACGGCCTGTGCTGCAGCTTTTATGATTTTTCCGGCATGAATGCCTTTTCCTACAGCTTCCTTGCTGGCTTTGACAACAAGATTGACCTTATCATCATTGACTGCTGCCAAAACAACTACACCTGCTTCAATCTTATCACAAGCCATGTCTGCTATATTTCTGAGTTCGTCCATATCGGTTGCATCCGCTTTGCAGATGATGATATGAACACCATTATATTCTTGAAC
>CBDTTM010000138.1:0-6757 GCA_965363355.1 uncultured Selenomonadaceae bacterium | reverse complement strand
TATGGACTTCTTCCTTGGCGAAATGTAATCCAAAATATATGCGTTGCTGCTAGGCTTAAGCAGGATAAGGCGATTACGGATGATGCCTTAGCGAAAATTATTCGTTTGCTCGGACTTGAGGGGCTCAATAAGCGATATCCTGGCGAATTGAGTGGCGGACAGCAGCAACGTGTCAGCCTGGCAAGAGCTTTTTTGCTTAAACCGGATGTACTGCTTATGGACGAACCATTTTCGGCTTTAGATGCGATAACACGAGAAGAGATGCAAGATGTTTTTTTGTCTTTATGGAATAAGTATGCTGTTTCAACTGTATTGGTTACACATTATGTTGAAGAGGCAATTTATTTAGGCCAAAAAATTGTCATTTTATCGGCAAATCCGGGACGCGTTGCCAAAGTCGTCGATAATCCTCTTTTTGGGGAAACGGATATACGCCATAGAAAAGAATTTTTTGACATGAGTCTAGAATTGCGTGATCTTTTGAAACAGGGTGGTAATAAGGCATGAAGGAAATACGCTATATATGGTATATAGGAGCGGTGCTCGTCATCTTTATCCTTTGGTCGGTGACGGCGACCCTTGTAGAGCTGCCGATTATTCCTTCGCCTGTAAGGGTAATTGAAACATTGGGCTCTATTTTTAAAGATTCTATTGCAATCCATGGACTTTATAGTTTATGGCGGATTGTTGCAGGCCTTTTTTTGGCAATTATAGTGGGACTGCCTATTGGCGTTGCTATGGGATACTTTTCCAGAGTCGATCGTGTTCTTGCCCCCTTGGTTTATCTGACCTACCCTGTGCCTAAGATTGCTTTGCTGCCAATCTTGATGCTGCTTTTAGGCGTAGGAGAAGCTGCGAAGATTTTGATGATTTTTTTGATTATTGTTTTTCAGGTGATTATTGCGATTCGCGATGGGATTCGTGCAATTCCCAAAGAAACATATTATCCATTGTATTCATTAGGGGCTCCTTTTCAGGCCGTCTTTTTTGAAATACTTTGGCCGGCAGCACTGCCTAAATTCATTACGGCTATTCGGGTTGCTATGGCAACGGCGATATCCGTATTGTTTTTTACCGAAACTTTTGGCACGCAGTATGGTATGGGCTATTTCATCATGGATGCTTGGCTGAGAGTCAATTATTTGGAGATGTACGCCGGAATCGTTGTTTTGAGCTTAATCGGGTTACTTTTGTTTGGCTTGATTGATTGTTTGGAAAAGTATTTTTGTCATTGGCAGTATCGTTGACGAATATAAAATAAAAATACGAAGGGGGCGATGTTAAACATTGTCTCCTTCGTATTTTTATTCCTAGTTTTTATAAAAAAATAGAGGAATTTGCTTGGTTATAGGGAAATCAATAAGCGTTACAGTAAATTATTTTAGCAGAGAGGTAACGGGAATGGATATTATAGATATTGCCATAATTGGTGGGGGACCGGCAGGGCTTTCTGCAGCTTTGAATGGAATCGCTCGCGGGAAAAAAGTACGGCTCTTTTCAGCAGAAGGAAATTATTTGGAAAGGGCGGAGCGCGTTGATAACTATTTGGGGATGAGCAATATCAGCGGAACGGATATGATGCAGTATTTCCGGAAGCAAGTGGCAGAGGCAGGCGTAGAGGCTGAAACTGGCAGAGTCATCAATATATTGCCGATGGAGAAATATTTTATGGTGGCATTTAATTCAGAGGCTTTATCGGCAAAAACAGTCATTATCGCCAGTGGTGCAGCTAGACAAAAGGAAATCAGCGGCGAAAGTGAATTCTTAGGCCGTGGCGTCAGCTACTGTGCTACCTGTGATGGAATGCTGTATCGTGGGAAAAAGGTTATTGTTTGTGGTGAAGCCCGTGACCTTGTAGAAGAAGCTAACTTCTTGCAAAATTTAGGAGTTTCGGTAACCGTTGTATTACCGAAAAAAAGACCAGAAAAATTGTTGCCTTCTATTTTATTTCGTCAAAGCCGTTTGACGGCAATCAATGGAGCAGGGGTTGTGCGCTCTGTAGACCTGCAATCAGGAGAACAGGAGACAACCGATGGTGTGTTTATTTTGCACAACTCATTGGCACCGACAACGCTTTTGAAAGGAATTGAAACACAGGAGGGGTTCATAAAGGTAAGTCGTTTGATGGAGACGAATATACCAGGGCTTTTTGCCGGGGGCGATTGCACCGGAGTTCCATTGCAAATCGCCAAAGCAGTCAGTGAAGGTTTGATTGCAGCCCAGCAGGCGGCAAAGTATATCGACGATCAAAAAAATAGGAGGTTATGATATGAGCATAGTACATCATCCTAGTATAGCGGACTTCGATCAGTTATTGAAAACCACTGAGGTGCTTCTTGTTGATTTTGAGGCATCGTGGTGCAGCCCGTGCCTGCTGTTGGCACCGGTGATTGAAAAATTTGCTGTCAGCTATGATGGAAAGGTAACTGTAGCAAGAGTCGACGTGGATGTCGAACGCGCTTTAGCAGAAAAATACCAAGTGGTGTCTATTCCTACTGTGCTTATATTTAAAAATGGAGAGCTCTTAGATACAGAAATAGGGGCAGCGCCAGATAAAACCTATGATGAATTATTGAAATCTGTTTTGAAAGGAATTTGATTTCGAAACTATAAACAAAAGAGCCGGTACAGCAATTTCGCTGTACCGGCTCTTTTATTTATAGTTTACATTAGATGTGAAAATAAACTGACCATGATTACGGTGAACAGACCGGCCATGCCGATTGTCAAACTGCTCATAGCCCCTTCGATTTTTCCCATTTCCATAGCTTTGGCGGTTCCAAGCGCATGGGCTGAAGTTCCTAAAGCAAGGCCTTTGGCAATTGGCTCATGGATATGGAAGATGGAACAAATCTTTTCTGCGGCGATATTTCCTAGGATACCAGTGATGATGATGGCTACAACGGACACTGTTACAAGTCCGCCGAGTTCTTCAGAAATACCGATGCCGATAGCAGTTGTAATTGATTTTGGCAACAAGGTAACATATTGTTGGTGATTAAAGGAAAATAAACGAGACAGGAGATACACACTGCCCAAACTGGCGAAAACACCAGCGGTAATTCCAATCAAGATAGCTTTACAATTTTTCTTCAAGAGATCAAGCTGTTGATAAAGTGGAATGGCCAAACAAATCGTTGCTGGCGTCAGAAGATAACCAAGGTATTTAGCTCCACTGTAGTAACTGTCATAATCGACATGGAATACGACTAAAAAAAGCATAATAGCAAGAATCGAAATCAATAGAGGATTGAAAAGCGGGGATTTGAATTTCTTTTTGAGGAACAAACCCAATTGATAACCTAAAATACTGATGCTGATGCCAAAAACCCAGGAATTAAATAAAAAATCATTCATTTGCTGCGTCTCCTTTCAAACCGAATGACCCATTGCGAGACGACGCCGGTGACAGCGGATACAATAAAGGTCGTAATAATAATTGTAATTGTAACTGGAATAAAAATGCCATCAAGTTGTTTGAATGATACAATCAGACCAACTGCGGCGGGAATAAACATAATCGGCATAATTTCAATGAAAAACTCACCCGTGTCTTTTATTTTTTCCAGTGGAATCCATCCGGCATTAAGGGCAACAAGCAGGATTACCATTCCATAAATGCTTGATGGTATAGGAAATGGTAAAAAATATTTAATGATTTCGGCTAAAAATGTTATGGCCAGGATGATACTGAGTTGATGTAGTGATTTCATAGGGGACCCCTCTTACTTACAATATATAATATGGGGAAATTATACGCTTAATATGAAAGAGGGTCAAGGGATAGGAATTAAGAAGTAAAAATCATAAAGTTCAGTATTTTTATTAATTTCAATTTAAACTAAAAAATAAATAGGCCTTATATAACTAAAAGTTTTCCTATTATAAATATAAAACATGAAAAAAGATGATTTGTAAGAAATATGCTTAAGCGTTTGTAAGCAAAAAATTTACTTTTCTTCTGAAAACCATGTACTATACCTTCAGGTTATGATAGAATAAGAATATGGTAGTTTGAGAGGGTGAAGTAATATGGAATTCCGTCAACTGGAATATTTTCATACAATCAGCAAATTAGAAAATTTTACACGCACAGCAGAAGCGCTGCATGTGTCACAACCATCCGTTACGAAAGCCATCAAGGCATTGGAAGCGGAACTGGAGATGACTCTTATCGATCGGCGTCAAAAACATGTTACATTGACGACTGAAGGGAAGGCATTTTTGCTTCATGTAGAAAAAATATTATGGGCTGTTGATGAGGCCAAACAGGATATGACGCGGTTCCAGAAAAATAAGCACGGCATCATTCATTTTGGAATGCCGCCAATGATGGAAGCCTATTTATTTCCTAAATTATTCACTAAATTTAAAGAAGCCTATTCCAATATAGAAATCGATGTGCGTGAATATGGTGATTCTACAGAAGTGCTGGCTAAAATAGAAGCGGGAGAACTTGATATGGGAATGATCATCGGCAGCGAGCCTCATACGCAAAACAGCATGATGATCATGCAGGACCAGATGAATCTGTGTGTGGATCATCACCATCCGCTCCATGACAAAATCAGTGTTGATTTTCGGCAGCTTAAAAACGAAAAGTTTATTTTGCAGCAGCCAAACACTTATCAGTATAAACAGATTTATGCTCGTTGTGTAGAAAATGGATTTACGCCAGATATATTGCTGTGTACATCGCAGCTCAAAACAATCAAGCAGCTCGTTGCTAATAAAGTGGGCATATCTTTGCTGCTTGATTTGGTGACACGTCAGGAAACGATATTTAAAAGAGTTCCCGTGTATCCGCCAATGCCCGTCAATATTTCCTTGATTTGGAGTCGCAGTAAATGTTTATCTCATGCAGCAGAAAGCTTTGTGAGCTTTATGCAAGATTTCAAAAAGAGTAATGAGTTCAAAGCCTTTTTAGACGAAAAAATTGAAGCGTGAGGGCTATCTTCCGCATAATCATAAAAAAGTACCAGTCAAAGTGTAGAACTTTGGCTGGTACTTTTTTGATATGAACTTAATGGGGCAGAGCAAGTTTTTAAGCAAATGGGTTTTCTGTTGGATAAAGCATATCCTTTGGTTGATTGAAGGCGATATCTTTGATGCCAAGATATTGGAAAATGGAAAACAGTGCTTTTCCATAATGGCCAAAAGCAACCGCACCATGATGTGGATATTGTTTTGCAACTAAGACGTGACGATAAAAACGTCCCATTTGCGGAATCGCAAAAATGCCAATGCCACCAAAAGACTGTGTTGCTACTGGAAGAACTTCTCCTTGAGCGATATAAGATCGTAGTTCGCCGCTGGCAGTGCTTTGCAGGCGGAAAAATGTGATTTCTCCTGGTGCAATATCGCCTTCTAAGGTTCCGCGCGTGATATCCGGTGTGCCGCCGTCTTCAAGTAAACGATTTTGAATCAGTTGGTATTTTACAGCGCCCTTGGCAAGTTTGCACAAAGGGGTGTTTCCACAGTGAAAGCCCATGAAGGTGTCTTTTAGTTCGTAGTCGTATTTCCCCGCAATATTTTGATTGAACAGATCTTGAGGAACGGAATTGTTGATATCAAGAAGCGTTACAGCATCTTCAGTGACGCAAATGCCGATGAATTCACTTAAAGCGCCGTAGATGTCAACCTCACAGGCAACGGGAATGCCGCGTGAGACCAGTCGGCTATTTACGTAACATGGTTCAAAGCCGAATTCAGTAGGGAATGCCGGCCAGCATTTGTTGGCAAAAGCAATGTATTTACTGGCACCTTTATGTTTTTCAGCCCAGTCAAGCAGTGTCAGCTCATATTGAGCCATGCGAGGCAGAAGATCTGGGTAGTGGTTTCCGTCTGGTCCCAATTCATCCGTCATTTCCTTTACGACGGAGGCAATGCGGGAATCATCTTTGTGAGCCCGGTATGAAACGAGCAAATCAAGCTCAGAGTTTTCTTCGATTTCAAGCCCGAGGTCATAAAGTGGTTTAATCGGCGCGTTACAAGCAAAGAAGTCTTGTGGGCGTGGCCCGAATGAAATGATTTTTAAAGAAGATAAGCCGATGAGAGCTCTCGCTATTGGCTGGAATTCGGCAATCATAGTGGCTATTTCGCTTGCTGTTCCAACCGGATATTCTGGAATGAAAGCTTTGATTTTACGCAAGCCGAGGTTGTAGGAACAGTTCAATACACCGCAATAGGCATCGCCTCGTCCGTTGATGAGATCTTTACCGGATTCTTCGGCAGCAGCTGCATACATAACAGGTCCGGAGAAATTTTTGGCGATGAGTGTTTCTGGAGTTTCTGGGCCGAAATTGCCAAGAAATACAACGAGTGCATTACAGCCAGCAGCTTTGACTTCTTCAACAGCGGTCAACATATCCTGCTCGTTTTCTACGGTGGTTTTTGCTTCGTAGATGGAACCGTATTTTTCAGTATAGGCAGCAGATATAGCACTGCGACGATTTTCTGATAAGGAAATAATAAAACAATCACGACTCACCGAGATGATGCCGCATTTTACTTCAGGAATATTGGTCATTGTCATAATAGAACGCTCCTTTGATTGAATTAATTTATTTGTGCTTGAGCACATTTTGATTTAAGTAAAATATAACACTTGAAAAATGTTGTGTCAATTGTTTTTCGACGGTTCTGAATTTTTAAAAATATAAAATATATTTTACAATCCTAATAATATAAGTTGTTGTATAGTATAAAATCATGTTTTGGCTTATGTTACACTAGCCATGTGCAGTTATATCACTCG
>CBDTTM010000137.1:0-6767 GCA_965363355.1 uncultured Selenomonadaceae bacterium | reverse complement strand
GGGGTCGGGGATTTAGCTTTGACCTATGGCTACGAACGGTTGAATTTCCCCTTGATGTTGTTTACGGTAATTATTTTGGTACTGTTTGTGCAGATCATTCAATCTTTTGGGAATTATTTTGCTGCAAAAGTGCGAAATCATTGATGCCTTTATAGAAAAAGGATGGAAAAGAGGAGTGTTCTTATCATGAAATTGAAAAAATTTACGATCGCTTTATTGCTTATGGTTTTTGGTGCAGCCTTATTAGCTGGCTGCACCAATAGCGGCGGTTCAGCAGGCAGTGAAAAGAAGGAATTGGTTTTCAGTAAATCCCAGGGACCTTATTCAGAACTATTTGAACAAGGCATCAAGCCTATTTTAGAAAAAAAAGGCTATAAGGTCACAGCAAAGGATATGTCAGATTTACTGCAAGCAGATGTAGCGCTCAATGAAGGCGAAGTCGATTTTAACGTAGAACAGCATATTGCTTATTTAGAAGATTTCAATAAAAAACAAAATGGGCATTTGACGGCAGTGACGCCAATTCCAACGGTTCCAGCGGGGATATATGCAGGTTCAAAACAAGCCCTTAACCAGATCACAGAAGGCGCGCGAATCGCAGTCCCAAACGACGCATCGAATACCTCAAGAGCCTATGCTTTGTTACAAAAAGCAGGTTGGATAAAATTAGCTGAAGGCAAAGACCTCTCTACGGTTACACAACAAGATATCGTGGAAAACCCATACCATTTGCAATTTACTGAGATGAAATCATTGACGATTCCGGCAGTCCGTTCGGATTTTGATTTTATCGTAATTACTGGTTCTATTGTCTATAACGCAAAGATAGATCTAGCAACGGCATTGCTGACCGAAGATATTTTGCCGCATTTGTTGCTGCAACTTGTAGTTTTGGACAAAAACAAAGATACACAATGGGCAAAAGATATCGCAGCAGCATATCATTCCGATGAATTCAAAGCCTATATGAAAGAAAATAACAAAGGTTTGTGGTTTGTACCAAAAGAAGCCGAGTGAGTTTTTTAAAATATTGAATCATGTTAAAGGCAAGAGATGGCAAAGCGTCATTTCTTGCCTTTTATTTCGCGGAAATGTTTGTATAAAATGCTTGACTTAGAGTTAACTACAGATTGTATGATGAGGAAATAGCTTCGTGCTTTAGACTAAGAAAGTCTATTTGGGAAATAAATATGCAAAATTTTAATTAGTGGCTTTATTTAGGAGGTGTGCTATGACAATTTCTGAGGTCAGTGAAAAGTATGGATTAACGCAAGACACGTTGCGTTATTATGAACGAATAGGTCTTATTCCGCCTGTTCCGCGTAAAAGCAGCGGGTTTCGCGATTATGACGATAGCAGCTGCGGGTGGATTGGATTTGTTCGTTGTATGAGAAACTCTGGGCTGCCGATAGAAGCGCTTATTGAATATGTGAACCTTTATCAGGAGGGGCCAGAAAATTATGGGGCGTGTAAAAAAATCCTTATTGAAGAGTGTGCAAAGCTTGAAGAGCGTATTCAAAGCATGACAGAAACAAGAGATCGTCTTCATGGTAAAATTGCACATTATGATGAAATCAGTTCAGGAATGGAAAGCTTGATCAAGGAATAAAGCCTGTGGCACGAAGTCTTTTAGGATGTTTCAGGACTTTTAATGGGAGATGTATCAGATGAAGCGCAGAGAATTTTTATATGGGCTTGGAGCTGGAGCCGTTGGATTAATGGTGGGTGGCTGTGATTTTTCATTGCCTTTCATGGGCAATGATGAAGCCGAAAATAGCGATGCAGCGAATTCATTTCAAGGTTCGGTTGAATACAGACCCATTCCGCATTCGGGAGAAAATGTGAGTACGATTGCCATCGGTGCCAGTGCTTTGCATGAGTCTTCGGCAAAGAACATTGAACGGATGATTGCCTATGCAGCCGATAAGGGAGTCAATCTTATGGATACGGTCATGTCCAATTTTGGCCCAGTAGAAGCAGTGGCAGCGGGGCTTAAAGGTCGCCGTGATAAAATGCTCACGCAAATGCATATAGGCGTCCATTACCCAAGTGGCACTTATACGAGAACACGTGATATGAAGCAAGTGGAGTCAGGCTTTGAGCAGCAACTTAAAGGTTTTGGTACGGATTACAGCGATATTGGGATGATCCATTATGTCGATACGATGGAAGATTATCAAAGTGTTATCGATAATGGTTTGCTTGCCTATGCACAAAAACTGAAGGCAGCTGGGACGATACGCCACATCGGTTTTTCTTCTCATTCGGTAGACATCAGCAAACAATTTTTGTCTACAGGGCTCATCGATGTTTTCATGTTCAGCTTAAATCCCGCTTATGATTTTGTTCCTGCAAATGGCACTTTGAAATTAGCGGCCGATCGCAAAAATCTGTATGAAGAAGCTCAAAAATCTGGCGCGGCAATCACTGTAATGAAAGCATATGGCGGGGGCCGCCTTTTGTCAGATGCCGATTCGCCTTTTGGTAAGGCCTTGACGGTCTCGCAGTGTATTCAATATGCACTGGATCGACCGGCGGTGGTTTCTTGCATTCCGGGGGTACGAAATATTGCGGATATCGATGCGGCGCTGTCTTTTTATACAATGAGCAAGGAAGATCGGGATTATTCAGGTGTCTTTACTGCAAGTAAAGCAGATATGGACGGGGTTTGTATCTACTGTGATCATTGTCAACCTTGTCCTTATGGCCTTGATATTGCTGCAATCAATAAATATTATGATTTGGCAAAATCAGGAGACAATTTGGCAAAAGATCACTATATGAAATTAAACCGTACAGCCCGTGACTGCGCGAGGTGCGGGGAATGTGAGCCGCGATGTTCGTTCCATGTCCATATTGAAGATCGGATGCAAGAAATTTCAGTGTATTTTGGTCGTTAAAATGAAAGTCGATACATTTACCGATATCATTTCAAGAGGATGAGTAGAAAAAGTAATAGCGGATTTTCTTAGGAAAGCCAAAAGCTTGAAGAGAACAATCTGCTTTTTTGAGAGGCTATGTTTTGAAAAGAAATGTGTTGAACGTTATCATGGTGGGCCTTTTCTTAGTATTGATGAATTATCGTTTTACCAGTAACGGACCACATGAAATAGTCGGTGGTTTGGTGTTCCTTCTAGTCTTTTTCCATAATGGAATCAACAGAAGCTGGTTTCAAAGAATCTTTAAGGGCAGGCAAAATCTATATCGCTTTTTCCTAGATGTCGTGAATTTTTTATTGTTGAGTTCTTTTCTTGTCTCGATGGTTTCAGGACTCTTCATTTCGCAGTTTTTGACGCCATTTCTTGCCTTGCGGGGAAGCAATACGATTTGGCTGCATGAAATACATCGCAGCAGTTCGTATTTGTGTTTTATTTTTATCGGCATTCATTTGGGCTTTCATTGGAAAGCTTTGTATTTTCGTTTCAATTCATGGTTGAATCGAATGTTTCTTTATAAGAGAAACCAAGCCATGGAGACAGTGTTAAAGGTCGGCTTGCTTCTTTATGGGTTATATGTATCCTTTTTGTATCATATTGGGTCAATGGTTCTTATGGAGCAAAATTTTATTTTAGATGAGATTCCAAGTGCGATGCGATTCTTTTTGGATTACTTGGTACTTTGGGGATTCTACATGAGTCTTACCTGTTATGCATTGAATTTATTGAATAAATTAAAAAAATGAGGTGTTTTATTTTGAGTAAAGTATTTTTTGCCAATTTGCGTTCGCGTACAGATCGCAGCAATAAAGTCAGTAAGTTAAAGAATCTCTTCGATAAAGCTGGTTTTTCAGAAATTATGAATAAGAATGATTTGACGGCAATCAAAATGACTTTTGGTGAACGGGGCAGTGATGGGTTCATTAGTCCGTTGTTTGTGCGGCAAATGGTAGATAAGATAAAAGAATGTCAGGCAAAGCCTTTTTTAACCGATACCAATACGCTCTATTCGGGCAGTCGTCATAATAGTGTAGAACATATTCTTACGGCACTGGAACATGGCTTTGATTTTTCGACAACTGGAGCGCCGCTGATCATTGCCGATGGTCTGCATAGTGAAAATATAAAAGAAGTGAGCATACAGCAAAAACATTTTGCGAAAGTCAAATTGGCGGCTGATTTAGTTCAGGCGGATAGTATGCTGGTATTGTCTCATTTTAAAGGTCATGAAATGGCTGGTTTCGGTGGGGCGATTAAAAATATGGCTATGGGAGGTGCTCCGGCTAGTGGTAAAAAGGAACAGCATGCACTAAAAATAACGGTTGCTTCTAAACTTTGTATCGGCTGTCAAAAGTGTGTACATGTTTGTCCGGAAAAAGCGATTGAAATGACAGATAGGAAAGCAAATGTGCTGGCAGATAAGTGTATTGGCTGCGGCGAGTGCTTGACGGTTTGTCCGGTAAAAGCCAATGGAATGGACTGGGAAACTGACCAGGCAGGCTTTCATGAAAGAATGGTGGAGTATGCTTATGGACTGGCATCTTCACATCAAGGCAAAATTGGTTATATCAACTTTTTAATCAATATCACTCCAGATTGTGACTGTGTTCCTTGGAGCGATTATCCGATTGTTCCCGATATCGGCTTTTTGGCATCAATGGATCCGGTGGCTTTGGATCAAGCAAGCTATGACTTGGTCAACCAACAAGAGGGCTTTGCTAATTCACTTTTGACATCTAACCATGCATGTGGTGCGGATAAATTCCACGGAATACGCGAGCATGTGACGGGAACTTTGCAATTGAGCTATGCTGAGAAAATTGGTATGGGCAGCACAGCCTATGATTTAGTAGAACTTAAATGATGCTTTTTGAGCATCATTTAAGTTCTATTCTAAGTATTTTTAAATCATAAATAAATCGTTTGGGTTGTGGTGAATTCATTTTGTTGACACTAGTAGTTGTTTATTTAGTCATAAAAAACTGCCATCTAAAAGTCAGACTTATTTGGTCTAGCTTTTGGATGGCAGTTCACAGTTCATAACGATTCTTTTTTATTTGATTCTATCTATCATGCCAATGTCTTGGTCCATAAAAACCACCATAATAATCATTCCAACCCCAAAATGGTCTATCAACGATAACAACGGCAGCGTTGTTATCGCCTATTTCCAAACTATCATCATCCTGGCTGATCGTGAATTTAAAATTGTTGGGATGCCAATTTGTGCTGCCGATAAAAATTGTTGAAGGGTCAGCATTTACATTGTCTGTAGATAAAGTGAAGCGCACGTATGTGGCTCTGTGGACATTTAAATCAATGCTGTCAACATTACCAGCTGTTGTGAATTTAAAGTCGACGGTATTGCGTTCCGGCGCGATTGTAAAATCATTTGTTGTATCCTGTGAACTTTCTAGAACATCTTTGAATTTACCATCGGTATGAATGCTTCCGGAAAATATATGCTTCTCACCTGCTGTTGTTGTCCGAAGATGGAGCCCGTCTTTATCTTGCCAGATAAAGTAGCCGCTTTTCTGGCCTGCTACGAAAGCGGAGGGCTTTCCCTCGATTTTGGGGGAATCGGCGGCCAACACAATGTGGTTATAACCTAAAAGAATAAACAAACTGAAAAGAAAAACCAATATTTTTTTCATGGATAAAAAGCTCCTTTCGTAGTATTTCCATCTTTTAACTATAGCTTTAATCTTATGAAGCTGCAAGAAAAATTTATAAGTACGACCAAGCTGTTTATGAAATTTTTATTCAAAATATTTAATTCAACGATATGAATGATCGTTCATTGCAGCATTTGCGAAGGGGGGCAGTTTTTGTATTTTTTAAACTGTCGGCTGAAGTAATTGCTATCAGAAAATCCGACGCGTAAAGCGATTTCGGTAATATTCAAGCGGCCTTCTGTCAACAAACGGGCAGCTTCACGTAAACGAAGCTGCGTGATGTATTCAAAAGGTGTTTTTCCCGTAAGGTTTTTAAATATCCGGCAAAAATAGCTCGTACTCATATTGGCTTTGGCGGCAAGCTCAGTGAGTGTGAATTCTTCTACATAGTGCGTGTCAAGATGGCTTAGAATTGGCTTGAAACGATCGAGGTTTTGTTGCTGCCTTTTTTTTGCTGAAGGGCTTATGGTTTGTTTCGTGTGGTTGCGGAGCAATAAAGCTAGGATTTGATATACACAGGACTTTATCGACAATTCATAGCCAATCTCTTTTGTTGTAGATTCCAAAATGAGTTTTTTTATTTCGGCAAGAAGGCTGCTTTGGGGGATAGGATGGTTTTGAAAAAGGATTCTGTTTTGTAGTAAAGGAATCATGTATTTTGTTTGGCAAAGATCGATTTCTTTGCTGTGGAGAAAAGAAAGATTGAATTCAATCACGTAATAGATGAGCTTTTTTGAACAATTGTCACAAGAATGCAAGTCGTTGCTGTTTATGATAATCAAGTCGCCGGCTTTTACGGATAAAGGTTTGGCGTTGCAGTTAACAATAGCTTGCCCTGTTTCAAAATATAATAGTTCAAAGTTTTCATGCCAGTGAGCTGGGATGACGCTTCCTTTTTTCGTATGCTCGCTTCGGTGGATATCAATAGGGAATGCCGTATTGGAAATATGGCAGCGACTGTTTTTTGGTAAAACATTCATGAAAATCACCTCGTCAATATTGTGCTATATTATAACAAGAATATCCATGAAATTCAATTCATTTAGCAGTAAGATAATAATATACTCCTTATTTGTAGTACAAATTTATGCTTGGAATGAAAGAGGTGTCTTTATGGATAAAATCGAGGCTGCAGGAGGGCTGCGAGCTTGCAAGT
>CBDTTM010000136.1:0-6783 GCA_965363355.1 uncultured Selenomonadaceae bacterium | reverse complement strand
ATTCCGAAAAAAAGAGCCGCCGAAGAAGTAAAAAATCACTTCATGCGACAGCTCCATTTTTCTTTGACAAAATCCATTTTAAAATCACGCATCCTTACGTTTTTATCAGGTCACTGTATTAAACAAGCTGCCTGAGACAGCGGCTACCGTCGTATTGTATTCATCAGCTTTTACATTAGAGGTAGAATTCTTTGCCGGTGCTGTTTCATCCAGTTTAAGCGACTGCACCTGCGCATTGGCGCTTTGTGCTGTTGCTGCACTGATTTTTCGCTCAGAAATGACCCTATCCCCCTGCATTACCATAACAACTACAGAACCGTCGGGTTCTATCTTGGTTACAACCGTAAGGGGCTGTACCGTGGCGCTTGATGAAGCTGAGGCTGCACCAGCATTCGTCAGCGCAGCTATTTCCGCCGCAAAAGCATCCGCCGCGGAAGTGTTTGCATTGGCATTGCTGAGACTGCTCGCGCTCTGCGCCGCTGCCAAAATTTCCGCCCAAAGATCTGTTGCATTTGTATTCGCCTTGTTTTGGGTAGTCGCAGATACACTATCTGTTTTCAAAAGCGCCGCCAATTCATCGGCAAAAGAAGAATCCACTGCACTTGTATTCGCAGTTGTCAAACTATTGGTCCCTTGCATCGCTGCCAAAATAGATGCCCATAGATCCGCCGCATTCGTATTCGTCACCGTAGTCGACATCTCGTTTCCTCCCTTCTTTCAAAGCATTAGCAATATATTTTATGCTACATCATTATATCGTAAAATTATCATAATAATTAAATAAATAAGGTTGAATTACCCATCTGGAAAAATATTAAAAATAGCCGTTGCTGCATCCAAGCAGCACGGCTATTTACTGAAAAAGTCCATTTTTATTCACGCATCCTTACGTCAGCTGCCAACAATATCAGCGTATGTTGACATATAAATCCGATCCGCCCAAACTCGAAACCCCACCATTATCTGTAGAAGTTCCGTCTGCAGCAAGCTGGTCACTGTTGTTGTTTTTCTGATCTAACTTACCAATAATTTCTGTGTGTGTATCCACAAGAGTTGGGTCCTTCTGCGGCTTAGCACTACCGCCAAATTTACGTTCTGAAACGATTTTATCCCCAACCATTACTATCACTACAGTCGATCCATCACTCATCGTCCGTGTCACAACCGACAATGTTTTCTGATCTTCGGGAATATCGCTCGTATCGATTTTCCCCATTTTCATGTCATTGAGCACCTTGGAAAAAGAAAGCTGCGTTGCGCTCTTTTTCTTCGTCACCGCTTGACTTCCTGCCGTTGCAGACCACAACGAGTCCACTGAATTTACCATATTCTCGCCCCCTCTTTACCTCACAGGCAAAACAGCATTTAGGTATCTGCGCTAAACAAGATTCCTGCCGGAGCCTGCGCTGTCGCATTGAATTGATCGAGTTTGGAATTCATTGCAGCTACCTTCGGGTTTTTATCCGCCGAATTTCCTTCTGCACTGACTTTGCGCTCTGAAATCACCGTATCGCCCTGCATCACAATGATCACCGTAGAACCATCCGCATTGGTTCTCGTGACTGTAGTCGTATCTTTCGAACCGCTATCACCGCTGCCGCCACCCGACGAAGTATCGCTATTTTTTGAATTGCTATCGCTGCTGGAAGCAGATACAGCCGGAGCCCCGGATTTAAGTTGATCTACCGCTTGAGAAAATGCCTCCACTGTGCTGTCATTTGAAGATCCCGCCGCCGAATTCTTTGCCGTAACATTCTGGCTCGCAAGGCTTGTCCAACTCGAAGCTGTGTCTTTGATGGAGTTTATTGACATAAATTCCCCTCTTTCCTTTACTTATATTGCACAATCGTGCATTGTTTCATCACACTTACTTATATCGTAGAATCAATAAAAAAGTTAAGTCTGCGACGCTCTACTTGCAGCCATACATTTTTCAGTCTCACTTTTTCCTCGTGATTTTCCTCAATTTTGGCAAAACCAAAAGTGCTAGAACCAAACCAATCCCCGATGTCAAAAGCGAACTAGGCGCATTGCCGATCGCGACGGCAAAGCTCCCAATCACTGCCCACCAAGCAAGAACGTAACCGACCAAATTACACATAGCCCCTAAAACCATAGCCAGCAAAGCCCGGCTGAACCAGCGCCCGCCCGCCTCGCTCTCCGGCCAAAGTCCGCTTGCAACAAAGCCCGTGACAAAGCCCGCAGCCCCTTTGATGAAAAACGACCAAACGGTATAAGGTGAAAAACCCAGGAGCAAATCAAAAAATGCCGCTCCGATCGCTGCTGCCCAAGCAGCATAGACGCCCCCAAATAAAGATCCCATCAAAAACACTGCCGCCGTACCCAGATGCACCATGCCACCAGTCGGCAATGGAATCTTTATCGAGGTCGCCACTACGCACACCGCCGCCAAAACACCGATTCTTATCATATCACGCAGCCCTAACTTTCGTTTACCTGCCATCAAAATTCCCCATTTCTATAAAATATAACCGCTCATCAAAAATGTTGAGCCAGCCTCTTAATTAAATAATTATAGCGATTAGAACTTTTTTAAGCAAGCTGACCGAAATTTCTCTAAGGCGTAAAAATAGAGGAGTCTCCACCAAGGAAACTCCCCCATTCATAAATCTCACTGATTATTTTTCTGCCGATTCACCCTTACATTCTTTATACAACATGAAACAAGCAAAGACAATTGCCGAATATCCCGCAATCGGATACAAAATGTTCACCAATTTATCAAAAGGAATTATTCCGCCAAAGAACATGCCTATTATGGTAAGCACTGTAGCAATGATCTTGAATTTAAGCGTTTTATCCGGAGCAAATTTTCGCACTGTCATCAAGAGAAAGGAAGCCACTGCCGAGTATATCGAAACGACGATCAATACGGAAAACACGAGCCCCAAAAACGGCGATATCTGGTTCGCAATCGCCAATGTCGGCACCTGTTGCCCCGCAATCAACTTATAATAGACAAGTTCTCCTATAACCAAAGAAATAATCGCCACCGTAAATGCCACAGTCCCCGTCAAAGCAGCAGCACGAGCCTCCTTGACACTGTTGGCCGAAGCCCCGCAATCGACCTGGAACGGAATGCTGACCATAAGTGCTAAAAATGCATATAAAGCACCTGACCAGGCCCAGTTCGACGAAGCTGCCTGAAATCCAAGCGTCGGCATAGCCTCGCTGGCTTCGCTCAAAAGCTTCGGTTCACCAAGCAACGTAACAATTCCCGCTACGCCTACAATAGCGACAAATACGATTTTTATCGGGCCAATGACCCCTATGATTTCAATAAGCCGTTCCACCCCGAGCAAAGTCGTCCCCAATGCCAGCAACGCAATTGCACCTGTACCCACATAAGTCGGAATGCCATAATATTGCTGGATAGTAGCACCTCCACCCGCGAGCATTACGACAAAGATACCATATACGAGCAGAACATTGTACCAAACATAAATTGATCCTAGAAAATCTCCACAGTAATAAGCAAAAACATCATACGGATTCGCAAATTTCTTCTTTTGCCCAACTCCATATAAAATATAGCTTAGTACGCTCATCAAAATCAAAAAAATCAACGCGGCAATAATGCCATTCGTTCCGCTGGTCGTAAAGAACTGCAATACTTCCTGTCCGGTTGCAAAACCAGAACCAATCCAATACGCACACAAAGCTCCCGCTAAAAGCACGACTTTTTTCAGTCGAATCGATCCATCATCCATATTCAACACTCCCCATTCTCTTATCGTGTTTTTTATTTTTCGAATTTTCTTTCTTTTATGCTTGAAAACAGCCGCCAAGATTTCGCTCCTCCATAACGCGAACGGAATCCCAGCGGCTTCATCATTGAAGACTTCTATTCAATTTTTTTGCAAAGACCAGCGGCCACTTCTATGGACGCGAACTTAAAATCAGGATTTCAACCAGTCTTATTTTCCAATCATAATATTGAGCACTTCCACATCCGTAGATTTCATCCCGTCTCTGCCCACTCTGCCAATATTTTGAATGGTCGTTTCATAATCTTTTTCAACAAGGCCTTCACCAAACGGGAATACCAAATTCCGCTTCGCCATTTCATAGCCCATGATCCCAGCATCTACCGCCGTCGAAATCTTCGCCGCACAAGAAGCCTTCGCACCATCACAGACAATTCCACCGACATTGCCCAGCGTATTGATGAGCGTCTTTCCAATGACATCGTAATCAGCGCCATGTAAATAAGCAATGCCGCAAGCAGCTGCCGCACCGGCGGAAACTGCTCCGCAGTAAGCCGAAAGATTCCCGATATAGCGTTTTTGATGCAGCGACACCAAATTTGTCAAAACCAAAGCCCGATATAAACGTTCCTGATCGGCTTTGAGTTCCTTAGCGTAAACAACAACCGGCATGGTACAAGTAATTCCTTGGTTGCCACTGCCCGAATTGATTACTACGGGCAATGCACAGCCGTTCATTCGTGCATCAGACCCAGCAGCAGCCGCCGCACGAGCTCGGTCACGAACTGACACAGTATCGCTATCCATCAAAGTCTGACCGACTTGTACACTCCATTTGTTTTTTAAGCCTTCCTCAGCAATCGCCGAATTATAGGTAATCTGCCTGCCAATGATTTCATCAATATCCGCGATATCGACTTCATTGGCAAAATCTAGAATATCCTTGAGATTCAACTGCGTTTTATCCCCGGTTTCTTTTTTCTCGATATCCGCCTGTTCAAAGAGGAGTTCTCCATTTTTTTCAATCCGTGCAATATGATTATGCTTTGTCCGAATCTCTACAACCGCTTGATTTTCCTTGCAGCTAAGTTCTGCCCGAATAAAAAGATTATCGCGGTCGGCTTCAAGTTCGCAGCGACAAATACCTGTTTGGCACAAAACTTTTGCCTTCTCAATATCAGCTGCCTGCACTTGACTGATAACCTCGAGTTCAAGATCGGGGTTGCCGGCAACAACACCCAATACAGCCGCTGCCTCAACGCCTTTTTGTCCACCGGAATTTGGCACAACGACACCTTTTACGTTTTTTATGATGTTTCCACTGCAACGGATCACCATTTTATCAGGCATCTGCCCAAGTACTTTCCTCGCCTTAGCAGCAGCAAAAGCAATGGCAATCGGTTCCGTACATCCCATAGCGGGAATCAATTCACCCTTTAATATTTTGATGTAATTTTCATATTGCTTCTTTTCCATAAAACTTTCTCCTTTTTGAAACCGCAGATATCATTTACCTGCTTTAAAAAATGATATCTCACAGGTTTTACAACCGCCAGCTATCGTATCACCCAAATGAAACTCAAACCCCATAGCCTTAGCAATATTACGATCGCCATCCATTGCCATATCACATAATTTTTCGCAAGTTTCATCATCAAAGCCCAAATCCTGCCAAGATTTTAAGAGCGGACAGTGATGAAATGCCATATCCATACGATTTTCATTCTTAACTTTAAATTCCACCTCAAATGTTTTTACCACATTAGGTGTCAAAAATGTGTCTGCAAAAGAACTTACGCTCTGCGGATTTTCACATTGTTTTTTTATTTCTAATCCCTGGATCCTACCAGTTTCCACAATCGCTTCACGAATGAACCCTTCCGCCAAATCCGCTTGTCCAGCTGCTTTTGCCTTAAGATAAGTAAGTCCCGTCCAAGCTGCACGGTGTCCAATCGCTCCACGTTGGATATCGACTACGGCATCGTCCTTAATTGTAATTTTATTATCAATCATTTTTTAGTCTCCTTCGCCTTAGTGATATGATTACTATTATACACTAAATAATGAACAAATAAAGATTTTTCCCTCCTTTTTTAATTATAAATCATGATTTATTATGTTTCTAATCATATCACGTTTCAGTCTATTCTGCAATAATTCTGAACAATTGTATACAATATTATTATATTTTATGCCTTCATCACAAAAAATATTACAATCGTTCAGCATTTTTCTCAATTTTCTTCATTTTTCTGATATGACCAGAGCCCTGTCCTCGCATTCTTCCTCGCACAGACTTTTTTATATTGACTGCATGGTTTTTTTTCGCTATAGTTATAGGTTAGACGATAATACGAGGAGATTTTCCCATGGAAAAAAAAAGCAACACATTGAAAGACCAAGTATATGATGCCCTGTTTTCTGATATCATTAACGGCCTTTATCCGCCATCTACCATTTTGACAGAAAAATTCTTAATGGAAAAATATGATGTCAGCCGCGCACCGATTCGAGAAGCACTTACTCAATTGACCGGAACACAGCTTCTCTCAAGCATTCCACGGCAGGGTTATAAGATTTTAGAGCCAAGCCAGCAGCAATTGCTCGAAATTGTCAAATTTCGTTCAGCTCTTGAATCATCCTTTTTGGAAAGCTATTGTGTATTCATCGACAAGGACTGGATTTCAGAACTCCGGGCAGCATGTGCAGCTTACACCAATTGCCCTGAAGATGATTTCGTCACGCACTGGCATTACAACTGCCAATTTCATTTAAAGCTTTTTTCCCTCTATGGCAACCATTATGCTTATAAGCTGCTTGAAGATGCACTCAACATCCAAACGATTTACTTTGTCCAGAAAAAGCACACCGTTACAATGGACTTGCATCTAGCCTTTGTCGATTATCTTGAAAAAAATGATATATCGACGGCTGTGACGATCTTAAAAGCAGATATTGAAAACCTACTATTTCCTTCTTCTGCCCCTAAACCCGTCGAATGACAAAAAAGAGAGCGTAGACCTAAAATGGTACCTATAGATAGGACACAAGAAAA
>CBDTTM010000135.1:0-6856 GCA_965363355.1 uncultured Selenomonadaceae bacterium | reverse complement strand
GATCTGTTCATCGCCTAATGAACCCAATGTAGTGATCGTGAGGATTTGTGTCTGTCCACGAGTAAAGAGTCCAGAACCGTGCGTACGAGGCAAAATGCCAACTTCGCAGCTTACAGGGCGGACTTCTTCAACACCACGACCATCCGGGCGAATCTTTTCATGGGTAATCATCTTACGCACGAGTTCTTTTACGATTTTGTGCAAATCATATTGAATTTCTTTTGCATTTTCAGGGTACTCTTCTAAGAAATGTTCTAAAGCAGCAGCCTTTACCGTAGATATATGCTCATCACGAAGCAATTTATCCGGATTTCTCATGGCTTTATCGAGATCTTCTGTTGCAAAGGCTCTAATAGCCGCATCCAGTTCTTCTGGAACGGAGAAAAGCTTCACTTCGCGTTTTTCTTTACCGCAAGCTACAGCAATATCTCTTTGGAATGCAACAATTTTTTTGATTTCTTCATGGCCAAACAAAATAGCTTCCAAGATCACTTCTTCTGGCAATTCATTTGCAGCAGCTTCTACCATCATAACCGCATCATAAGATCCAGCAATGGTCAAATTAAGTTCAGATACTTTCTTTTGTTCAACCGTCGGATTAACGATGAATTGACCATCGACACGTCCGACATGAACACCAGCAATCGGGCCATTGAACGGAATATCCGATACACATAGTGCACAAGATGCACCAATCATACCAGCTATTTCTGGAGGATTATCCTGATCAACCGATAAAACAGTTGCTACAATCTGCACATCATTACGGAAACCTTCTGGAAACAACGGACGAATTGGACGATCGATCATACGGCTATGCAAAATGGCCGATTCACTTGGACGTCCTTCTCTTTTTATAAAACCACCAGGGATTTTCCCTACAGAATATAATTTTTCTTCATAATCAACGGTGAGCGGAAAAAAATCCACGCCTTCTCTCGGTGCTGCCGACGCTGTCGCCGCAACCAAAACCACAGTATCACCATAACGAACCAAAACAGATCCATTTGCCTGTTTTGCCATCTTGCCACTTTCAATAACGAAAGAACGGCCTCCCAATTGCATCTCAAAACTATGCATTTACTTTCCTCCTAATATACTCTCTTATTGTGAACCTTATTAAATTTCGACACTTTTATAAAATAATCCTGTTGGATTTTTCTGTATTTATCGATTTAACATAAGAAAAAAGCGGGAATACTCCCGCTTTCATTACTTACGCAGATTCAATTTTACTAAAATCGAACGATAACGTTCAATTTCATTATTCTGCAAATAACGCAGCAATCTTCTACGTTGTCCGACCATTTTCAAAAGACCACGACGTGAATGATGATCTTTCTTGTGTTCTCTCAAATGTTCCGTCAAATAAGTGATACGAGCTGTAAGAAGCGCAATCTGTACTTCCGGCGAACCAGTATCTCCTTCATGAACCGCATTGTCAACAATGATCTGTTGTTTTTGTTCTTGTGTCAACATAAATTAAAATCCTCCTAATAAATAAATACTATTCCGCTAGCCAAGATATCGTCGGAGATCTTCGCTATCCTAGCTATGGATGAATGCCGTTATCTCACGGCACTTTGATATTATAGCATATAGCTACCTTAATGTAAATCTGAAATATTTGAGACACTTTTTATATCCGCATGAATTTGTTGAATTAACTCTTCTATGCTGGAAAACTTCTCTTCATCGCGAATCTTATGCAAAAATTCAACGAAAATTATCTTTTCGTATATATTTTCCTTAAATTCAAGAATATGCACTTCAACATGTCGGTTGATTCCATTAAATGTTGGATTCGTCCCAATATTAGCTACACCTTTATACTTTGTTCCTGCGACAATGACATTCACATCATACACACCGTTGGGGAGCATGGCCTGATGAGCAGAGATTGCCATATTAGCCGTTGGAAACCCTAAGAGGCGTCCACGTTCATCCCCATGGATAACAGGACCGCTTATGCGAAATGGGCGACCTAACAGTGCATTAACAGAATCAAGCTTCCCTGCAACCAATAGGTTTCGGATACGCGTACTGCTGACGACATGATGGTTCATGTGAACGACCGGCTGTATCTCAGAAACAAAACCATAAGCTGCACTCTTTTTCATCAGAACTTTAGGATTCCCTTCGCCTTTGAAACCGAAGGTGTAATTGGGGCCGACAACAATATATTTAGGGGCAAAATTCTCTTGCAAAAGTTTCATGAATTCTACTGGAGAGAGATTTGCAAACTTTTTTGTAAAAACAACATTTTCAAGAATATCTACGCCCAGTTCTTCCATAGCTTGTTGTTTACAGCGATTATCACTGATATAAAGTGGAGCGTTATCTGGTGATATAACAGTAAGTGGATGATTACTAAAGGTAAAGACCACACTGACACCATTTATGGATTTAGCCAATTCAATCGCTTGCTTAATGATATTTTGGTGTCCAACGTGAACTCCATCAAAAGTACCTAAAGCAACTACGATATTGGAATAGTTTTTTGTTAAGTTCGTGATTGTTGAAAAAATTTGCATACGCATTTTGCTCCTTAGTACAAACAAAACATAGATTAGCGTAAAAATCGCCTTTAGGCTATTACTTTTACGGGAACAAGACAGTGATGATTCTCATCGTATCGAGCAATTCCGACAAATTGCTTGTCTTGATATACTTTGATTGCGTGTATGGAATCATTCCAAGGACTAAATGCAATCCTTTGCCCTTGTTGAAAAGCCTTTGCCTGTGCATCGGTAAGAATAGCCAATGGTAGATGGTCTAAAACTTCTTCCATTGAACATATCGCTTGTTCTGGCATCGCTTTAATTTCATCTAAAGTAGCGGATTTCGCCAAACAAAAAGAACCAACGCGCAAACGAACCAAAAAAGACATGACAGCAGGAATGCCCAAGCTTTGGCCCATGTCCATACATAGACTGCGGATATAGGTTCCCTTTGAACATTCCACATCAAACAAAATAGAAGACTCACTTTGTTTGAGTAATGCCATGCGATGAATTTCTATTTCACGCTGAGGAATCGAAACCTCTATATTTTGCCTAGCTAAGTCACAAGCTCTTTGTCCATTGATCTTGATTGCAGAATATATCGGTGGAATTTGTGTGATTTTACCGAGAAACTTTTTAAAGGTAAGATCTATTTCCGCTTCTGATGGCATCGTAAAATCTGCTTGTTCTAAAATAGTTCCGGTATCATCGCCACTGTCGGTCGTAAAACCAAGTGTCATTTCCGTCCGATAAGCCTTATCCGCATCGGCCATGTACTCGATAAGCCGTGTAGCTTTTCCCAGGGCAACAGGCAATACGCCTGCTGCTGCTGGGTCAAGGGTACCTGCGTGCCCCACTTTTTTCATTTTATAAACACGGCGAATAAAAGAAACCACATCGTGTGATGTCATACCAGGGGGTTTTAAAACATTAATAAATCCATCAGGCATCGCATGTAGCCTCCATATGGTCTTTAAGCGCATGTAAGATCGATTGCTTTGCTTCTAAAAGAGGCGCTTTTATCGTACAGCCAGCGGCTCTTACATGTCCGCCACCTTGAAACTTTAAAGCAACTGCACTGACGTCTGTGTATTTTGATCGCATACTGACACGTGAAATTTCATCCTCAACATATTTGACAACGACCGCTACATCTACTCCGTCAATAATGCGTATTTCATCGATCAATCCACCTGTCGAAGCACATTCGTCTAGAACTTCTTTGGTTACGATTGCAATCGCGATTTTTTTATCCGGGAAAAATTCTGTTGTATGGAGCGCTGCCGCTTTTCCTTTTATGGTAAGCCAAGGCCTTTTTTCTAAGGCCTCAGAAATTTCGTTTGGCTTCACGCCAAAGCGCAGCAGTTCTGCTCCAGCTTCCATGGTAAAAGCTGTCGTGTTGGAATAGCGAAAAAATCCACAGTCCGTGGCAATTGCCGTATACATGCAAATAGCTGTCTCTAACGTAAGCTTTGCCTGCATCTTTTGTAAAAGAGCAAATATGATTTCCCCAGTTGCGGCTTTGCCTGCATCTAAGTATAAATAATCTGCCACTGCATCATTTGATATATGATGGTCTATGTTAAGAACAGGTGCGTGGACGCATTCTTTGACCATTCCAACCCGATCAATACTCGTATCAAGCACAATCAGTAAATCCGCGTCAATCCTATTGCCTTGTGGCTTTTCAAATAGTTCATATCCTGGCAGAAAAGAAAAGTCTGCTGGAATATCATCATCGAGCAACAGGCGTACCGTTTTTCCAATAGAAACTAGATAATGACGCAACGCCAATGAGGAGCCTATTGCATCGCCATCTGGGTTTACATGAGCTGTAATCACTAGATTTTGTGCTTGTTCCAAACGTTCAACTGTCTCAATCAATGTAATCTGCATAGCTTACTCGGTTTCTCCTCGGTCGATTTTAATAAGCAATTCTTGAATATGCGCACTATAATCTAAGGATTTATCCAAACAAAATGCAATTTCTGGAGTGCAGCGCAAACGAATGCGCTTGCCGATTTCACGGCGAATATATCCGAGTGAACTCTGTAGACCAGACCAGCCATCTTTAATTTGCTGTTCACTGCCCAAAAGACTGACATAAATCTTAGCACTGCTCAAATCGCCAGTCAATTCTACCTGCGTAACCGTCACAAAACCGATACGCGGATCTTTTAGCTCTCTTAAAATAATTTGACTGACTTCTTGTTTAATCAGTTCCTGTATTTTTTCGATGCGAAGTTGCCCCATCTGGGTTCACATCCCTTCATTTTAGTGGTTGATTTGTTTTGGTGCGATTTCTTCCATCACATATGCTTCGAGAATATCATTTTCTTTATAGTCTCTGAAGTTTTCGATAGTCAAACCACATTCGTAACCAGCGGCTACTTCTTTTACATCATCTTTGAAACGGCGCAAGGATTCGATAACACCATCCAAAATAACGATATTGTCGCGGATGACACGAATCTGCGAAGAATTCGTGACTTTTCCTTCTAGAACATAAGATCCTGCAACCAAAGCTTTGGAGAATTTCATAACCTGGCGAATTTCTACTTTACCTTGGATTACTTCTTTATATTTTGGTGCGAGCATCCCTGTCATTGCAGCGGATACATCATCGATTGCTTCATAAATAACTCGATACGTACGAATATCGATACTTTCCGTATCAGCCAATTTTCTTGCATTTGCATCCGGACGAACATTAAATGCCAAAATCAAGGCATTCGCAGCAGTTGCGAGCATAACATCGGATTCATTGACGGCACCTACACCAGAATGGATGATGTTTACGCGAACTTCATCATTTTTATTAAGTGCAAGCAATGAACTGGAAAGTGCTCCAACCGAACCCTGCACATCAGCTTTGATCAAAATATTCAAATCTTTGATATCGCCATCTTTGATTTGTTGGAACAAATCATCAAGAGATACTTTCTTTGAATGGATCAATTCGGTACGCTGTTTTTCTATACGTTTTTCCGAAATAGAACGTGCTAATTTTTCGTCAAGAACGGCTAAAATATCACCAGCTTCTGGAACATCTGCTAAACCAAGCACTTCAACTGGTACAGAAGGGCCTGCTTTTTTGATTTTTTCGCCGCGGTCATTGATCATGGCTCTTACTTTACCATGTGCCGTTCCAGCAATAATGGAATCACCGATGCGAAGCGTACCGTTTTGAACAAGTACGGTAGCTACTGGCCCACGGCCCTTATCAAGCTGTGCTTCAATAATGATACCACGTGCATCTCGATTTGGATTTGCCTTGAGTTCTTGTACTTCTGCAACCAATAAGACCATTTCCAAAAGATCGCTGATTCCCATTTTTTGTTTAGCTGAAACAGGAACCATGATCGTTTCGCCACCCCAATCTTCTGGGATCAATTCGTATTCAGCTAACTGCTGTTTTACATGGTCAGGATTTGCGCCTGGCTTATCCATTTTGTTGATTGCAACAATAATTGGCACATTAGCTGATTTGGCATGGTTGATTGCTTCAATTGTCTGCGGCATTACACCATCATCTGCAGCAACTACCAATATAGCGACATCCGTGACCTGTGCGCCACGAGCACGCATTGCCGTGAAGGCTTCATGACCTGGCGTGTCAAGAAATACAATTTTTTTGCCCTGGCACATTACTTGGTATGCACCAATATGCTGCGTAATCCCACCAGCTTCATGCGTAGTTACCGATGTTTTACGAATGACATCGAGAAGTGATGTCTTACCATGATCGACGTGACCCATAACTGTTACGACTGGCGGACGAAGTACCAAGGATTTTGGATCATCTTCGATTTCAGGAATTTCTGTTGGATCGGTCTCTGGTGGTAAAGCTTCTACCGTCACTTCGAATTCACCGGCTAAAAGCGTCGCCGTATCAAAATCGATTTCCTGATTGATCGTTGCCATAACACCCAATTTCATGAGCTTTTTAATGACTTCCGTTGCCGTATAGCTCATTTTGCTGGCTAAATCTTTGATTGCAATCGTTTCGCCGACTTTAATCAATTTAGGACGAGCAATTTCTTGTTTTGGTGCAGCGTTAATTGGCTGATTTCTGTTGTTACGGTTATTTCTATTGTTGCGGTTGTTACGGTTTCCATAGCTATTGCCGCCAAAAGATGAACGGTTGCCACCACGATTGTTGTTATTGTTATTGCTGCCGTGAGCATTCTGTGGTCTAGCGCCAGCTGAAGTATTGTTCGTGCGATTAGTAGCAGTCGTACTATTATTAGTGTTCGGGCGATTGCTGCTAGTACTAGTACGATTACCACTAGTAGCATTGCTGCCAGCGGTGCGGTTCGTAGTATTTGTAGGGCCGTTGCTCGGACGGTTCA
>CBDTTM010000134.1:0-6965 GCA_965363355.1 uncultured Selenomonadaceae bacterium | reverse complement strand
TGATCCGGCTTCGGTGGCATTTGATGCTGTGAAAGCAGCAAAAGCACGTAATGTCGATGTTTTGATCATCGATACAGCCGGAAGACTGCATACCAAATCGAATCTGATGGAAGAATTGAAAAAAATCAATCGAATCATCAGCCGGGAAATCGAAGATGCACCGCATGAGACTTTATTGGTACTTGATGCGACCACAGGCCAAAATGCAATCAATCAGGCAGATCTGTTTTCCAAAGCAGCACCGATTTCAGGTGTTGTTTTGACAAAACTTGATGGTACGGCCAAGGGCGGCGTTGTCGTTGGAATCAAAGCAGAACTTAAAATGCCGGTTAAATGGATTGGCGTCGGTGAAGGCGTGGATGATTTACGTCCATTTGATGCTGCTGATTTCGCTAAAGCACTATTTTCCGACAAGTAAAAAGGCTTGACAAGAAGAAGAAACTTCTGTATACTTACAAAGTCAAGTGAATTTACTTGGCAGAAATCTCATGAAGCTAGGTGATTCGCGATGTTGGAAAAACTTTTGCAGATAAGTGCTTTGTTTGATTTCTACGGAGCTTTGCTGACGGAAAAACAGCAGCGGTGCCTAGAAATGCATCTCTTTGAAGATTTTTCTTTATCGGAGATTGGCAGTGAATTAGGAATATCGCGCCAAGCGGTATATGATATAATCCATCGCTCTGAACAATCTTTACGCGATTATGAAGCAAAGCTTGGTCTAGTAGCCCGGCACGAGAAAGAGCGCCAGGAGATACAGGCAATCAGTGAATTAGTGCGTGGCCTCAAAACTGAGGGCAGCAGCTTAAATATAGAGGATATATTGAGAAGGCTTTCCAACTTGATTGGTAAGGTCAAGGAGGCATAAAATTGATTTTTGAAGGCTTAGCCGATAGACTGCAAGAGACGTTTAAAAAATTGCGTGGTCATGGAAAATTGACGGAATCGGATGTCAATGATGCGATGCGTGAAGTTCGCATGGCTCTTTTGGAAGCTGATGTCAATTTTAAAGTAGTAAAGAATTTTGTAGCTAAAGTAAAAGAACGTGCGATTGGACAAGAAGTCTTAGAGACTTTAAGCCCGGCGCAGGTTGTCATAAAGATTGTAAATGAAGAATTGACGGCACTCATGGGCGGCACGCAAAGCCGTATCACGATTTCATCTAAACCACCTACGGTGATTATGATGGTCGGATTGCAAGGGGCAGGTAAGACTACCTCAGCAGGCAAGCTAGGTTTGTCGATGAAAAAACAAGGCAAACGGCCGCTTTTGGTAGCTGCTGATATTTATCGTCCGGCAGCGGTGAAACAGCTCCAAGTTCTTGGTGAACAGCTGGATATCCCAGTGTTCTCAATGGATGCAGGCACGGATGCGGTGACGATCGCACAAAAGTCGATTGAACATGCGAACTCGCATGCCAATGATATCGTCATCATCGATACAGCCGGTCGTTTGCATATCAATGAAGAGCTCATGCAGGAATTGAAGTCTATTAAAAAAGAAGTTCGTCCGCATGAAATATTGTTGGTTGTCGATGCAATGACAGGGCAAGATGCAGTCAATGTTGCAGAAAGTTTTAACGGAGACCTAGGTCTTGACGGTGTTATTTTGACAAAGCTTGATGGTGATGCTCGTGGTGGAGCGGCACTTTCTGTCAAAGCAGTTACGGGTTGCCCGATTAAGTTCGTCGGTATGGGCGAAAAGCTTGAAGCTCTCGAACCGTTTTATCCAGACCGCATGGCGTCGAGAATTTTAGGCATGGGTGATGTGCTATCTTTGATTGAAAAAGCACAGTCCACTTTTGATGCTGACGAAGCCAAAAAACTGGAAAAGAAAATGCGCAAAGATGAATTTACGCTTGACGATTTTCTTTCACAGATGCAACAAGTGCGAAAGCTTGGTTCTTTTGAACAGATCCTCGGCATGATTCCTGGTATGGGAAACATCAAGAAAAAACTTGGTGATGTCGACTTGGATCTAAATGGAAAAGAAATCAAACATATTGAAGCGATTATCTACGCGATGACGCCAAAAGAACGGCGTGACGTAGCAATCATAAATGGCAGCCGCCGTAAGCGAATAGCTCTTGGGAGCGGTACGCGCGTGCAGGATGTCAACAAGCTGATCAAGCAATTTTCTGAGGCAAAAAAAATGATGAAGAAAATGCGTGGATTAGCGGGTAAAGGCAATATGGGCATGGGCGGTTTTAAAATGCCGTTTATGTAAATCATAAGCATTATTTTTTGAAGGAGGTGAATTTTCATGGCAGTAAAAATTCGTTTGAATCGTATGGGTGCAAAAAAGAATCCTTTCTATCGTATCGTAGTAGCTGATTCCCGTTCCCCACGTGATGGTCGTTTTATCGAAATTTTAGGTAATTACGACTCCACTAAAGAACCGGCAATCGTTAACGTTAACGAAGAAAAGGTCCTTGAATGGATGAACAAAGGTGCTCAACCTACAGATACCGTTAAATCTTTATTGAAGAAACAGGGTATCATGGCTAAGTTTGATGAAGCAAAACGCGCAAAGAACTAAAGAAAGAGGCATAAACAAACATGAAAGAAATTGTTGAAGTTATAGCCAAATCATTAGTACAGAATCCGGATCAAGTTGTAGTTGAAGAAAAAACGGATGCGAATGCGACGTTATATGAACTACATGTTGCACCGGAGGACATGGGTAAAGTCATTGGCAAACAGGGCCGTATTGCGAAAGCAATGCGAACTGTCGTCAAGGCTGCGGCTACCCGCGAAAATAAAAAAGTCACTGTTGAGATCATTTAAAAAAACTGCGGCAAAAAATCCATTTTACGAAAGTAAGGATTCTTGCCGCTGTTTCTTTATAGGTACACTTTTAAAATACATGAATCAAAGATTAAATCGATGAAATGAGGTAGCGATATGGATAGCATGACATTAAAATGTCCGGTAACTGTTAAAGCCAAAGTTACTGAGGATTTGAAAAAACATATGGCCGAAACGATTCAAGGCAATTTGCAGAAAGTTGAACTTGAGTTGCAGCAGATCGAGCTTCAAGCAAAAAGAATTTTAGCTGAACAAGCAGAAAAAGATTTGCAAGGTGTTGCTGCAGTACGTCAGCAGATTGAAATGGAAAGACAAAAACGCCTTGATTTCAAAAATCAGATGCTTGCTCAAGCAAACGAAACCGAACACTTAGAAATTGGCGCCGAAATCGTGCAGGGGACATTAGAAAGATTTGTTGAAATCAAAGTTGGCGATACGATGCCGGAACTCATGAATGCAGAAATCCTTGTTGAAGACGGCAAGATTATCGCGTTCCGCAGTTAAGCCTATGGAAAAGTTGATTATCATCGGTAAAATCGGCGCACCGCATGGTGTTCGTGGTGAAGTGCGCATCATTCCTCTGACGGATTTTCCAGATCGTTTCGATGAGTTGAAGAATGTCTATCTAGATGAAGAAACGGTGTTATCGATAAAGTCGGTAAAGTATAATAAGCAGTTCATTATATTGAAATTTGACGGAATAGATAGCCGTGAAGCATTGGCTCCACTTAACGGAAAGCTGATCAAGGTGAAACGTTCGGATGTTCCTCCGTTGGCAGAGGGCGAATACTATAATTTTGATATCATTGGGTTGGACGTTTTTGAGGAATCGGGTGAAAACCTTGGACGAATCAAAGAAATACTGAAAACTGGCAGCAATGACGTCTATGTTGTAGGCAAGCAGGGCGAAGCTAAAGAAATCTTGGTTCCAGCACTGAAAAAAGTAGTGACGAAGATCGATTTATCTGAAAATAAAATGCTTGTTATCTTACCGGAAGAGATGGAATAGTTTTATGCGGATTGATATCATATCTTTGTTTCCCGAAATGTTTGAAGGCCCATTTGGACAAAGCATTATCAAGCGGGCAAGAGAAAAAGAAATTTTAGACATTCAGATTACGAATTTTCGGGAGTTTGCCTACGATAAACACAGACAGGTCGACGATGCGCCTTTTGGGGGCGGAAGTGGCATGGTATTAAAACCAGAGCCGCTTTTTCGTGCGGTAAAGTATATCAAAGAAAATACGGAGTACTCTAGCCGTAAAGTGATATTGCTCTGCCCAAGCGGAAAGACCTTTACGCAAAAAAAGGCGAAAGAGCTGGCCGGCTTTGACCAGTTGATTTTTATTTGTGGACATTATGAAGGATTCGATGGCAGAGTAGCAGATTCTTTGGCTGATGAGGCGATTTCGATCGGTGATTATGTTTTGACTGGTGGAGAATTGCCGGCAATGGTGATCACCGATGCTGTATCTCGTATGTTGCCGGGGGTCTTAGGTTCGGCAGAGTCAGCCCCTACGGATTCTTTTTACGATGGATTGCTGGAATTCCCTCAATATACTAGACCACGTGAGTACCATGATATGGTCGTTCCGGAGATTTTACTATCGGGAAACCATGCCAAGATACAGGCTTGGCGGCGCCGGCAAGCACTTGAGATGACTTTTCGGCAGCGTCCGGATCTTTTGTCACAGGCTGCTTTGAGCGAAGAAGAAAAGAATTTTATTAAAGACCTGCAAGCACAGGCGGAAAAAAATAAAATTGATACAGATATTTGAAACTCTTAAATTTTTGTGATATAATATTTAAATATGTGGACGGTCCTCTGAGTAATGCTTATTATATTTACCATGAACGTCTGAATAAGGAGGAAATATATAAATGAACATTATTCAAGCTTTAGAACAAGAACAATTGCGCTCGGACATTCCGGCATTCGCACCTGGTGACACGGTTCGTGTACACGTAAAGGTTGTCGAAGGTACTCGTGAACGTATCCAGATGTTTGAAGGCGTTGTTATTGGCCGTCAGGGAACTGGCGTCCGTGAAACCTTTACAGTAAGACGTATTTCTTATGGTATTGGTGTTGAACGTACTTTCCCAGTACATTCCCCAAGACTTGAAAAGATCGATGTTGTACGCAGAGGTATTGTTCGTCGTGCGAAACTTTATTATTTGCGTGCCCTTACAGGTAAGGCTGCTCGTATTAAAGAAAAGCGCTAATAGTGTTGATAGGGACTGTGTACAGTCCCTATTCTTTTTAGTAGGAGGCTGATTTATGAGTAATTCACTAGGTGAAGAAATCAAAGACTGGGTAATATCCATAGTAGTTGCAGTGGTTTTAGCATTTTTCATTCGCTATTTCATTGTTGAACTATATTTGGTCGACGGTCCGTCTATGCGGCCGACATTGCTTAGCCAGGAACGTTTGGTTGTTAATAAGTTTATCTATCGTTTTCGGGCACCGGAACGGGGCGAAGTCCTGGTTTTCCGCTATCCACAGGACCAAAGCCGTGACTTTATCAAACGCGTTATTGCTATTCCAGGCGACACGATTGAGATAAAGGATGGCAGGGTATTTGTAAATCAGCAGTTGATGAACGAGCCTTATATTTTAAGTCAGACTCGCGGAGATTATCCTCTATCAACAGTTCCAGAAGGAACTATTTTTGTTATGGGCGATAATCGTAATAACTCTGAAGACAGTCGGTTTGCAGATGTTGGATTTGTTCCTTTCAGTTTGATTAAAGGCAAAGCCGTTATGGTTTTTTGGCCATTTGATCACTTAAAGACGTTACCATGAATGGATGTGCCGACACAGTATGTGTCGGCACTTTATTTATTTGTGGGAAAATATAGTTTATTAAGGAAATTATTAACTGGTAAAAAAAGTTGAGTATGGTATAATAATCCCAAAAGAATTTCTAATGCAATAAACGATATGAAATAACCCATGGGAGAGTTCATGTTTCGCAGAAGAAGCCATAAGTTTAGCACCTGTCGGTATTAGTACAAAGCGATGTATTTTTGCCGGCTTATTTTTTTAAATAATAGGATGGCGCTAGCCAATCGGTTTCTCTTAAATATACAAAATATTCCAAAAATATATGGGCGAAGAAAAGAACGAGGGCTGGGGAGGGGTTGTCTTGAAACGCATATTGATTGTGGATGATGCTGCCTTTGTTCGGGTCGTTCTCAAAAAAACACTGGAAAAGATGGGATATGAGGTAGTCGGTGAAGCTGAGGATGGAGAGAGTGCACTTCAAAAGTATAAAGAGCTCAGACCCGATTGCGTTACGTTGGACATCATCATGCCAGTGATGGATGGGATGGAGATATTAAAAGAACTTTTAGAAATTGATCCGCAAGTGAAAGTAATCATGATTTCGGCAATGGGAAATGATCATCATATAAACGAAGCCATGAAAAACGGAGCTGCCTATTTTGTCGTCAAACCAGTTAAAGAAGAACTTTTGGCAGAGGCTCTTTTAAAGACAATTGGGGTGTGAACCGGGCAGAAAGGATTTGATGAGGATATGGATCCTATGATGGAGATGTTTGTTTTTGAAAGCAATCAAAATTTGGAGCAGTTAGAGCAAATTCTGATTCAAAGCGAGAAAAACGGAAATTTCAGCACAGACGAGATCAATGATATTTTTCGCATCATGCATACGCTTAAAGGCTCAGCGGCAATGATGGTCGTCAATGAAGTCGCAGCTTTGGCTCATGCTATGGAAGACATATTTTTTTATCTTAGAGAAAATAAGCCAGAACATGTCGACTGTTCTTCTTTAGTTGACATGATTTTGGATGCTGCCGATTTTATCAAGAAGGAAATCGATAAGCTCGATGCCGGAGAAAAAGCCGATGGAGCAGCGGCTGAATTGATATCTTTGACCAAAAAAACACTTGCGGATTTAAAACAAGCTAATGAAGGCTCCGGTACCCCGGTTGCGGAATCTAATTTACCTGAGAAAAATTCACCGAAAAAGGCCGAACAGGCAACGCCGCTGCCGGTTCGGAAGGACGATATTGCTTCGATTGATTTAGATGAGCCCGTCAACGTATTCCAAGCGCTTATCATTTATCAGCCGGACTGTGAGATGGAAAATATACGGGCCTATACCGTGCTCAATAATTTAAAGAATTATATTGCGGAGG
>CBDTTM010000133.1:0-7011 GCA_965363355.1 uncultured Selenomonadaceae bacterium | reverse complement strand
GCCTGGTGATGAGGTATATCGCCAGTCCCTTGAGTTGCTCGCTGAAGAAAAAGGGAAGCAGCACGTACATGCTTTGCTGGAGAAAATCGACCCAATAGCGGCAGAGCGATTGCATGTCAATGATTTTCGTCGTGTCATCCGGGCGCTTGAAGTCTATCATGTGGGCGGCGAGACGATATCACAAGAAAAACAGGCTGTCGCCGGTGAATTGGCATATGATGTCTATGCGATTGGTTTGAATCGTGACCGGGCGCATTTGTATGAAAGAATCAATATGCGGGTAGAAAAGATGTTTGAGGCGGGCTTGATTGCGGAAGTGGAGGCTCTTTTACAAACTGGTTTAGATAAAAGAAGTCAAGCTATGCAGGGAATTGGTTATAAAGAAGTTGCCGCATACCTTGCGGGAGAGATATCTTTACTAGAAGCTAAAGAGCTCATCCAAAAATCGACTCGGCATTTTGCTAAACGACAATTGACTTGGTATAGAAAGATGCCCTACATCCATTGGTATGATGTCGAACAGATGAGCGAAGAAGAATTATTACAGACTGTTTACAAAGATGTAGCAGGAAATTTTGCAATAAAGTAGAAGTAATTCCAATAGGAACCGAAAATGAGGGCTGTAAGGGGGCTTTTTTTATGCCGACAAAAATTATTAATTTGCAAGACAGTTTTTTGAATCAGGTGCGTAAAGAAAATATATCTGTTGTGATACATCTGGTAAATGGTTTTCAAATCAAGGGTTATGTGAAAGGTTTCGACAATTTTACGGTGATTCTTGATAACAGTGGAAAGCAACAGATGGTCTATAAACATGCAATTTCGACGATTATGCCAGTTCGGCCGCTTACCGGAGGCTATGAAGCCGAGAAAAAGGAAGATGTCAAAGAACAATAAGCAGGGCTGGTATTTGATTTTAGAGGGCAAAGCAGCAAGCGTTGCTTTGTCCTTTTTTGACAGTTGATAAAGAACAGAAGTTCTAAATGGAGGTAAATATGCGAAAGCGTGGTTTTGAAATAGTTAAAGCGTATGAAGGACAAGGCATTGTTTTGCCAGTTCGTAAAACGGGTTCTAGCGCAGGATATGACATTGAGGCGGCAGAAACCATTACTTTACTGCCGCAAAAAATCACTATTGTGGCGACTGGAATCAAAGCATATATGCAAAATGACGAGTATTTAGGTGTTCATATCCGATCGGGTCTTTCCATAAAGAAAGGTTTGGCCTTGATCAATGGGCAGGGCATCATCGATGCAGATTATTATGATAATCTGGAAAATGAAGGGCATATCATGTTGGCGATCATCAATCACGGCACTGCATCAGTTGTCGTGGAAAAAGGCATGCGCCTGGCACAGGGGATTTTCTACAAATACCTAACAATTGATGGCGATGCTGCTGGTGAAGGCAAAGAACGTCAAGGCGGCATGGGATCGACTGGAGTGTGAGGCATGGACGATATGGATTTATTTTCAAGCGCAGCAGAGGCCAAGACTGCTGCCAATAGTTCCTCTTATGAACCGCTCGCGATGCGTATGCGTCCGCGGAACTTTGATGAATTCATTGGGCAAGATGCAGCTGTTGGCAAGGGCCATTATTTGAGGCAGATGATCGAAAAAGACCAGATTCCATCAATGATTTTATTTGGTCCGCCAGGCACGGGGAAGACGACGTTGGCTCAAATGGTAGCTAATGTGACAAATAGTGATTTTTGCAAACTCAATGCTGTTTCAGCCGGGATCGGTGATATTCGAAAGATCGTTGAAACGGCGGCTGAGCAGCGCAAATATTATCAAAAGCGTACGATTGTGTTCATCGATGAAATACATCGTTTCAATAAGAGCCAGCAGGATGTATTGCTGCCTTATGTGGAAGATGGGCGATTGGTTTTGATTGGCGCGACCACAGAAAATCCGTATTTTGAAGTCAATCATGCACTTTTGTCGAGGGTACGGATCGTGCGGTTGTCACTTCTTAGTGAAAAGCAAATCATGACTATTTTGCAGCAGGCCATTGCTGATTGTGAACGCGGCCTAGGACAGCAAAAAATCGATTGCCGTCAAGAATCCTTGGCAGCCATTGCACAACTGGCAGGCGGCGATGCCCGTATGGCACTGAATATCCTTGAACAGGCGGCAGCTCTCGTTAACAATGAAACGAGAATATTGGATGAAGAGATTTTGCGAGAAGTGATCGGCGAGAGATTGCAGCGTTATGACAAAAAAGGTGATAACCACTATGATACGGTGTCGGCCTTTATCAAGAGCATGCGCGGCAGCAATCCAGATGCCGCACTTCATTATTTGGCGAAGATGTTGGTTGCAGGTGAGGATACTAATTTTATTGCCAGGCGGGTGGCGATTTGTGCAGCTGAAGATGTGGGCAATGCAGATCCGCAGGCACTTGTCGTGGCGATGGCTGCCGTGCAGGCCGTGCAGTTTTTGGGGATGCCTGAGGCCAGGATTCCGTTGGCACAAGCCGTTACCTACATTGCCTGTGCCCCGAAAAGCAACGCAGCGTATATTGCTCTTGACAGGGCGATAGAGGATGTGAAAAGCCGCAATTGCGGCATGGTTCCATTGCATTTAAGGGATGCCCATTATAAAGGGGCAGCTAAGCTTGGTCATGGAACACAGTACAAATATCCACATGATTACCCAGGCCATTTTGTTTCACAAGAGTATTTGCCGCAGGAATTGGCCGGCTCTAAATACTATATTCCCTCAGATAACGGACAGGAAGAAAAAATGAAAGATTATATGCGGCGCTGCGGGAAATTAGATAAATAATTTTTGACAAAGGTGAAGAGATTTGCTATATTATATTCAAAATCCTCATTGTTTTAGTCGGAAATAACAAAATGTTTTCAAGACGGGAATAACCAGTATTATATAAGGTGTTGTCTGCAATGAAATTGATGGTCGTAGGCAAGATAGAGGAAGAGCGGAGTGGATTTAGGTGAAGATATCAACTAAGGGAAGATATGGTGTGACGGCAATGTATGAGTTGGCACTGCATTATGGTGAAGGGCCATTATCGCTTAAAAGCATTGCCTTAAAGCAGGGCATATCAGAGCATTATCTCGAACAACTCATCTGCACTTTGCGCAATACAGGATTGGTCAAGAGCGTGCGCGGAGCGCAAGGTGGATATATGCTGGCTCGTGAACCGGAGACGATTACAATCGGAGCAATCATCACCGCGATGGAAGGTCCGATTGCCATCGTCGACTGTTTGCTCACGGAAGCTGGCGATAAAGATCAGTTCTGTGATCGAGCAGGACTTTGTGTGACACGTGACGTTTGGGCTAAGGTCTGCGACAGCATTAGTGGAGTATTGGAGTCAATTACTCTGTCGGATTTATGTAAAGACAAAAAATAATGCACGGTGTTGTCGATTGACTCGGCAAAAATCAAATGAGAAAACAGCCTAGATGTTTAGGCGATAAAAGTAAGGATGAATAAAATGTGTGCGAAACCTAAAGTGGTCGTAGCTATGAGCGGAGGGGTAGACAGTTCTTTGACTGCTGCCCTTCTTGTGCGTGAAGGTTATGACGTAGTTGGCGCTACGATGCGCCTTAGCGATGACAGCCGGGATTTCAACCCGGAAGATGATCGAGGCTGTTGTTCTTTGTCAGCTGTTGATGATGCTCGTCGTGTCGCTGAAATCTTGGGGATTCCTCATTACGTGATGAATTTTCGGGATATGTTCCAAACGACCGTAATCGATTATTTCTTGGATGAATATGCAAATGGGCGGACGCCAAACCCTTGTATTGCCTGTAATCGTTATGTCAAATTCGAAGGGCTTTTGCAGCGCTGCCGTGAAATCGGGGCGGAATATGTGGCGACCGGTCATTACGCCAAAATCGAAAGAGATGAAGAAAATGGCCGCTATGTATTGAAAAAAGGCATCGATGTGCTGAAGGATCAATCGTATGCGCTTTATCATTTGAATCAAAAATCCTTGCAGCATTTTATGATGCCGCTGGGAAAATATACGAAGGTAGAAACTAGACGTCTGGCGGAAGAATTCAATTTGCCAGTTGCCCATAAGCCAGACAGCCAGGAAATTTGCTTTGTGCCAAATGATGATTATAAGGCTTATCTTGAAGATAAGGTTCCAAAAGCATTGAAGCCAGGTGATATCGTGGATGTGCAAGGCAATCGATTAGGCCATCATCAAGGTGTACCGCTTTATACGATCGGGCAAAGGCGAGGCCTTGGCATTGCTGCGAAAACACCATTGTATGTTGTTGATCTTGATTTAAAGAAGAACCTCGTCATCGTAGGCGAAAATAAAGATGTCTTTTCAGATGGACTGATTGCTGGTGACCTTAATTGGATTACGCTGGATGAATTGTCCGCACCGATTGAGGTGACTGCTAAGATCCGTTACGGAAACAAAGAGGGCAAAGCAGTTGTTTCGCCGCAAGAAGATGGAACGGTCAAGGTCATTTTTGCCGAAGCACAGCGAGCTGTGACACCGGGGCAATCGGTTGTGTTTTATGACGGCGATAAAGTCGTTGGCGGAGGCATCATCATAAAGCCCCTGCGATAAATTGACTTTAGTGGTGTAATTTTATATAATTGTATGGATATTTTATTTTAGAAAAGTCTCTATTTTTGTGGAGGTCGATTAGTTTGAAGTTTATAAGTGGTAATGAACTGCGTAATAAATATTTACAGTTCTTTGTCGACAAAGGACATTTAAGATTGCCAAGTGCGTCTTTGATTCCGGAAGATGATCCGACTTTATTGATGATCGGTGCTGGAATGGCACCGTTTAAACCTTTTTTTACAGGCAAAATGAAGCCGCCTCGCACGCGTATCACGACAAGTCAGCGTTGTGTACGTACAGGTGATATTGAAAATGTAGGACGGACAGCGCGTCACCAAACCTATTTTGAAATGCTGGGGAATTTTTCTTTTGGCGATTATTTCAAGCAGGATGCGATTGCCTGGGCTTGGGAGTTTTTAACGAAAGTACTCGAAATTCCAGAAGAAAAATTATGGGTTACGATTTATCCAAAAGATGAAGAGGCTTATAAGATTTGGACGGAAGAAGTTGGTGTCGATCCAACGCATGTAGTCAAATTGGAAGATAATTTCTGGGAAATCGGACCAGGACCTTGCGGCCCGGATTCGGAAATTTATGTCGATCTTGGCGAAGAACGCGGTTGTGGCAGCCCCGATTGTGCTGTTGGCTGTGACTGCGACCGCTTCCTTGAAATTTGGAATTTGGTGTTTACGCAGTATGATCGCACGGAAGATGGGCAGTATTTACCACTGGCAAATAAAAATATTGATACGGGCGCGGGCCTTGAACGACTTGCATCCGTATTGCAGAATAAGAGAACGAACTTTGAAACAGATTTATTGTATCCAATCATTGAGTATGCCAGCAAGATTTCAGGCGTAAACTATGGAAATGATGAAATCAAGGATGTTTCGCTAAAGGTCATCGCTGACCATGCGCGCAGCATGACAGTCATGATCATGGATGGTATCTTGCCATCGAATGAAGGCCGTGGTTATGTCCTGCGTCGTATCTTGCGCCGGGCGATCCGCCATGGACGCATGCTTGGAATCGATGGAAAGTTCCTCACTGGAGCTGTCGATGCAGTAATCAAGATCTATGATGGCGTATTCGAAGAACTTGTTGCCAAACAAGACTATATTAAAAAAGTCATCAGTTTGGAAGAAGATCGTTTCCATACGACCTTGACACAGGGCATGGAACTATTGAATGGTCACATTGAAGAACTCAAGGCAGGCGGAAAAACTCTTTTGCCAGGTGAATCCGGATTCCAGCTGTATGATACCTTTGGGTTCCCGTGGGAATTGACCGATGAAATCTTGCAGGAAAATGGCATGTCGCTCGATAAAGATGCCTTTGACAAAGCAATGCAGGCACAGCGTGAACGTGCCAGAGCAGCTCGTCAGGACAATCAGCGCATTGCTATTCCAGATTTACGCGGGCTTGATACAGAAAAGCTTAAAGCAGATCCGGCAGCACTGCAGGCTGAGATTGCCTGCATCTGGAAAGATGGCGAACTTGTGGATGCATTGCAAGATGGCGAATCTGCTGGTTTGATATTAGATATCACTCCATTTTATGCAGAGGGCGGCGGACAAGTTGGCGATACCGGCATGTTTGAAGGCGAACTCGGCAAAATGACAGTAGAAAATGCGAAGAAATTGCCAAATGGTACAATTTATCATATAGGCTATGTTACAGAAGGCACCTTGAAAGTAGGCGATACGGTTCGTATTGCTGTGGATCAGGTCAAAAAACTCGCTTCGGCTCGTAACCATACGGCGACGCATTTGTTGCAGGCTGCTTTGAAAAAAGTGGTGGGCCAGCAAGTCAATCAGGCTGGTTCGTCGGTAACGGCTGAGCATTTACGCTTTGATTTTTCAAATTTTGAACCGGTGACCATAGAACAGCTTGAAGCTGTCGAAGCTTTGGTCAATGAAGAAATCCTTAAAGGCACGGATGTTTCTATTTGCGAAATGAAACAAGCGGAAGCCAAAGAAAAAGGCGCAATGGCACTTTTTGGCGAAAAATATGGTGATATCGTGCGTGTTGTTTCAGTTACTGATTTTAGCATGGAACTTTGCGGCGGTGCACATGTCAAAAATGTCGGGCAAATCGGCATGTTCAAGATTGTCAGCGAGTCAGGTGTTGCGTCAGGCGTACGTCGTATCGAAGCGATCACAGGCAAAGCGGCTATTGATTATGCCAATGAAAAAATTGCTTTATTGCAGGATGCTGCAGCTAAGCTTAAAGTACAGACAGACGAAGTCCCAAGTCGTATTGCCGCTGTTTTGGCAGAAGGCAAAGATCTGCAAAAACAATTGAATGAATTCAATGAAGCAAAAGCAAAAGCCGATGCGCAAAAATTATTGATGGCTGTTCAAGAACATAATGGCGTTCATATCATCATCGGTAAAGCGGATGCAGCCGATATGGATGAACTTAGAAATATAGCGGATATGGCTTGTGATA
>CBDTTM010000132.1:0-7022 GCA_965363355.1 uncultured Selenomonadaceae bacterium | reverse complement strand
CGACTATGCGATGCGTATTTGGGTCAATCCGGATAAGCTTGCTATGTATAGTTTGACGATATCGGATATCACGACGGCAATCAAGGAGCAAAATATACAGGCTCCAGCGGGTACGATTGGACAGATGCCAGCACCAAAAACACAAGAGAAGCAATATATTGGCAAGATAAAAGGACGTTTAAAGACAGTTGAAGATTTTGGCAATGTAGTCTTGAAGGCGAAAGGCAATGGTTCCTTTGTCCGACTTAAAGATGTTGCTCGCGTTGCAACAGGGGCAAAAGAAAATTCATTTAGTTCTTATCAAAATGGCAAAGAAGCTGTCGGTTTTGGCATAGCCTTGACCAATGATGCCAATGCCATGCAGACGGTAAAGGCCGTGCAGGATATTTTGCAGCAGGCAAAAAAAGACTTTCCGCCGGATATGGAATACAAAGAAGTTGTGGATAGTACGCGCTATATCAGTGCTTCTATTGAGGAGGTACTGCATACTTTTGCCGAAGCGCTGATCTTGGTCGTTTTGATTGTTTACCTCTTTTTGCAAAGCTGGCGGGCAACTTTGATACCGGTACTCGCGATTCCGGTGTCTTTAATTGCGACGCTGGCGGGGTTTGTTCTTTTGAATTTTTCTATTAATACATTGACCTTGTTTGCCATGGTGCTTGCAATCGGCCTTGTTGTCGATGATGCAATCGTAGTCATTGAAAATGTCGAGCATCATATGGAAGAAGAGGGTGTTGGTCCGCGTGAAGCGACAATAAAGGCCATGGATGAAGTACAAGGTCCGGTTGTCGCAATAGCATTTGTACTCATTGCGGTGTTTGTTCCGGTTGCGTTTTTGGGCGGAATGATGGGCGTTTTGTATAAACAATTTGCTTTGACGATTGCCATATCCATGGCTTTGTCGGCATTCGTAGCATTGACGTTGACGCCATCATTATGCGTGCTTCTATTGAAGCCTAAAACGAAGAAAAAAGAAACGGGCAAGCTAGGTCGCTTCTTTTCTGAATTCAATACATGGTTTGATGTGTTGAAACGAGGTTATTTAAAGCGAGTCATCTGGATGATAAGCAAAGCAAAATATTGTATCTTGTTTTTGGTTTTGCTGATAATCGGGACAGGCGCTCTTTATAAAATAGTGCCATCCACCTTTGTTCCGGATGAAGATCAAGGCTATTTCATGACGGCTGTGAATTTGCCGGAGGGGACTTCGATGAATCTTACGTCAGAAACCATGCATAAGCTGGCAGCTGAGATTATGCAATATCCGGGTGTTACGGATGTAATGGAAATTACAGGCTTTGATGTTTTATCAAATGGGTCCAAATCGAATGCAGGAGCAATGTTCATTTCCTTAGCTCCCTGGGTGGAGAGAAAAGATGTCGAGAAAAAAGTCGATGCCCAGGTCGCAAAGGTCAACGGGGAAGGGGCTGCTACGGTACCAGAGGCAATGGTCGTGGCGATGAATCCACCGTCTTTGCCAGGTCTTGGGATGATCAGTGGTTTTTCTCTGCAGTTGCAGGATATGTCGGGGCATACAGATCAAGAGCTCGACGCCATTACAAAAGAGATTGTTAAAGCCGCAAATCAAAGGCCGGAATTGCGCGAGGTTTCAACAACTTTTAACATCGATTCACCAAACGCTGAATTTGAAATCGATCGCGATAAAGTAAAGGATCTTGGCATCGAATTATCGGATGTATTTACTGCCGTTCAAGCTAATTTTGGCGGAGTGCAGGTCAATGATTTCAGCCAGTTTGGTCATACGTACAAGGTTGTATTGCAGGCAGATACGGAGTATCGAAGTGAGATCGAAGCGGCGAAATTCATCTTTGTAAAAAATTCGTCTGGTACGATGATTCCGCTTGATACCTTGCTCAAGACGAAAATGAGCACAGGTGCCTCGATTATTTCCCGCTTTAATGGAACGCGCAGCATCAATATGCAAGGGTATCCAAATGATGGCTATTCTTCAGGGCAAGCTCTGCAGGCGATGGAAGAAGTCGTCGCGCAAACTGCACCGAGCGGTTTTACCATAGAATGGTCAGGACAGAGCCGACAGGAAAAAGCGTCAAATAACGCTACGTTTAAAGTGTTGGCACTGGCGTTCCTCTTTGTCTTTTTGTGCTTGGCGGCACTTTATGAATCTTGGAGTGTTCCGTATGCAGTGCTGCTCAGTGTGCCAACGGGGATTTTTGGCGCACTGTTATCCGAACTTGTGATGAATCAGACCAATAGCATTTACATGCAAATCGGTGTAATCATGATCATTGGCTTGGCGGCTAAGAACGCCATTTTGATTGTTGAATTCGCCAAAGTTCGTGTCGATAAAGGCATGGATCCGGTCCGGGCCGCAATTACCTCCGCAGGGCTTCGGCTGCGACCGATTTTGATGACGTCATTTGCCTTTATTGTCGGTTGTTTGCCTTTGGCCATGGCAGATGGTGCTGGTGCAGGTGCCCGCAATGGCATGGGAATCGCTGTTGTCGGTGGTATGATTTTTGCAACGGCGCTTGGCATATTTTTGATTCCGGTATTGTTTATCACGGTGGAAACCGTTGTCGCAAAAGGCAAGGAATTTAAAGAAAAGCATTGGAAAAATCAAAATTTAGAAGATGAAGATTGAGATAAAGGAAGATGAGATGGTTGCCAGCCTAATTTTAAGGTGGGTTTTTATTAGATAAAATCTATAAGTATAGTACATGTATAAAACAAGGATGAGCGCAGCTAAAAGGCGCTCATTTTTGTTTGCAAAATATTTTATAAAACTTTTGTTGTAACTATTGACATTACATCAAAAGACTGATAAGATTTAGTTGTAATGATAATTGATACATCAAAAACGAGGAGGAATAAAAAATGAAAATTGCAGTTATTAGTGCAAATGGAAAAGCCGGAAAAAATATTGTGAGGGAAGCTGTAGCAAGAGGACTCGAAGTGACAGCGGTTGTAAGGGGCGAAAATAAATCAGAGGCGCAGCATGTAGTCCATAAGGATATATTTGACCTTACGCCGAGAGACTTAGCTGGGTTTGATGTTGTGGTAGATGCTTTTGGTGCATGGACCGAAGATACCTTTTTGCAGCACAGCACTTCGCTTGAAAAGATATGCGATGTTTTGCATGGCAGCGATGCTCGCCTTTTAGTAGTTGGCGGTGCGGGAAGCCTCTATGTCAATGCCGAGCACACTGCTTCGGTTTCAGATGATCCCAATTTTCCGGAAGGGTTCAAGCCTTTAGCATTTGCTATGGCAAAAGCTTTGACGGAACTTCGTCAGCGCGATGATGTTAAATGGACCTATATCAGTCCGGCAGCAGATTTCCAGGCCGATGGCATAAGAACAGGTGAATACATTTTGGCGGGTGAAGAATTTACTTTGAATTCGAAAGGCCAAAGCGTTATCAGCTATGCGGATTATGCGATTGCTGTTATCGATGAAGCGGAAAAAGGAACCCATGTGCAGCAGCGAATCAGTGTTGTTGAAAAATAATAAGATAACTTATAGATGGTAGGTAATTTGATATGAAATATTTGAAAAAATGGATGGCGGCTTTTCTTTGCCTTGCTGCATTGAATACATCGGCTGTTGTTTTTGCCCAAAGTCAGGATCAAGCGGAGCATTCGAATGGAGTTGCAATAGAAAATGATGTGACGAAAAGCAAAGATGTTAAAGAAATTGAGCAGGTCATCAAAAATTATGCACAATCAATCGATACGATTGATATAGGGTTGGCTGAGAAAATTTGGCAAACGAATGAACAGACTACTTTTATCCATCCAAGAGGCACTGAAATTGGCTGGGAAGCTGTTAAAAATAATTTTTATAAAGAAGTCATGGGACAGACGTTCAGCAAACGTCAGCTCAATATCCATGATGTCAATATTCAAGTATATGGAGATTCAGCCGTAGCGCTGTTCACGTGGGACTTCCCTGCGATATTTAGAACAGATGGGACTCCAATCACGACATATGGACGGGAGAGCCAGGTTTATAAGAAGACAGCCGATGGTTGGAGAATTGTGCATGTGCATTATTCCAATATGCCTGTAACAGGTGCGAAAAAAGGTTTTTGATTAAAGGCAAAATCGTATAGTGACCAATATTTTAATGATAATGTCACTAGCGGCAATCGTATGAATTGACTGGAGGAACCGCATGTGTTATTTTTTATACTATAGTATTTACGCAGGGAGAAAAATAAATATGCAGATTTCCAGTAGATTTACGATAGCCATCCATATGTTTGCTTGTATCGATGTGTTTGCATCTCAATATAAATTGACCAGTGATTTTATTGCGACGAGTGTCAATGTCAATCCGGTCGTCATTCGTCGTCTGTTGCAGCAATTAAAGAGTGCAGGGCTTATTTCGGTGCAACGAGGCCAAGGTGGAGCATCTATTGCAAGACCGCTTGATGAAATAACTTTTTTTGATATTTACAAAGCGGTAGACTGTGTTGACAATGGACAATTGTTCCATTTTCATGAAAATCCGAATGCGGCATGTCCCGTGGGGTCAAATATCCATAATGTTTTGGATCGCAGACTTTCAGCTGTTCAATTGGCAATGGAAGCTGAAATGAAAAAAATCACGATTGCGGATGTCGTCAAAGATACGAAACAATGCATCGAAAAAGTTGGGTTAAATTAAAGATCATAAGAAAGGTCAATGGCTGTTTTATGAATAGGCAGCTATGGACAGAGTAGAGCGTTTATGAAAAATATAAATTGTGTTTCGAAGATGAGCCGGATAACTGAAAAAGCACATAGGTTGATTATACGTGAGCTTGAAGCACACGATATACAAGGATTGGTGCCTTCACATGGAGGCATATTATCACTTCTCTTTACCGGAGAAATTTATACGATGAATGATCTGGCACAGAAAATACATCGGACCAAACCTACGTTGACGGTTTTAGTGGATAAATTAACCGCACTGGGTTATGTGAAAAAAGAGAAAAGTCCCAAAGATTCGCGCGTCACCCTTATACAGCTGACGGAAGCAGGAGCTGCATTACAGCCGAGCTTCGAGGCAGTTTCGCAAAAAATGAATGAGGTTGTCTACCAAGGGTTGACAGTCTCTGAACTCGGGCAGTTGGAGAATTTGCTGGAGCGGATTCAAAAAAATCTAAAAGAGTAAATAGAATCTTTTTGGGAAAATAGTTAGATGTCTAATGAAAATATTGAAATTTACGGAGGTAATTTATAATGAAAGAAGTAATTGAGTTTTTAAAGGAAAATCCTGTGCAATATTTTGCAACCATCGGCCGTGATGGTAAGGCAAAATGCCGACCTTTTATGTTTTGTCTGGAAGATGGCGGTAAACTTTGGTTTTGCACAAATAGCACAAAGGATGTCTACAAAGATATGCAAGAGAACCCTTATGTAGAAATTTCGGTAGCAAGTTCTTCTTATGCTTGGATTCGCCTTAATGGCAAGGCTGTGTTTGAAAATAATAAAGGTGTAAAAGAAGCTTGCATGAAAAATCCGATTGTGAAAAGCCAATATCAAACGGCGGAAAATCCTATTTTTGAAGTCTTCTATTTGGCTGAAGGCCAAGCTGTATTGGCGGATTTTTCCGGGAAGCCACCACGTGAATACAAGCTTTGATCGGCTAAAAGGGCAGACCATGAAAAAAATAGAACAGTTGCAATATTTGGTTGAAGTTTTACTCAATGAAATGCCAGAGTACAAAAAAGAAGCGCAGAAAATACCGTTGGATTTGGATGCGCAGCGACAGCTTTTTCGGTCTTTGATCAATTTGCGGCATTCCGGGCCTTTGTCCAAAGAATTTTTGACTGTGCAAAATGTATTTTTGCAGGCAGAAACTGAGGAAAAGGGCATTGTGGATGTAAGGGATTTTTCGCAAATGGGCAGATATCCCATTGCTCTATGGCAAGGGGATATTACGCGGTTGCAAGTCGATGCAATTGTCAATGCCGCCAATGCAGAACTTTTGGGCTGCTTTTATCCTTGCCATGGCTGCATTGACAATGCAATCCATTCGGCGGCTGGATTGCAGCTTCGCAATGCTTGTGCCGCGATTATGGAGGCGCAAGGCCATCTTGAGGCAGCGGGAAACGCACAGATTACAGACGGCTATAATTTGCCTTGCAAATACGTTCTTCATACCGTAGGTCCTATCGTAAACGGGCAAGTGACAAGAAAAGATTGCCTAAAGCTCGCGGCCTGTTATCGTTCCTGTTTACTGCTTGCCGAAAAGCAGAAGCTAGAAAACATAGCTTTTTGCTGCATTTCAACGGGGGAATATCATTTTCCCCAGAAAAAAGCTGCTGAAATTGCTGTGGATACCATAAGAAAGTATTTTATAGAGACGAACAGCTCCATACAGGTTGTTTTTAATGTATTTAAGGAGAGCGATTATGAAATCTATAGCACATTGCTTGCGTGAATTGGAACAGTTTAAAGAAGTCTTGGCAAAAGTGGACAGCGTTTTCATTGGTGCGGGCGCAGGTCTTTCTGCTGCTGCAGGACTTGTTTATTCAGGCAATCGCTTTGCGCAAAATTTTGCTGATTTTATGGCTGCATATCATTATACAGATATGTATAGTGCGGGATTTTACCCGTATAGCTCTTTAGAAGAATATTGGGGTTACTGGAGCCGCCATATTTATTTGAATCGGTATAATCAGCCAAAGAGCGAGGTGTATGCGAATCTTTTGAAACTGGTCGAGAATAAAGATTATTTTGTGCTGACCACAAATGTGGATCACTGTTTCCAAAAAGCGGGCTTTGCTAAAAATAGGCTTTTTTATACACAAGGCGATTATGGCTTGTGGCAGTGCGGTAAACCTTGTCATGAAAAAACTTATGATAATGAAGCGGCGATAAGACAGATGGTCTTGATGCAAAAAGACAGAAAGGTGCCGAAAGACCTGGTTCCATATTGCCCTCACTGCGGCGCGCCCTTTCAAACGAATCTTCGTTGTGATGAGCGTTTTGTAGAAGATGAAGGCTGGCATCTGGCAATGAAGCGTTATGAAAAATTTTTGCAGGACCATG
>CBDTTM010000131.1:0-7070 GCA_965363355.1 uncultured Selenomonadaceae bacterium | reverse complement strand
TGTCAATGGAGTCACCTTCTTGATAATTAGTACTGGCATACTTGGCAGAGAAATGATATAATTTTTTAGTTATCAATCTATGCAGTTTCGATTTGTGTGTTTATTTACATACTATATATTATATATTTTTTCGGAGAAAAAGAAAGTGGAAGTTTTCTTTAAGGTGGGTGTTTTACATTAGCAGTCAGGAGTTAACAGAAAAAAAAGCGAGCAAGGGAGAATCTTTCCTTAAAGGAACTTTTATCCTTACGATAGCGGGAATCGTTGTTAAAGTCATCGGTTCTTTAAATTGGATATTTGTATCGCGTGTTTTAGGCGGAGAGGGAATTGGGCTGTATCAGATGGCTTTTCCTATCTATTTTTTTGCTTTGAGTGTTTCGACAGCAGGCGTGCCAGTGGCTATTTCGATCATTACATCAGAACGTGTGGCCTTAAAGGATATTTTGGGGGCTAGGCGGATTTTTCGCATATCGATGGCTTTGATGTGTGTTACAGGATTAATCTTCAGTTTATTGACCTATTTTGGTGCACAGTGGCTGATTGATTGGCATTTCATCCGTGATTCACGAGCGTATTATTCAGTGGTGGCGTTGGCACCGGCTATTTTTTTCGTCACGTTGTTGGCGAGTTCGCGCGGCTACTTACAGGGATGGCAGCGAATGACACCGACAGCGGTGTCACAAATCGTTGAACAGATTTTTCGGGTTGTTACGATGGTTCTGTTTGCCCAGCTCCTTTTGCCTTGGGGCCTTCAGTTTGCAGCTGCCGGGGCTAGTCTTGGCGCTTTTGCCGGAGCAGTCACTGGTGTTATTGTCATGGTTTATTTTCACTGGAAATTGGAACGTGATATCATCAGAGATTATGGAGAACATCTGACTCCGGTTCCAAATGTGAAAAAACCAGCGGTGAGCCGTGTTATCAAACGAATTTTTGCTCTCGCACTGCCTGTATCGGCTGCTAGTATCATGCTGCCGATTGTCTCTGGTTTGGATCTTATGATTGTTCCGGCTCGTTTGGAAGTCGCTGGCTACAGTATAAGCGAAGCGACGGAGCTTTTTGGTTATTTGACGGGGATGGCCGTACCGCTAGTTAATTTGGCTACGATATTGACGGCTTCTTTAGCTGTAAGCATTGTTCCGGCAATATCGGAAGCGAAGGCACTTAAAGACAATGTGCGTTCGTTTAATCAGACGGCAGCGGCGATGCGTATATCAAATTTTATTTGTTTTCCGGCGTTTGTCACGGTTATGGTTTTAGCCGTGCCGATTTCTTCCTTGATTTATAATGCACCAGGAGCAGGAGCTGCTGTTTGGGTATCTTCTTTCAGTATAGTCCTCTTGGGCTGGCATCAAGTTACAACTGGTGCTTTGCAAGGTTTAGGCCATCCTTCCGTACCGATGGTCAATATGATCATTGCAGCTGTAGCAAAAGTTATTTTAAACTGGGTACTTACAGCGCAGCCATCTTTAGAAATTATGGGGGCTGCATGGGCTACTGTGGCGGACATTGGGATTGCGGCCATCGTTAATATGTATTTTCTTTATAAATACATCAATTATAAGATGGAGCTGGCGCAATTGTTCAAGACGATGGGAGCCGCCGTTGTGATGGCAGGCGCACTGTATTTTTCGTATGATTTCATTCGACTCCATGTCGGCATCAATGCTGTTGCAACTTTTGGTTCTGTATTCATTGGCTGCGTTGTATACATCGCAGTTCTATTGGTAATAGGTGGAATCAAAGAAGATGATATGCGCCGCATACCGATTATCGGCAGCATTGCGATAAAATTGCTCAAAAAAATTGGGGTACTCAAATCCTGAAACGCCGGGAGGATATAAAATGAAAAAAATAATTTTGGCTTATAATCCAGTTTCGGGTAATGCGTCATTTAAGTATAAGCTTGATTTGATGGTGGAGAAGTTTCAAGAGCGTGACTGTATGCTGCTTTTATACCGCACGCAAAAAGATAACAGCAAGACATTCGTCGATTTTGTGCAAAGCACATCAGCTGAAGGGATTGTCATTGCAGGTGGCGATGGAACTTTGCATGAAATCGTCAATATCATGTTGCATGAAAATATCGATTTACCCATCGGGATCCTCGCCAGTGGGACGTCTAATGACTTTGCTTCTTTTTTAGGTGTTGATGATGACCTTGATCGCTATGTCGAGGCGATTGCCGCAGGTACAACGACACCGGTTGATGTAGGAGTAGTCGCAGGTGAATACTTCATCAATGTCGCCAGTGCAGGAATGCTGACGTCCGTTGCACATGAAGTGGATTCGAAGCTTAAAAATGCACTGGGGAAGATGGCATATTATTTGCGGGGCTTAGGTGAATTGCCGAAATTTCGAGCGCTTGATTTGCGCATTGAAGCCGATGGGGAAGTTCTTGAAGAAAAAGCTTTTTTATTTGTTGTTGTCAATAGTGGTGTAGTAGGCAGCCTCAAAAATGTGGCAGTCAACGCCAAGGTTGATGATGGCAAATTAGATCTTCTCGTCGTGAAACAGTGTAATATTCCGGAGTTGATGTCGCTTTTAGCGGAGATCATTTCCGGTCGAAGTCTCAGTAATACCAAAAATGTAATTTATTTGCAAGCGGCAAATTATGTGATTTCCTGTGATGAAGAGGTAGAAAGTGATTTAGATGGAGAGCGCGGGCCGAAATTGCCGCTTGAAATTCAAACGTTACCGGGGAAAATGCAGGTTTTTTATCCGAAGATGGGCATGGTCGAATAAAGTTATTATATTGAAAAACGCTTATATCCTAAGGGGTATGAGCGTTTTTTCGTGTGGGATGCAATACCTCTTAGCTATTGAAATTAAAGGCTGAAAAGCAATTGTTTACAATAAGTTAACATAGTGGTAACACTTTTTATTTCTGCCTATGTTATATTTTTTATAGTAAGAGCGCAGGAGGAAAACACATGGACTATAAGATGCAAGTGAAGAATTTGAATTTATATTATGGAGCGGGGCAAGCATTATATGACGTATCACTTGCGGTGCAGCCAAACTCCATTGTCGCTTTGATTGGCCCATCTGGCTGTGGCAAATCAACATTTTTAAAAACGCTCAATCGTATGAATGATCTGGTCAAAGGTGTCCGGCTTGATGGTGAGATTACTTTAGATGGTGATGACATCTATAAACCGGATATGGATATTGTAAATTTACGTAAACGAGTGGGCATGGTGTTCCAACGGCCCAATCCTTTTCCAATGTCAATTTATGATAATATAGCTTATGGACCACGAATCCATGGGCTGACCGATAAGGCAAAACTCGATCAAATCGTCGAAAAAAGTTTGTCAGGAGCAGCTCTTTGGGATGAGGTCAAAGACCGATTGAACGGGTCGGCTATGGGGCTTTCTGGTGGACAACAGCAAAGGCTTTGCATAGCGAGAGTTTTGGCCGTTGAGCCAGAAGTTGTTTTGATGGATGAACCTTGCTCGGCGTTAGATCCGATTTCTACGATGAAAATAGAGGAATTGATCGCAGAGCTCAAGGAAAAATATACGATCGTCATGGTTACGCATAATATGCAGCAAGCGGCTCGTGTGTCAGATTACACAGCATTTTTCCTGAATGGTAAACTGGTTGAACATGATTTGACGAATGTCATTTTTACAAAACCGTCCAACAAAAAAACAGAAGATTACATCACAGGCCGTTTCGGCTGATGGATTTGGGGGATAAGGAATGAATAAGAGTACGCGGCAGGCATATATAGAAGAGTTGGCGAGATTGCAGCAAAAAGTAGTTGAGATGGGAATGTCAGCGGCCGAAGCTGTCAGTTTGTCAATGAAGGCATTGGTTGAAAATGACAAAAAACTAGCGGAAGAAGTCATGAAAAATGATGATGTATTAGATGATATGATCGTCGATATCGAAGATCGCTGCATCTTGATGATTGCTAAACAGCAGCCGATTGCCCATGATTTACGAGTGATTGCCACGGGGTTCAAGATTTCAACCGATTTAGAACGCATTGGTGACCATGCTTTCGATATTGCCAAAACGGCCAAGAATATCGATGGTGGCTTATTGGGAAATATTGTTGATACGCCGAAACTGGCTGCCTGTGCAGTCAATATGGTCGAAATGGCCATTGATGCTTATCGATTGGCTGATATAAGGCTGGCGGAAAAGGTTTGCCGGGCGGATGATGAAATGGACAGCCTTTTTGCCAGTACGTTCGAAGAACTTTCAAAGCTCATGATGAATGATACTTTACGGACGAAGCAACAAGCAACACAATTGATTTTTATTGCCCGCTTTTTAGAAAGAATCGGTGACCATGCAACCAATATTGCAGAATGGGTTATTTACTTAGAGACAGCCGAACGGATACGCAAGACCAAAGGTAAAAAAAATGAGTTGCTGCAAAACGATCCATTATAATAGAAGGAAACTGCAAAAAGAGGAATTGCCCAAGTACGATTGGACAATTCCTCTTTTTGTAATACGCTGTAAAATCATTGTTCATGAACACGGGGGAATTCGATAATGAATTCAGTGCCGACATCAAGTTCGCTTTCAACATGAATCTTGCCGCCAAACATTTGAACGAGAAACTGAACGAGTGATAAGCCGATACCCGAGCCCCCGCAACCGAAGGTTCGTAACCTGGATTTGTCAGCCCGATAAAATCGTTCGAAAATAAATGGCAGATCTGCAGGGGCAATGCCAAGGCCGTTGTCTTTGATACGGATTTCGATCTGTGTGTCATCGACTTGACATCGCAGTTCGATTTGGCCGTTGGTTTTTGTGTATTTTATGGCATTTTCCAAAAGGTTCAAGATCAATTGGAGCAATAAGTCTTCATTGGCGAGCAGTTCTGCACGATTTTCTGGTAAATGAAGTGAGAGAGTTTGGTTCTTACTGTTGATTTGCGGTTCTAACTGACTGGCTGCAGCTGTTAAGAGTTGCCTGCAATCGATCGTTTGCAGCTGCAGTTGTTCACGGTATTGCTTGCTGTCGAGTTTTGCTAGTTGGAGTAGATCTTTGATCAAGCGATTCATGCGTTGCGATTCATTATGGATGATATCAATGAATTTTCGTGCCAATACCGGATCATCGAGTTCACTGTCAAGCAGGGTTTCAGAAAAGCCGCAGATGGAGGTCAGTGGAGTCGCTAATTCATGTGCGGCATTGGTGACGAACGTGCTTTGACGATCGGATAAGTCCTGTAAAATCGAGATATCATGAAAAACGCTGAGGACAACGTGAGAGTCTTCTTCAAAGCAGGGAGCAAAAAAAACGGCAAAGGTTTTTCTCGTGCCATTGCTTATGATGTGAAAATTGATGGATTTTGTAGTACCGCTCTGCAGCACTTCTTGGGCAGTATCGCTTAAAAGGGCACTGCCGATTGCGTTGATGCTATGTTTTTGCAATAAATCCGGTGTTAAGCGAAATAAGCGACAGGCTTCTTTATTGGCCGTTGTGATATTGCCTTGTGCGTTGAGCAGCATGACCGCGTTGTCCATGTTCTCAAGGATCAAAGTCAGTTTATGATTTTCTGAACGGAATTCTTTTATTTTTTTTGCCAGGTTGGTGGTGAGGCTGTTGATTGTATTCGCTAAGATTTCTAGTTCATCTTCAGTACGGATATGAAGCCGCTTTTCTAGATTGCCATTTGTGATTTCACGAGCATCGGCTGTCATCTGACGAATCGGTCGTATTTGTCGCTGTGCTAAGAGCAATCCGAGCAGTATTGTGACAAGAGTGCTGATGAACAGTGCGGATATGATGGTTCTGCGCGTATGGACATAAGAGTTTTCGATGGGGGCTAGAGAGGATGCCATGCGGACGATGCCGGTAATCTGGCCGGTGGATTCGCGAATCGGCAGGGCAACGTAGAGCATATTTTCCTTCAAGGTATCGCTGTAACGACTGCTACTGCCAAAACCAGCTTCCAAGGCGGCTTGGACTTCTTGCCGACCTAAGTGATTATCAAGGCGTTCAGCGGGTTCAGATGAGTCCGCTAAGACTTTGCCATCGACATTCAAGTAGGTGATGCGAAGATTTGCTGCGGTACTGAATTCTTGTATTTTTGCGGCGATCTTATCGTCACTAGATGTTTTTTGAGCATCTTCAATGAAGGCTTTGATGATTTTTGTATTGACTGTCAGCTCAGAGGTTTTTCGTTGGATGTTTTCATTGTAGAAAAAGTGGAGCAAATAAAAGCCAAGCAAGGATAAAGAAATAATGATAACACATAAAAATGGAAAGATAAGTCGTCGGCTGATTTTCGATTTCAGCATAAAATCACTCTTTTCAATATATTGATACTATGATTTTATCATAAGTGCCTAAATAAAAGGGAGACTTTACATATTGTTAACAATCTCGTAACAAGTTTTCAGATGGTTTGGGTTAGAATGAAAAGCAGGATAGATAAAAATTATTCAGGAGGTTTTCAAGATGATTTTTTTGCGAAAGACTAAGTTAATGGCATTGGTGGGCTCATTGTTAGTAGGAACTATGGTGTTTGCGGGTTGTGGAGCATCTCAACAAAATGCAGGCGGAAGCGACAAGAAAGAGGCTGCCATCGAAGGAAAAATAAGTGCTTCGGGATCGACTGCATTATTGCCGCTTTTAAAACCGGCGCAGGAAACGTTCCAAGGCAAACACGATAAAGTTACGGTCAACATTGCTGGCGGCGGTTCATTCACGGGGATGAATCAAGTAGCAGATGGGTCGGTTCAAATCGGTAACTCTGATGTTGATTTACCAGCAGAGTATAAAGACAAAGGACTTGTCGATCATAAGGTTGTCGTAGAAACATTCGTGTTTATCACCAATAAAGATTCTAAGATTTCCAATTTGACTTTAGCACAAGTCAAAGATATCATGACTGGGAAAATTACGAACTGGAAAGAAGTCGGTGGTGACGATCAACAGATTACGCTGATTCATCGTGCAAAATCTTCCGGCTCAAGAGCAACGGTAAGCGATACAGTCTTAAAGGGTGAAAATTTCACCGATAACGCTATCATCCAGGATTCAAATGGCGCTGTTGTAAAAGCGATTGCCAGCACACCGGGTGCTATTGGTTATGTAGA
>CBDTTM010000130.1:0-7127 GCA_965363355.1 uncultured Selenomonadaceae bacterium | reverse complement strand
AAATAAATGTTGTAGTTTTGATTTTCATCAAAACCACAACATTTATTATAGAGCCCATATAAATAAGACATTTTTCAAGTCTTTTTGAAAAATAATAATAAAAATTTAAATGAAAGGCTATAAGTCATAGGTCAAATTGATGAGAAATGCACATTTGTTGAAATATGCATAAGTTTTCATCGCCTATTTATGAGCATTCGGCCAATGGCACGGTGTAGACTTCGGTGTTTTTTTGTTGTAAGAATTCTTTTGTTTCTAGAGGAATTTGGTCATCGGTAAAGACAGAATGGACTTCTTCTGGGGAAAATTGGAGCAATACCCCTTTTTGGCTGAATTTTGTTGATTCAGTCAAGACCATGATTTTGTTCGCACTTTCAGCGAGGCTGCGAATGGCTTCAACTCGCATGAGATTATTGCCCATGAATCCGCTTTTGTTGCTAAAGCCATCTGTACCGACAAATAGTTTATCGACAGAAAAATCCTGGATGCATTTTTTGAGCATAGGGCCTACCGTGACTTGTGACTCGTTTTGATAATCGCCACCGAGCAAGATGACTTTGGCAAAAGGTGCTTTGCGAACGAAGGCAGCAATGAAGGCCGAGTTGGTGATGATTGTGATATCACGGCGATTGGCAGCTAGTTCTTCAGCAAGGAGGGCACAGCAAGAGCCTGATTCGATGATTACGGTTTCTCCGTTGGCGATGGTTTCCGCAGCTTTTTGGGCGATGCGGCGTTTGGAATCATAGTTAAATGACAGATGATGGTTGATATCATCGCTTGAAGTCATCACGGCAAAACCGTGTTCGCGACGGAGCAGGCCCATTTCTTCGAGGTAATTGAGGTCTTTTCGAACGGTTACCTCAGATACGTTGAGTTTTTCTGACATTTCGGTAACGGCAATGCGTTTTTTTTGGTTTACAAGAGCCAATAGTTTTGTATGGCGTGTATGCATAAAAATTCATCCCTTATCCTGTAATTGATAAAATAAGTATAGCATAAACAGAAAATAAAAGGAATAAAAAGGTTTCAAATGAAAATGATGTATTTTTGTTTATTTCTTTTGTTTGAAAATATAGAGAGGCTGTATGAAAAATAAATTTTTAAATTTATTGAAATATAGAAAAAATATATTGTTTTAGGGGAAGAACCTTGTCATAAAAACGGCCCTCCTATGGCAGACTTTGCAGTCTGCTGATAAGAGGGCCAGCTTGTAGTTATTGCTTATTATTATTTTTTAGGCATTTGCCTTGCGAAATTTTTCCATGAAGTCGACCAGTGCCTGGCAGCCTTCCAGTGGCATAGCATTGTAGATGGAAGTGCGCATGCCGCCGACGGAGCGGTGGCCTTTGACGCCGCTTATTCCCAGTGGAAGTGCTTCGGCAGCAAACTTTGCTTCGAGTTCTTCCGTTGGCAGGCGGAACGTCACGTTCATGAAGGAACGGCTGTCTTTATCAGCATGTCCACGATAGAAGCCGTTGCTGTTATCAATTGCGTCATAGACGAGTTTCGCTTTAGCAGCGTTGAGTTTTTCCATAGCCTTTAAGCCGCCTTGTTCTTTGATCCAAGCAGCTACTTTGCCGACCATATAGATGCCAAATGCCGGTGGTGTATTATAAAGCGAATTGTTTTTGGCATAGGTATCATAGCGCAGCATAGTTGGCAGGGTCTGCGGGCTGTTTTCGATAAAGGATTTTTTAGCAACGACGAGGCAGACGCCAGCAGGTCCGAGGTTTTTCTGCACGCCAGCATAAATTAAGCTGAATTTAGAAAAATCTACTGGACGTGAGAGCATGTCGGAAGACATGTCGGCGATGAGCGGAACGCCATTTGTTTCTGGAACATAATGATATTCTGTGCCGAAGATGGTGTTGTTATAGCAGATATGCAAATAGGCAGCATTATCGCTGAGTTTGATTTCATCTTGTGTTGGGATATGCTTGAAGTTTACTTCTTTGCTCGAAGCGGCAACGTGCGCTTCACCAAGGATCGTCGCTTCTTTATAGGCTTTGGTAGCAAAGCTTCCGGAGAGAATATAGTTGCCGATTTTGCCGTCGATGGCAAAATTTTGCGGAACCATGTTGAACTGCATGCTGGCACCGCCCTGAATGAAGAGGACTTCATAGTCATCACCTAAGCCCATGAGTTCTTTGATATCGGCTTTTGCTTGATTGTGAATTTGATCATAGGCTTTGGCACGATGGCTGATTTCCAGGATGGACATACCGGTGTTTTCGAAGTTTAAGAGTTCAGCTTGGGCGGCTTTGAGTACTTCAAGTGGCAGCATAGCCGGGCCTGGATTGAAATTGTAAATGCGATTATTTTCCAAAAGAAAAACCTCCTGATTTGTCTGTGTCTGATTTGCGATGACGCTGACATGTTATGCGTTTTTGTAATTGTGTTATATTCTACCGCCAAAAATCTATAAACGTCAAGCGGAATTTTAAAAATGTTTTTTTTGGAAATACACTTGACGTTTATGACGAGATAAAATATAATAACACCTAAGCACAAACAGATAACGCGATGCAGAGGAATCAAATGGAGATGTTCTTTCAGAGAGCCGGCGGTTGGTGAGAGCCAGGCAAGAGCAGCTATTTGTTCCACCTCGAAGCGGCTGATGAAGAATCATGACGGGAACGCCCGATACAGCGAATTGAGTTGGCACCAAAAGGTGCATAAACTTGGGTGGTACCGTGAAGATAAGAGCTTCGCCCCAATTATTGGGGCGGGGCTCTTTGTTGTTTTGTGGCTTCTTTTACAAACTTGTTAAAAATCAAATGCAGATAAAGGGAGAGATTTTCAATGAAAGTATTGGTAGCAGATGGCGTTTCGAAAAAAGGGATTGATATCTTAGCAAAGGATTTTGAAATCGTAATTAAAGATAAATTACCAGCGGATGAGCTGTTGGCAATTATTCCAGAATTCGATGGTTTGATTGTTCGCAGTGCATCTCGTGTGACAAAAGAAGTAATCGATGCGGCAACGAACCTTAAAGTCATCGGCCGTGCTGGCGTTGGCGTTGACAATATTGATTTGGCAGCAGCTACGGCGCGCGGCATCATCGTCCTCAACGCACCTGAAGGCAATACCATTGCAGCTACGGAACATACGATGGCTATGATGCTGGCGATGTCGCGTAATATCCCGATTGCAAACGAAACGATGCAAAAAGGCGAGTGGAACCGTAAAAAATATGTCGGCGTAGAGCTTCGCGGCAAGACATTGGGCGTCATTGGCATGGGGCGTATCGGCAGCGGTGTTGCCAAACGTGCATTGGCTTTTGACATGGATGTAATCGGCTATGATCCATATATCAACGAAGAGCGAGCACAGGCTTTAGGTATTGAAATCGGCAGTCTCGATGATATCATCGAAAAATCGGATTTCATTACGGTACATATGCCGCTTACGCCAGATACCAAAAGCATGCTCAATAAAGATAATATGAAAAAGATGAAAAAGGGTGTTCGTCTGATCAACTGTGCTCGTGGGGGCATCATCAATGAAGCAGATTTGGCAGAAGCGGTAAAAGCAGGCCAAGTTGCTGGTGCGGCAATCGATGTTTATGAAAGTGAACCAGTTCCAGCAGATTATCCATTGCTTGGTCTTGAGGGCGTAGTCTTGACGCCGCATCTTGGTGCATCTACAGTAGAAGCACAAATCGGTGTTTCTGTCGATGTAGCATATGGAGTAGCAGCGGCTCTTCGCGGTGAACCTGTGTCGACTGCGGTAAATATGGCTCCGGTATCTGCGCAGGTGATGAAAGTCATTCGTCCTTATTTTGAATTGGCAGAACGCCTTGGCGGAACGGCTCGTTCTTTGGCAGATGGCCCGATCAAGAGCGTTGAGGTTGAATATAATGGCGATATAACAGAAGTCGATACCAAGATGATTACGACAGCAGTGCTCAAAGGTCTATTGAATCCAATCCTCGAGTTTGACGTAAACTACGTAAATGCTCCGGGCATGGCAAAACAGCGCAATATCAAGGTCAAGGAAGTAAAGAATAAGGAAGCGGCAAATTTTGCTAACCTCATTAAAGTTACGGTGACTGCTGCAGATAAAACAGCTTGTGTTCAAGGAACACTTTTTGGCGAGGAAGGCCGCATCGTGATGATTGATGATTATCGTGTCGATGTCGATCCCCAGGCTCGCATTCTGATCTGCCCACATATCAACCGTCCAGGAATCATTGGTACGATTGGCTCTTTGATGGGCGCTGCCGGAATCAATATTTCGGGGATGCAGGTTGGTAAGACCGAAGCTTCCGGCACGAACATCATGGTATTGACCATCGACAATGATATTCCAGCGAATATTTTGGCTAAGGTTACCGAAGTGGATGGCATTTTTGGTGCGAAGCTTGTTAATTTCTACGCTGTATAATCATATATAATGTAGGAAAGTGAAAAAATAGCAAAATAAAAAAAGACCGACGACTGATTTGCAGGGCATTTCAGCGGCGGTCTTTGCTTATTTTAATGTAAATTGCGTCAGATTTATGATAAGATGAGAAGTAACGTAAATTTGGCTTCGGGGAGGCTTTGGGATGGAAAATGAAAATAGAAAAATGGAACGCGGCCTGAAAAATCGTCATTTGCAGATGATTGCCCTAGGCGGTGCTATAGGTACAGGACTTTTTTATGGTTCTGCGCCAACGATAGCTATGGCAGGGCCGGCAATCGCTTTATCTTATTTGATTGGCGGCACGGTGATATTTCTTATTATGCGTATGCTCGGGGAGATGGCGGTGGAAGAGCCTGTGTCAGGATCTTTTAGTTATTATGCGTCAAAGTATTGGGGTGCCTTTCCGGGATTTTTGTCTGGCTGGAATTATTGGTTCAATTATGTCATTGTCAGTATGGCCGAGCTTGCGGCTGTTGGGATTTATATGAATTATTGGCTGCCGGATCTGCCGCAGTGGCTGTCGGCACTTGCCTGCCTTGTAATCATCACTATCGTCAATCTCATAAATGTGCGGCTTTATGGTGAATTTGAGTTTTGGACGGCAATCATCAAAGTGGTCGCTATTGTAGCGATGATTTTGTTCGGTCTTTATATTATTTGCAGCCAAATGGGGACTTTCCCCGATAATTTCAGTAATCTTTGGAGCCATGGCGGATTTTTGCCGAATGGGTTATGGGGATTGCTGTCGTCTTTGGTCATTGTCATGTTTTCTTTTGGGGGAATTGAGCTCATCGGCATCACTGCCGGGGAGGCGGATAATCCGACCAAGACGATTCCAAAAGCAATCAATCAGGTCATTTGGCGTATCTTGATTTTTTACATTGGTACACTTATTGTTTTAATGGCATTGTATCCTTGGAATAAAATTGGAATGGAAGCCAGCCCGTTTGTCCAGATCTTTTCGAATATCGGAATTCCGGCAGCAGCCAATCTTTTGAACATTGTTGTTTTGACAGCTGCGGTATCGGTCTATAACAGTGCAATTTACAGCAATTCACGAATGCTCTTTGGCTTGGCAGCACAAGGAAATGCTCCAGCGGCCTTAAAAGTATTATCGCGTCATGGTGTGCCGGTCAATGGGATTTTTGTTTCATCGGGAATGACGCTGGCAGTTGTTGCGTTGAACTACTTTTTCCCGGGGAAAGCCTTCATGTATTTGATTTCGATTGCGGTAGCTGCGGTTGTCGTAAGTTGGTTCGTTATCGTAGTGACTCATATGAAGTTTCGCCAGCGTTATGCGCGAGAAGGTCGCAGCCATGAAATTCGGTTCAAATCGCTTTTTTATCCTTGGGCTAATTATGTATGTTTGCTGTTTTTGGCAGGAATCGTCATATTGATGACGCAGCTTGAAGACATGCAGCTTGCCATTGGGCTTTTACCATTTTGGTTGATTCTTTTATGGATAGGGTATCGATATAAAAGCAATAAGCAAAAAGCTTGAACATAAAAAACTGCATTCGTTGTAAAAAAATAAGCGGAGCCAAAGGCTCACGCTTATTTTTTTACGCGAGATAGACAAAAAACGGTGCTCAAGATCATAGCACTGCCGAGGGCTTCAATCAAGCCGAAAGGCACGTTGAGCAAAAATACGGAAAGGCTGACTGCGGATAGTGGTTCAAGTGATCCTAAGGTGCTGGTTTGTGTCGGGCGAATGTATTTGATGCTTTCAAGATAAGACCAAAAAGCAACTACGGTACCAAAGATAATCACGAATAAAAGGCCCCAAAATGCTTGCCAATCCCAAATACCGGTAAAATCCCAAGGCGGGGCAATGGGAAGCAGGATTATGCTGCCAATGAGCATGCCCCAACCGATGACCAAGGGGGATCGCCAGTGATGCAGCAGATATTTTGGCTGCACGGTGTAAAAGGCGGCACAAAAAGCAGAGAGTATGCCCCAAAACAAAACCGTATCGGAGATGGATAGGGTAGTGAAATCGCCTTTTGTGACGAGCAGAAAGGTACCAATAACAGCCAAGCAAATGGCAAGGACCTCGGCTTTTTGGGGCAGGCGGCGATAACGAAGCGTCAGATAGCAAACGATTACGACTGGTGCCAAATACTGAAGGATTGTGGCGGTGGCTGCATTTCCAGCGTTTATAGCGGCAAAATAAGTGTACTGGACGCTTAGCATGCCGAAAATGCCAAAAAACAATAGCTGCCAGCGGTCATAAGAACTTCGCCATATACTGAAAATATCACCGTAGTTTTTGCTGGCATCGATGGCGAGCAAGATCAAGCCAGAGGTGAGCATGCGGATGACTACAAGCCATTCCGGTGTGAAAAATTTTTCGTGGAACAGGTACTGGGCAGCGACGCCCGAGGCGCCCCAAAAGAGGGCACCGACCGAAGCCAGTGCGAACCCCTTTGTCGTATTTGTCATGAGTAAAAAATTCCCTTCGAATGATGTTTTTCGTTGATGATAGCGGCTTTTCTAGACGTATTTGAATAAGACCATATCTACTATATCGCAGGATTTGTTTTTTGGCAACCAAATCATCATGGGATAGCAGGAAAACGGGTCAATCATAACGAAGGTGGCAAGAGTATAGTTTATCGACAAAGGGGGATAAAAATATGGATACATCTATATTATGGAAGCTTTCTTATGGTATGTATGCAATCGGTACGTTAGATGGGAATCGTCCCACTGGCTGTATC
>CBDTTM010000129.1:0-7236 GCA_965363355.1 uncultured Selenomonadaceae bacterium | reverse complement strand
TATGAAAGCTTGTCTCTCAGCATCACTCTCGAAATCTGCTCGTGCGCACATCTCCACCAAAATCATTGAGCATTTCTTTAAGGTATTTGGTACCGCCCTCAATATTTTGCTGAGGATCGTATGCATTTGTAACGCCTAGAGCCGCAGCTGTATCTGGCATCAACTGCATAACGCCGACTGCACCGGTAGAAGATACCGCATCTGGCCGATAACCAGACTCAGCTTCAGCCACTGCTGAAACCAATTTGGGATCGACACCATATTTTTGCGCCGCTTTTGTGATAAAACCGCCGACATCACCCGGCGCCTGCGTTGCTGCTGCCGTTTTTTTCCGATTTCCAACTGGTCCATTTTCCACGGATGGCTGCATCTGCGCTTGCAGTTCTGCCGGAAAATCCGTTTTAGGCGTTGCCGCCGTAGTTGTATTATTTATACCAAATCTCTGTTCAATCGAATGGATTCGCTGCACTACCGTATTGATTCCATCTAGATTCATGATTTAGCCTCCCAGTCTTGCTGTTCTCGTGTAAATTTGCAAGCCTATTTCATCGAGCTCTTTTTGTTCTTCAAAAAGCTGCTGCTGCTTAAATTCTTCCAGTCGCTTTTGGCGAAGCTGTTCAATTGCCTTGAGACGATTACGAAGCTCCATAAGTTCTTTTAACCGCTTGCTTCGCATTGCTTTCGAATCAAGGATCGCTTGATCTTGAAGCTCGATTTGTTCTCTCTTCCAAGCAAAAAAGCTATTGTAAGTCATCAATGTACCAACGGTGATTTTCGCCCCTTCGGTGAGACGATTATAATCGCTAAGCCCCTGGCTCATTTCCTCTTGCAGCTTTGCCATGAAAAGCTTTCGTTCCTTTAGCTGCTGGACAGCTTCAGCAAAAGAAATCTCTGCTTGGTCTTTTTTCATTTTCGTCACTTTCAACAAAGCATCGAGCTTGAACTTGAACTTTTTCATGTGACTTTCTCAACCTCATTTTTAAAGTTCTTCCAAGGCTTTCGTCGTATCTTCAAAGCTGTCTTTTTCAAATACGCCTTGGCAAAGGAACGAGTTGATATTATCTATTTTCTTGATGGATTCGTCGATTTTTGCATTGGAACCACCGACATAGGCACCAATCTGAATAAGATCTGCCGCTTCATTATAGGTTGCCAGCAAGGACCGAAGCTCTTGCGATGCCTTATAATGTTCTGGCTCGACGACCTCCATCATTACCCTGCTGACGCTCGAAAGAACATCGATTGCAGGAAAATGATTTTTGGCCGCAATTGCTCTCGATAAGACAATATGACCGTCGAGTATGCTGCGCACAGCATCGGCAATAGGTTCATTCATATCATCGCCATCGACAAGTACAGTATATATCCCTGTAATCGATCCCTTTTCATTGGTTCCAGCTCTTTCGAGCAGTTTAGGCAAAAGAGCAAAAACAGATGGTGTATAGCCGCGTGTAGCCGGCGGCTCTCCAATGGTCAAACCGACTTCGCGCTGAGCCATTGCAAAGCGTGTTACCGAATCCATCATCAAAACAACTTTTTTACCTTGATCTCTGAAATATTCCGCAATGGCAGTGGCGGTCATCGCGCCTTTAATACGGACAAGCGCAGGCTGATCTGAGGTTGCAACGACAACGACTGATCGTTTAAGCCCTTCTTCACCGAGATCCCGTTCGATAAATTCCTTTACCTCACTGCCACGTTCTCCTACAAGAGCGATGACGCTGACATCGGCTTCAGTATTTCGGGCAATCATGCTCAAGAGCGTCGATTTACCTACCCCGCTGCCTGCCATGATTCCAATACGCTGGCCCGAGCCAAGCGTAATCGTTCCATCAATGGCCCTGACCCCCACGTAAAGAGAATCTTTGATTCTCGGTCTTGCCAGTGGCGGTGGCGGAGAAGCTTGCAGTGGATATTCCTCTAGTCCCAGCAATGGTCCCTGTCCATCAATAGGATTTCCTAATCCATCGAGGATGCGTCCCAAAAGTTCGTTGCCGACTTTTACTTTCAGCGTTTTTTGGGCAGAAATGACTTCACACCCAGGGCCGATACCTTGAATTTCCCCAATTGGCATCAAAAGAACGAAACCATCACGAAAGCCCACTACTTCAGCCGGAATAGGCTCAACGCCAGGAAAATTAGAACATATATAGCACAGTTCTCCCAAGCTGACATTTGGGCCGCGGGATTCGATGACCAGACCGATGACCTGCGTAACTTTGCCATTGAGTTTTATGGATTCACAATCTTTTATAGCGCTTTGAAACTTCTCTATATTGATTTCCATCATTCCATAACTTCCTGTATCGATTTTTTTATCAATTCCATCTGCGTAGCCAGCCTTGCATCTACACTGCCATTTAGCGATTCCACTACACAATCACCTCGACCAAGCGAAGCATCTGCCTGGACTTGCAACGGGTCATTGCCAGAAAGCATAGCTTGAAATTCATTTCTAGCCATGAGGACAAATTCGTAATTATCTGGTGACACCCGGATGATTATGCCACTTTGATCGCTCACTTTTTCTAGAGCTTTGCGAACTAAAGGCAAAATAATTTGCGGTGCATCAATAAAATGCTGTGGAAGAATCTTTTCGACGATATTCATCACCAATTCGGCGATTTCCCGTTCTGCTAAAACCATACAATTCTTCATTTCTTCGCGAGCTGCATTCATCGTTCGTTCCGCTTTTGCATTCGCTTCGTCAAGCGTTGCTTGTTGTTCTTGTTCTACTTGCTTCAAAGCCGTTTGGCGGCCTTCTTCAAAGCCCTCAGCTTGGCCTTGTTCTCTCGCCTCAGTTTTAATTTTTTCGGCTTCAGCTAACGCATCCGCTTTAATGGCAGCTGCTTCTTGCTGCGCTTCAGCAAAAATAGTATTTCGAAGCGACTCTGCATCTGCGAGCAGTTTTCTTGCTTGCTCTTCTTTTTCCTGAAGCAGTATCAGCTGCGCTTCTACCGATATGGTTTCCATCGTTTCTTGCTCACTTGTTTTAAAAAGTATAGCCGGGCGTTCGACAATTTTCGGCTCGTCCTGCCATAAGGCAGATTTAATTACCCTAGACAATCATTTCGTCTCCCTTGCCGCGAGCTACAACAATTTCGCCTTTTTCTTCCAGATTGCGGATGACGCCCACAATCTTTTGCTGAGCCTCTTCTACATCGCGTATCTTAACCGGCCCCATATATTCAATTTCTTCTTTGAGCATATCCGCCGCTCTCTTCGACATGTTCTTGTAAACCTTATTGCCAACATCTTGTGATGTTGCCTTCAGTGCCAAGGACAAGTCTTTTGTATCGACTTCTCTAAGAACCATCTGTAAGGAACGATCATCCAGCATGACAATATCTTCGAATACAAACATGAGGCGCTTGATTTCTTCGGTAAGTTCTGGATCGTCCACTTCGAGACTTTCGATGATGGTGCGTTCCGTACCACGATCGACACGATTGAGGACTTCGACAATTGCTTTGACACCACCAGCGACCGTAAAGTCCTGTGTGACAAGCGAAGAAAGTTTCTTTTCCAAAACCCGTTCAACTTCTCGTAAAATATCCGGAGAAGTCCGGTCCATCTGAGCGATTCTTTTGGCGACCTCAGCCTGACGTTCTGGCGACAAGGATGAAATGATAGTCGCCGCTTGTTCAGGATCCAAATAAGCCATAATCAGAGCAATGGTCTGCGGATGTTCATTTTGAATAAAGTTGAGCAACTGTCCTGGATCCGTCTTTCGCAAGAAGTCAAATGGACGGATCTGTAAGCTCGTAGTAAGGCGATTGATGATATCCATCGCCTTTTCGGCACCGAGAGCTTTTTCAAGCACATCTTGTGCATATTCGAGACCACCAGTTGACAGATAGCTCTTTGCCATAGCCATTTGGTAGAACTCCGAAATAACTTGTTGCTTCTGCTCCTGCGTGATTTGTTTTTGATTTGCAATTTCCAAAGTAAGCTTTTCAATTTCTTCTTCATTGAGATGTTGGAACAGCTTGGCCGAATTTTCCGGGCCTAGGGCAATGAAAAGTATTGCTGCTTTTTGTTGGTTTGACATTTCTTTAGCACTAGGTTCATACATATTGCTCACACCCATGTTCATAAATTATTCGTCGAGCAGCCAAGATTTTACCAGCTGAGCTACTTCGGCTGGTTTTGTCCGAATCAACTCTTCCAATGCCTGGCGTTCGGTCTGTCTCGCCTGTTCTTCTTCGGTCATTTCGTCTTCCTTTATTTCCCCAGCTGCAATTGCCTCGCGACGTTCCGCCTCACGACGTTCCGCTTCAAGTTGCTGCTGATACAATACCTCTTCTGCTGCTTCTCTTTCGAGCTGTTTCTTGCGGCGATAATAGAAAATCGCACCGGCAATCAAAAGGATTACCAACAAGGCAGCCGCTATTTCCATATAGAAAGCACGTTGTTCTTTATCTTTTTGTTCTTGTTCTGCTTGGGCTTTCTTATCCATCAGATCCGTGCTGAATGGCAACGGTTCTACCGAAATCGTATCTCCACGAGTGGTATCGATGCCAACGGCTGAAGAAACCGCTCTGCCAATGCTGTCTTGCTGTGTTCTCGTCACATCATCATTGACCAAAACGGCAATTGTCATCCGTTTGATTGAACCCGGTGAAGCGACGACCTTTTGCTTTTCTTCATTTATTTCATAGTTTTTTGTAGATTCTTTTTTTGCATATTGTGCGTTCGAGTTATTCGTAGCAACGTAACCCGGTATGTTGGATGTTGTTCCAGCCGGTCCACCAGCAGGGTTTGCTGAGGTACCGCTATAATCTTCTGATAAATCCTGTGAACTTCGTATAATACCTGAATCATCAACAACCGGAGTAAAAATCTGTTTATCCGTTTGCTTCTGGTCAAAATCCAACTGGACATTGAGTCTTACAAAGGCCTTGCCTTCGCCAAGCGCTTGATCTAGAAGGGTCTGTACATCTTTTTGCATGCGATCTTGAACTTTTTTAGTCATATCAAGTTGGGTAAGCGTTGTATTGCCAACATTTTTATCATCGTTTTCATCCGGGTCGTTTAAGATTTTTCCCGTATCATCGACAATCGTTATATTCTCAGGCAAAAGCCCCTGCACACTGTGCGCCGCCAAATTGACGATGCCCTTGACTTCTTTCTTGCTAAGCTGAGCACTTGGCTTGAGCTTAAGCATGATGGAAGCAGTCGCCGGCTTTTCGTTTTTCTTGTACAAGCTGTCTTCCGGTAAAACAATATGCACTCGCGCGCTTTCGACGGAATCTATTTTTTCAATCGTTCGAGTCAATTCGCCTTGTAGTGCTTGTAGATAATTTACTTTATTTTGAAACTCTGTGACGCCTAATTTGCTGTCATCGAAAATTTCAAATCCTTTTGAACCTCTAGGCAATCCTTGCGTAGCCAAATCAAGCCTTGCGCTATGGACATTTTTAGCCGGGACCAATATTGTCGTCCCTTTTTGTGATTCTTGTACATCATAGCTTATCTTTGCTTCTTTCAATTTAGCTGCAACTTCGCCTGCATCTTTGGTTTCCATATTAGTAAACAGCGGAACCATATCCGGTTTGCTGCCATACCAATAACTCCATCCTAGAATCGATATCATCAAGAGTGCCGCCACGCCAATCATTGTGTAACGCTGTCTTTTGCTTATCTTATTCCAAAGCTGCAGATACTGTTCTTTCCAGTCTGCCATCCTCTCCATCCTTTCGCTCCCTCAAAACGTCATCAGACCTGCATCCGCATAATTTCCTGATAAGCTTCCACAGCCTTATTTCTAACCTGCATAGTCAACTGCAAGGCAACGCCTGCTTTTTCTGTTGCCAGCACAACCTGGGAAATGTCCTCTACCTGCCCCGCAGCTAAAGCCATGTCCATCTTCTTTGCCTGATTTTGAAGATCATTTGTCTTTTTCAATGCCTCTCCCAAATACGCTCCAAAGCTTTGAGATTCGACAGGCGCCTTGTTTTCGCCAAGATGACTGGCAGCGCTCATGGCCACCGGAGTCAGTTTCAATGCTTCAACCTGCATATTGCTTCGCACCTCGCATTATTTTCCAATTTCAAGAGCCTTCATCGCCATGCTTTTAGCAGCATTGACTGCGGTGACATTTGCCTCATAAGCTCTCGAAGCTGTGATCATATCAACCATTTCCGCCACAATATTTAAATTCGGCATCTCAACATATCCATCCCGATTAGCATCCGGATGTGTAGGATCATATACCAAACGATTTGGCGACCGATCCGCCTCGATACTGACAGCTCGAACCCCTTCGCCAGCTCCATCGGTTCTCTTTTTCATTGAACCGGAAAGTACCTGAGCAAAAGTGCCGCTTTCTGTCGTACGCGGTTCAAAAACGACAAATTGCCGTTTATAAGCTCCGCCAGCAGCGGTCCTCGTAGTATTTACGTTTGCTATGTTGTTCGAAATGACATCCATGCGCAGCCGTTCCGCTGTCATCCCTGATGCAGCTGCGTCAATCGCGCCAAACATACTCATACAACCCCACTCCTCATTGCTTTTACTTTATGATATCAGCCCTTGATAACCGACTTCATATCTGAAAGATAACTGCCCACTTGCCTAGTAAGGGCATTGTAATACACATTGTTCTTGGCCAGATTCGCCATTTCAGTATCGATATCCACATTGTTGTTATCTGTCCGCATAGACGTCGTGCTTATTTCCTCTAACTGTGGCGATGGATACTCGGAATCCCCAAAACTAATAGGCAAATGCTTATCTTGTGTGCGCACCATGCTGAGTTTCTTTTTCCCAGGTTCCAAATCGAGTTGTTTTGCCAATAGTGATTCAAAAACAACATCGCTTTTTTTAAAATTTGGAGTGTTCACATTCGCAATATTATTGCTGATTGCCTGATGCCGCAAATTGGCTGCCTGAAGTCCCCGACTCAATACATCAACGACTGCCGGGTTCGTCACTTGGTCTAACATCAGCCTGCCTCCTCTAAATTTGACTTTATTTTGGTAAATAAGCCGAATTATATTCTTATAATTTATTAGTTCCGTATCAACTTTATTTTTCCTTCTAAATTCTAACACATTTTGCCTGCCAATGCACTATTTTCGCAGATTTTAACGATATTTGGTATATTTATCCTACTTTATAAAAAAAAGCTGATTCCTAAGCACCATTTTTTTCTCATAAAATAGAAAAAAGTGCTGAAAGACCCCGTTTAGGGCTTACAGCACCTCCTATTGAAGCAAGCAACCTCAACCAAGA
>CBDTTM010000128.1:0-7262 GCA_965363355.1 uncultured Selenomonadaceae bacterium | reverse complement strand
TACCAAAAACATTATGACATTAGTAAATTATTACAAACAAATAAATTTTATTGATGGTATTATGTGGAAATTGTATAATACTTTGTGTATAAATATTTCAAAACGATAGGTGGAGAGAGATGGGAATTAGACAAAAGTTTTTTGCAATGGCGGGATTGATTGGATTGGTAATGGTTGTGGTATCTTGTATCGGATATTATACAGCTTATACCAATCTAAATGAAAGTGTGGAGAAAGAGATTCTTGCAACAGTTGAAGTGCAAGGACAATCTTTTGATGGATGGCTTCGTGAAAAAGCACAAGCAGCAGCGTCAGCAGCTAGTTTATTCACAACACTAGATGGTAAGAAAGATGTTTCTTCCATGCGAGAAATGCTAAGCCTTGGGGTACATGATAAAGACATCTTGAGTTTGGCTGCTGGTGATGAAGATGGATTCTTCATGTCATGGTCGAGTGGAAATCTTACGGGCAAGATAGATCCGAGAAAACGTCCATGGTATGTAGCAGCGAAAACATCGGGAAAATTAGTTTTTACCGATGCCTATAAGGATGTAACGAAAAATATTTTAGTTGTATCTGCGGCCGTACCATATAAAGATCAGGCTGGAAATTTTCGCGGTGCAATTTGTGGAGACATCGCTTTGGATGTTTTGCAAAAAAGAATTGCGGATGTGAATTACCGCGGTGCAGGCAAAGGCGTGATCATCGAAAAAAGTGGTAAAATTCTAGCATCGTCAGAAGCTAGTGAAACGATGACGGAGGTTGCAGAAAATGATGGATTAAAAGATCATTTTCAAGAAATGCAACAACAGCATCAAGGGTATTTTCTAACGAAAAAAGATGGTGAAAGTACTGTATTTGCCTATACCACTGTTGCGAGTACAGGATGGATCGTTGGCGTTTCTGTACCAGAATCTTTCGTCTTTGCGCAAATAGCAAAATTGAAACTTACATATGTTGTTTTGACGATAATTGGGTTAGCATTGATTCTCTTTGTCAGCTTTAAGTTTTCAAATCAAATAACCCAGGCAATTATTCGATTAAAAACGCATGCTGACGCACTCGCTAGTGGAAATTTGCGCGTGGAAGAATTACCTGTTACATCTAATGATGAACTAGGTGCGTTAACTGCGGCTTTTAATACAATGAGTCAAAACTTACGAACACTACTCCAAAAACTTTCAGCGGCAGCTGAGCATGTGGCTGCGTCCTCTGAAGAACTGACCGCCAGTTCCCAGCAATCCGCGGAGGCTTCGAATCACGTTGCCGCAACCGTAAGTAAAGTTGCTGATGGAATGGAAGATCAGATGAAAAATATCGATGGCACAAAATCTGAAGTCGATCGCGTGTGCGTTGACATATCTTCTGTTGCTGATAAAATGACTTCCATTACGGAAACTTCGCAAAAAACAGCAAATGCCGCGCAACAAGGGGAGCATCTGATGAATACGGCAATGGCAGGAATGGGAACAATCGAAGAGAAAGTACTTCATTCTGCCAATGTAGTGCAGCAATTGGGTGAGAATTCTCAGCAAATCGGTGAAATTATAAAAGCCATAGGCGCGATTGCCGATCAAACGAACCTACTGGCTCTAAACGCAGCTATTGAAGCTGCCCGGGCGGGTGAACATGGTCGAGGTTTTGCCGTCGTTGCAGAAGAGGTTAGAAAGCTCGCATCTGAATCACAAAATTCTGCTGAAGAAATAAAGAAACGAATTGCATCGATTCAAGAAGACACCCAAAATGCTGTGCTATCCATGCAAAGTGGTACAGAAGAAGTTAAAAATGGAGCAAAATCAATTCGGGATGTCGGTACACAATTTGCTTCAATTATGGATATGGTAAAGAATATGAATGCAGAACTCGATGCGATACAATCTTCGGTGCAGGCCGTGTCTGGTGGAGCACATCGTATTGTTTCTGCGGTACATTCAATTGATGATGTGAGCCGAGAAACATCGGAGCATACGCAGACCATTTCGGCAGCTACGCAAGAACAATCCGCATCAACAGAAGAAATCGCCTCAGCTTCGCAGGCTTTAGCCCAGATGGCGATGGAATTACAAGAAGAAACCGGGAAATTCAAAATATAAAGGACATATGTGCAGAGCAGTTGGTTAAATGCCAGCTGCTCTATTTTTATGCTGTATTGGAGTACGGGCTGTTCTTGCATGTAGATATGATTAGAATATGTTAAGAAAATGAAGAAATAGCGTCGATGGGTTACAAAAAAGTGACTGGGTAATAAAAAAGTGCCTTCTTGTGGGGGCAATGGTTTGTTGACTATAATATCTACAAAAGCAGATATGTAAATATATATATTGCTAACAGAAAGAAGGATTAATATTATGCCAATGATTCAAGTAAAACTTACGACACCAATGAGTGAAGAACAAAATGTGAAATTACATGAAAATTTGACCGATGCAGTCGTAGAAATCTTCCATAAGCCTATTGAATATGTGATGGTACATGTAGAAAAAGAAGCTGACCTATGGATGGCAGGCCAGAAACTAAAAAAAGGTGCGTATCTTTCGGCTAGTCTTATGGGAGAAATAAAAAACGAAGATGCCGATCGTTTCACCGCTAAGGTTTGTGAAATTTTCAAAACGGCGTTTGATATTGATGGCGCGCAAGTCTATGCTACGTTTCAAACGATCAATCAATGGGGCTGGGATGGGAAAATATTATAATTCGTAAGAAAATGGAGGAATTACTATGCTTGCTGTTTTTGCAAAATGTGAAATTATAAAAGGCAACGAAGAAAAATTCAAGGAATTAGCTCATAATCTAGCTGAAAAAAGTCGTCAAGAACAAAAAAATATCAGCTATGATATTTTGACAGAAATACAAAACAGTGCAAATGAATATTTTTTTCTTGAGAAATGGGAAGATCAACCTGCGTTGGATGCTCATATGAAAATGGATTATTTTGTCAATACAATTGAGGCCGTTAACCATATCATTAAGGGTGAATTAGAGATCCATGTCTATGAAACAGTTTGAAGATATCAATCCCCTTGAAATCAGTAAAAATTTGGCGAATGAAACTAGAATCAATATATTGCATTGGTTAAAAGTCCCCGATGAAAACTTTCCACCACCTTCAATCTGCGATGTAAAAGATTGGCGAGATGGAGTCTGCGTACAGGTTATCCAAGAAAAGGCGGGCATATCGCAGTCCGTCTGTTCTGGATACCTTGCCGCAATGCAGAGAGCTGGACTTTTGACATCCTATCGTAGTGGGAAATGGACCTATTATAAGCGCAATGAAAAAATCCTTCAACAATTTACGGCGTTCCTACAAAAAGAGCTATAAGTAAATTTATTTTCTAACATATCTTCATTTTTAAATATGTAAATTTGACAAGAGGTGTAAGCTATGCATTTTTCAAGTGGTATTAATCGTCCACCTTATGAGGCACAAGATGCCTATCTGCAGATTACGTCTGGCTGCAGTCATGGTACATGTGAATTCTGTACATTTTATAAAGAAAGTCCCTTCAAACTTTCGCCTTTGGCAGAAATTGAAGAAGATATAAAAGAATTGAGAGATTCTTCCTGGCAATTCGATCGCATTTATTTACAGGGAGCAGATCCATTTATTCGTACCTATGAAGATTTAATGAAGATAGCGGATATGATTCATAAATATTTGCCACAAGTTACAAGTATTGGCGGCTATGCCCGCGTAGACAATTTGCGCAATAAGACGGTGGAACAATTGAAAAGTCTTAAAGATACGGGATATAGTTATTTCTATTTTGGGATGGAAAGCGGCGATGACAAGTTGCTCGACCGGATGAATAAAGGCTATCATTCAGATACCATCATAGAGCAGTGTCAAAAGATGGATGCGGCTGGAATGCTTTATATCGGCAATTTCCTCGGTGGTCTTGGCGGTCACGGCTGGGGACTTGACCATGCCCGGGAAACGGCCCGCGTTTTAAATGAGCTCCAACCAGCACTGGTCTATGCATCTGAGCTCACTTTATTTCCGGATACGCCACTATCAAAAGATGTAGATTTAGGTAAATTTTCTGAAGCCAGCGAATTAGAACGCCTTGAAGAAATGCAGGAATTTATTCGTTGTTTAAAAACACCAACGGTGTTCAAAGCAGAGCATGTGACAATTCCAGTCCCTATTTACGGTAAAATACCAGAAGATAAAGAAAAGATGGTAGATAAGCTGCAGAAAGTTATGGATATACAGGATGAGCATAGTTTGAAAAAATATCGAGCAGGTGTTAGGAGCTTATAAGGTGGTGGACCAAATTGATTCTTTATTTTAGTGCGACCGGCAATAATAAATATGTTGCAGAGCAATTAGCAGCGGCTGAAAAAGATAAAATTATTCCGCTAAAACAATTAATAAGAAAAAATCAGTACTACTTAAACATTGTAGATGGTGAAAGCTTTGGTGTTGTTATGCCCACATACTGGGAAGGATTGCCGTCTATTTTATTAGATTACTTAGAAAAAGCAACCATTGAATTGAAGGGCAAGAACCACTACTGCTATTTTGTGGCGACATATGGCTGTGACTATGGGAATATCCTTTCGACGGCGCAGAAAGAATTTCAGGCGAAAGGGATATACTTTGATAGTCTTTATGCAGCAAGATTTGTTGATAACTGGAGTCCTTATTACAATGTCAAAGATTCGGTACGAAATCGCCGAGCGGAAGAAAATGGCGAACAAGAAACGCGAGAAATCGTGCAGCAGGTAATACATCGTGAAAAAGGGCACAGTTTACCGGATCAAATGTTAGGGATTATGGCAGCGGCGGCCAAAGCCAATTACAATCGAATCAGAAAGACGAAGCTTTTTCAATTGGATAAGGCCCGTTGTATCGGGTGTGGACTTTGTGCAAAACAATGTCCTTTGGATGTCATTGAGATGCAAAATCAACATCCTGTTTGGCGCAAAGAAAAGTGCACACTTTGTTTAGGGTGTTTTCATCGTTGCCCGGCGGCTGCAATTGATTACGATCATGGATTGCGAAATGGACAATATATCAACAAAAATGTCGTATTAGATGATTGAGAGATAGAAGAGGAGATTTTATATGGAATATAGAGGAACGGTGTATCGCCCGCCAATGGAAGCAGAGACTTTTTTGATTCCTGTTACGGAAGGCTGCACGCATAATAGTTGTCGTTTTTGCAATATGTATAAAGATGTGGATTTTCAGATGCTTTCATTGAACTGGATTGAAGAATTTCTCCATGAGACGAAAAAATATCAAGGACAATTTATGGACCGTTTGGAACGCGTTTATCTTGTGGGTGCAGATCCTTTTGTACTTTCAGCCGATAAATTGGAAAGTATCATCGAGCTGATTCGGAAATACTGCCCGAAAGTCAAGCTTATTACGATGTATGCGGCAGTTCGTAATATTACAATAAAAACCGATGAAGAATTAAAACGCTTGGCTGCTTTAGGAGTCAATGAACTCTATGTTGGAATTGAAACAGGATCAGAGGAATCCCTTGCGTATTTAAATAAGGGGAATACCGCCCAGGAAGCTAAAGAACAATGCCTAAGACTTAATGCTGTCGGAATTCGCCACCGCGATATGATGATGCCCGGGGCGGCAGGCGCAGGTAAACTTTTAGAGGAAGCGGAATTGTCTGCGAAACTTGAAAATGCTACAAAACCAGAGATGGTTATTCTTACGACAATGTCAGTATTTCCAGGAACTGAACTAGAACAAGAAGAAAGAAATGGGAATTTTACTATGGCACCAGAGTCAGAAGTCTTAAAGGCGGAGAAACGTTTTATCGAATTACTGGATCTACCGGATACTTATTTATGGGCAGCCCATTCGCTTGATTCGACACGAATCGCTGGTATATTACGAGATGAAAAAGAAAGCATGCTAGAGCGGCTGCAAAATAGTATTGATACGATAGACGATGATGCATTTCGGCAAACATTTCGCCGCGATCATCTATAAAAAGGAGGATTTGTTTGTGAGCTTAATTAATGGACTCCACCACGCAGCACTTCGCTGCGTTGGTGAAGAAGAAATGAAACGAACGGTGTCGTTTTATTGTAATATACTTGGTATGAAACAAACCCGTTCTTGGGGAACTGGGCGGTATTCTGGCTGCATGATTGACACTGGAAATGGTTTGCTAGAGTTGTTTGCTGATGCAGAGCCTGGTCGAAGGCCAGGGCAGGTTGATCATATTGCCCTAGCAACGGATAATGTCGATGCGTGCGTGCAAGCTTGCCGAGCACAAGGTCTGTTGGTACTACAAGAACCAGGGAGTCTTGTGCTGCCTTGTGAGAAGCCATTTTCTATACGTATTGCGTTTGTAGTCGGAATGGCAGGAGAAATCATTGAATTTTTTTGTGAACAAGGATAGTTTCAGCTTCTTGTTTATCACAATATTCAACTTATTTTGATATTCTCTACTAGTGTGTATAGGTTATAAAAAGGTGCCTACTTGTTGACTAAAGAGAAAATTTTTATACTTATACTATCGATTAAATGCATGTCATGTGAGGAGAGTTATACAATGAAATTAAAAACAAAAATATTGACAATTGGCTTGACCGTTTTATTAACGAGCCCTATAGGTTATTTCCCCAAGAACATCAATGGAAGCTTTAGCCCATCGACCGTTGAAGCTGCGATAAATACGCAAAACAGTCAAGCGGCACAGATGCGTTATTTTGGCGAGCCAGAAGGTTTCAAGGGCAGTAAGACTCCGTATGGGAACAATGTCTCCGCCGGGCATTACGTTCAGGCAGATGATGCGAAAATCTATTATGAAATTTATGGCACGGGTGAACCGATTTTTGTATTTCATGGCGGAGGGGTCGGTACACCTTATGAGCTTGGAACTTTGATCGATCAGTTGCGCAAAGATCATCAAGTCATTGCGGTATCGACTCGTGGCCATGGCCGTTCGGAAATAGGCCATACACCACTATCTTATGAACAAAAGGCCAATGATATGATCACGGTCATGCGAGCAGTGACGAAGAAACCCGCTGCAATTATCGGATTCAGTGATGGTGCGTATACAGCATATAAGGTTGCCGCGATGTATCCAGAATCGGTTGATCGCGTCGTGGCAATTGGGGCGGGAACCCTCAAAAAGGGCTTTTTTAGCGGTGAAATGAATATAGCTGATTTAGAAAAAATTGATAAAGCGTTCATTGAGCAACAGAAAAAAATCATGCCTGAACCGGAACGGTATCAAGAGTTTTGTACAAACTATATGAAATTTTGGAGTCAAATGGAAGTT
>CBDTTM010000127.1:0-7310 GCA_965363355.1 uncultured Selenomonadaceae bacterium | reverse complement strand
CTTTAGTAAAGGAGATAGTTATGGAAAAGACACGAGTGGTTGTTATCGGCGGCGGGGCGACTGGCGTTGGTATCTTACGAGATCTGGCAATGCGCGGTGTAGAAGTGCTCCTTTTGGAGAAACGAGATATGGTCAATGGAACGAGTTCTCGTTATCATGGACTTTTGCACAGTGGTGCCCGTTATGCGGTAAAAGACCAAGAAGCGGCAAGAGAATGCATCGAAGAGAATATTATCTTGCGTAAAATAGGGAAATCCTGTGTAGAGGCAACCGAGGGACTTTTTATCCGATTGCCAGAAGATGATGCGGATTTTGAACGTAAATGGGTGGATGGCTGCAAGAGCAGCGGCATTGAGGCAATTCCGATCACGCCGCAGGAGGCATGGCATATAGAACCAAATCTGTCGACGAAGATCATTTCGGCCTATAGAGTGCCGGATGCAGCTATCGATGGTTTTCGCATGGCTTGGCAAAATATTGATTCAGCCAAAAGATATGGTGGCAGAGTCAAGACCTATACCGAAGTTAAACGGATACTTTCAAAAAATGGCAAAATAACAGGGGTTGAAGTAGAGGATTATTTTAGCAAAAAGATATACACCATCGAATGCGAAATGGTAGTCAATGCTGCAGGCCCTTGGTCAGGCATGATTGCTGGGCTTGCCGGAATGGACGTTCACGTGCAGCCGGACAAGGGAACACTGATTGCTTTTAATCAACGAATCAGCAGCCGCATCGTCAATCGCCTGCATGTTCCATCGGATGGAGATATCTTTGTGCCGCATGGTTCGATTACGATTCTTGGGACGACGTCGATTGCGGTAAAAGATCCTGAAGATACAAGTTCCTCTTTAGCTGAAATCGAAAAGCTTCTCCAAATAGGGGAAAAGACATTTGAAAACCTTCGTCAATATCGCATCTTACGGGCTTTTGCTGGTTCAAGGCCGCTGTATAGTGCAAGCGGCGGACAAGGAAGAGGAGCTTCTCGTGGTTTTGTGATTTTGGATCACGAAGAAGACGGCTTGACAGGCTTCATCACGATTACTGGGGGCAAGGTAACCACGTATCGATTGATGGCAGAAAAATTGGCGGATCTTGTCTGTCAAAAGCTTCAGGTCAATACAGCATGCCGGACGGCAGAAGAAGCTTTGGTAGAAGAAGTTTCTGAAACCGAAAAAGCAAAAGCACGTCAGTATTTTCCGGCTTATGCAACGAATTTGACGGCAACGAGACTTGGGCCGGAACGCTTTGCTAAGGTCGTTGCGAGTTTGGAACGCAATCCGGAAAAACGCCAGCTTGTCTGTGAGTGTGAAAATGTGACTTTGGCAGAAGTGGAAGAAGTCATCAAAGAAGGAACTTGTTATACAGTCAGTGATGTGCGTCGCAAAACACGTATGGGAATGGGAACCTGCCAGGGCAATTTCTGTTCGCTGCGGAGCATGGGCGTTTTATCTAAATGCGGCGTAACCCCGGAAGCAAAAGAGACATTGCCGCAAATCCGAGATTTTTTGCAAGCTCGTTGGAAAGGAATCAAACCGGTCTTGTGGGGCAATGCGCTGCGTGAAATAGAGATGACGCGCGGCATATATGAATCAGCATTAAACATAAATGGGGGAAACATAAATGAGTAAGACGGAAGTGATTGTCATTGGCAGCGGTTTTGCCGGCTTGATAGCAGCAGCGGTCAGTGTGCAGCGGGGCAAAAAGGTAAAGATCATCACCAATGGATCAGGTTCCTTTCCGCTCAATAGCGGTCTAATCGATATCATGGGATACCCAGACAGTCGACAGGCTTGTTCCAGCCCCAAAGCCGGAATCGATATTTTGCCGGATATGCATCCGTATAAAAAATTCGGCAATGAAGCAATTGCGGCGGCTATGGACTTTTTTGTCAAGCTGACACAAGAAGAAGGGTATCCATATCAAGGCAGCCTGACGGAGCAGCAGTGGGTGCCGACGGCATTGGGGACGATGAAGCCATCCGGCCTGGTTCCTAAAAGCATGCAAGGAAAGCCTTGTTTTCATGCAAAGGATATTTTGGTTGCAGGCTTTAAGGAATTGAAGGATTATTATCCGGATGTCATTGTCGAAAACCTCAAGACTGTTTTAGGCACGGGGAAAAATTACACAACCTGCATGCTGGAAACGGAACTTGGCGGTGGCCGAGATTTGACTACAGTCGATATAGCCCGCTGGCTTGAAACCAAAGCTGGTTTTGATGCGTTTTGCCAGCAGATTCACAGCAGTTTGCCAAACGGCAGCGTCGTGATCTTGCCGCCGATATTTGGCACAAAACCTTCCTCTGATATTTTTGAGCGTTTACAGCGAGAGCTTTCCTGCCACCTTGTGGAATCAACTGGATTGCCACCTTCACCAACAGGACTTCGCCTGCAAAAAATGCTGCATGGTTATCTGCGTCGCCACCAGGTGGAAATCATTGAAAATGTAAGGGTTGTGGGGTCTTTAAGCGAAGGGCGGCGATGCATTGGTGTAGTTGTTCGCAATGCTGCGCGCGAGCAGATCCATGAGGCGGATGATTTCATTTTGGCGACGGGCGGTTTTTATGGCGGCGGTCTGCAGATGCAAGTGTTTGGGGAAGTTAAAGAAACGATTTTTTCTACGCCAGTCAAATTTGCTGCAACTGAAGAAACTTGGGCTAACGAGGAGCTGATTTCGAAGAGTCCACAGCTTTTTGCCAAGATTGGCATAGATACGGACACTCGTCTCAGACCAATCGGAGCCGATGGCAAATGTCATTTGGAAAATGTATTTACAGCTGGTAGAAATCTCAGCGGGTATGATTTTTGTTATGAACAATCAGGGAATGGTGTGGCATTGGTGTCTGCTTATCAAGCTGCCATGTCAATATAGGGGGAAGTATTATGGGAATGTTAGAAGAAAATCCTAAGGCCAAATCGGACGCTTGCCTGGCTTGCACAGCCTGTATCACGACCTGTCCAATCACTGCGGCAACGCAGGAATTCCGTGGACCGAAATTAATCGGACCAGCACAGGGGCGGCTTCATTTTGCTGAAGATGATGTGGAACCATCCATCGATTATTGTTCAAATTGCAAGAACTGCGATATATCCTGCCCATCAGGCATATCGGTGTCTACACTGAATATGCTGCAACGAGGGGCTTATTATAAAAAGCATCGTCATCCATTACGGGACAATATGCTGGCACATAGCGAGCGAATGATGAAATTGGCACGCAAGATGCCATTAGGTGTGTTTTTCGCTAATCTAGGAATGGAAATCGGCAGTAAAAGTGGTATGCTCAAGGCTATTGGAATCGCTGGCAAGCGCACGATGCCTAAATTTGCCTCGCAGTCCTTTTTGCAGCGTTTTCGCAAATTAAAACAGACAGCTTATCCGGATAAAGTAGTTTTTTTCCCGGGTTGCTATATAAATGATAATGCCCCGCAGGTCGGAATGGCCTTTGTTGAAGTGATGCAGCAAAACCATTATGAAGTCATCGTCGATGAAAAATTCGTTTGCTGTGGTTCGCCGCTTGTTGTCACTGGGTATTTGGATGAAGCAAAAGAAAATGCTAGAAAAAATACAGAACGTCTTCGTTTTTGGCGAGAACAGAAATATCCGGTCATTACCTGCTGTACGAGTTGTTCATTGATGCTCAAACAAGAGTATGAGGAATTGTTTGGCCAGGAAGAAATGCATAAAAACGGTGAGAATATTTTTGACTCCTTTGAATTTTTATGGAACTTAAAAGAAAAAGGGCAATTGGATACAAATCTAAAACCCTTGGCGAAATCATATATATATCATGCTCCGTGTCATTTGAGAGTGCAGGGAATCGGACTTCCAGCTCTTGAACTAATGGCGTTGATTCCAGATCTTTCCGTAGAAAATGCGGATGCCGGTTGCTGTGGCATTTCCGGAAACTACGGCTTAAAAGAAGATAAATATGAGATTTCGATGAAGGTCGGTCAAGAGCTGTTCAAAAGAATCGAAGATTCTTCGTCAGAGGCGGTTCTTTCAGATTGTGGAACTTGCCGTATGCAAATCGAGCATGGTACGACAAAAAAGGCATTTCATCCAATGGAACTTTTGGCAGCGGCATATCGTTGATTCTGTTTTATTTTGATTTTGCGAATCCGGACATGGTATAATATTTAAAAAGATTGTTCAAGTAGATATGGCATGAGGTCGGCGAAGCTTCTGAAAATCTTTTGCGGCGAATCGAGTTTTATGGCAAATCATACAGAAGCCATGAAAAGAAGGAGATTTTTGCATGAAAAAAGCATATGTATTGGCTTTGGATGCGGGGACGGTCAAGAACCGGGCGGTTATTTTCGATCAGGACTCCAATATCGTAGCGGTGGCCCAAAAGGACATCGGTACATTTCATCCACAGCCAGGCTGGGTGGAACAAGATGCTGAAGAAATTTGGAGCACACAGCTTTTTGTCGCTCAGGAAGCAATACGCAAATCAGGATTAAATAAAGAGGATATCACGGCAATCGGGATTACAAATCAAAGAGAGACAACCATCGTATGGGATAAAGAAACTGGCAGGCCAATTTATAATGCAATCAGTTGGCAGTCGCGCCAGACGGAGGGAATCTGCAAGGATTTACGGAGCCGGGGCTTGGAAGAAGAGTATCGGCAAAAAACATCCTTAGTCATCAATTCATATTTTTCTGGGACCAAGATTCGTTGGATTTTAGATCATGTCCCAGGAGCCAAGGAGCGCGCCAAAAAAGGGGAGCTCCTTTTTGGCACAGTAGATACCTGGCTCATATGGAAGCTAAGCGGCGGTCGCACATTCGTTACCGATTATTCGAATGCTTCTCGGACGATGCTCTATAATTTGCGCAATCTTCGCTGGGATCGCGACCTCCTCCAGTACCTGGATATTCCCCTGTGTATGCTGCCTAAAGTCTGTTCGTCCAGTGAAGTCTATGGACATACGGATCCGGCTGTTTTTGGCATCAAGCTGCCAATTGCCGGGGCAGCGGGAAACCAGCAAGCAGATTTGTTTGGCCAATGCTGTTTTAAACCAGGAACGGCAAAAAATACGTATGGGGAAGGATCGTTCTTTCTCATGAATACGGGCAATAAGTTCTGTACATCGAACAATGGACTGCTTACGACGATTGCCTGGGGCGTCGGCGGCGAAGTTACATATGCACTTGAAGGCAGTGTATTCATTGCCGGAGCGGCAATTCAATGGTTAAAGACGGGACTGGGGATTTTGGATACGCTGGCAGAGTCTGAATGGCTGGCTAAAAAAGTCGGTGATACCGGCGGCGTTTATTTTGTGCCGGCATTTCGTGGCTTAAGTGCCCCGTATTGGGATATGCAGACGAGTGGCATGATCATCGGACTTAAAAATGATACGTCCAAATCGCATATTGTCCGAGCGGCACTTGCGGCAATGGCGTATCAGGTACGAGATGTATTAGAGGCAATATCGTCAGATACGGGCCTTCAGATGGAGACCTTGAAAGTTGATGGCGGTGCGAGCAACAATAATCTTTTGATGCAGTTTCAGGCAGATGTCTTGGGCCTCCCTATCAAAAGGTCACGGATACGAGAGACGACTGCTTTAGGTGCCGCTTATTTGGCTGGACTTGCTGTCGGTGTTTGGCAGAGTACGGAAGAGCTCGAGCAAAAATGGCAGCAAGATGCCTGTTTTGTCCCGGAAATGAGTGAAGCTGAGCGAGAAGATTATTATAGTGGCTGGCAAAATGCGGTATCGCATGTCATGAGCTGGGTAGATAAAGATCAATCATAAAACTTTGTTAAAGTGCATTTTCTCGAAAGAAGATGCACTTTTTGTATAAGTATATTTCTCTTGTATGGGGACACCCTTTGCGGCAATATAGTTAGAATCAAGGAGCTTGAGGAAATATGCGTGTCAAATAAAGATATTTTGGCTATGCCCTGCGATTGACAAATAGAACAATTGCCTGTATTCTGAATACGAAATACTATGGCGTAATAGGATACCGATTAAGAGATTTAGCTTGGTAAGTAAATAATGATTGGCAAACTTATTGAAAGATAAGGACGCAAAGCTTCGGGTCTAACGATTTATCTATGATTGCCGGGTTGCAAGCAGATGCAGCCCGGCATTTTTGCGCGCAAAATGGGGGCGAGCATATATTTTCAAAGCTGTTTTTTGATGGAGCAGATATTTTTTTTATCCTCTTGCAGTAAAAGTATATAAAGATAGAGAAGTACTTATTCTAGAGATGAAAAATATCCTTTGGCAAAGCATTTGCAATACGCTCTATAACAAAGATCATTGCTTGGTTGCAGAAGAATGTATTCCACGATAAAACGATTTTGCTGATAAAAAATGGTACGGAAGTAAAGGATATGGAGGCTGGGAAATTTGGCTGAAAAAACAAAGAAAGTATTATTGACTGGCGGGTATGGGTTTATGGGCAGAGCAATGGCGGAACGCTTTGCCAAAGAAGGCTGGGAAGTCTATATCATAGACGATTGTTATTCTAAAGAAATGCGGAAACTGGAAGTTCCTCATAAATTTTATCCTTATAGTGTTACGGATAAGCGCAGCGAAGAAATTTTTCGCGTGCATAACATCGATGTAGTCATTCATAATGCAGAGCGTTCGACATCGTTTCAAGACGATGATTATTTGGAAAATAATGAAACCAATTTTTTGGGTTTAGTGAACATGCTCTATTTATCAACGCAATATGATGTGAAAAAATTCTTTTTGATTTCGACTGGAAGCTTGGTAGAACACGGGCGTGTTTCGGCGAGTGATATAGAGAAAGCATCCGTTACGAATACATATTCGATGCAAAAGAAAATCAATGAAAATTATGCACTGTATTGGAAGAAGATTTTTTCTCTGGATATTACCGTTTTGCGGTTTTCTTCGATTTATGGACCGGGGCAGTTATCTGATCATGGTTTTGTCGCACAATTTATGAAAAAGGCCATAGACAACGAGACCTTCACGTTTGAGGGGGCGGCGACACAGTCACGGGATTTTCTCTACATCGATGATGCGGTTTTTGCAGTCTATCGTGCGGCGGAACGATTGTATCAAGGAGACCAGCTCAATATATCATCGAATCAGGCAGTTACCTTCGAAGAGTTTGTGGATATTTGCAAAACCTTTTTGCCTAATGTCAAGGTTCGCTATGATATGGAGAAAAAAGGAGATTTTCAGCGAGCTATTTTGGACAATTCCCTTTGTAAGAAGGAATTGGGCTGGGATGTGAAGATGTCATTGGCAGAGGGACTAAAGCATCTTCACACTTGGTATCTGGATTGGTATAAGGATGCACAAAAAAATAAGGAACA
>CBDTTM010000126.1:0-7422 GCA_965363355.1 uncultured Selenomonadaceae bacterium | reverse complement strand
TAAAGTAGGAGTTTATGATATGCATGTAGAGGTAAAAGTTCCTGGTTCTTGTGGTGAACTCATTCAAGGAACGCTTGCAGGCGAGCCGTTTCTTGTCACCTGCCCTATTGATTGTTATACGACGGTAACGGTTCGTAAGGATAAAAAGCCATCATCAGAAAATCATCATCACGGCTTGAGGCCTAAAGCTAGTAGGGCTTTAACTGAAGTGCTCCATTTTTTTGATGAAGGCCACTATCCATATCATTTGCAGTTAGAATCAGAGCTGCCAATCGGTAAAGGAATGGCTTCTAGTAGCGCTGATATAGCTGCTGTGTGTATCGCTGTCGCGACATCTTTACAAAAGAAAATCACTGCAGAGCAAATTGGCAGAATTGCTAGTGAGATAGAACCAACCGATGGCGTTTTTTTTGAAGGTGTTGTACAAATGAATCCGCTACTAGGGGTATGTCAAAAGCATTTAGGACAGGCTCCTTCTCTACAAATTGCAATTTTTGATACCGGAGGCGTGATTGATACTCTGAAATTTCATACTAGGCAGGATTTGGCATCGTTAAATTATGAAAATGAAGCATTGATAAGAGAAGCTCTTACTGTACTTAATGCAAGTGATGCGGTTTCTATCGGACGGGCGGCTGTTATCAGCGCTTTGGCAAATCAATCGATTTTATACAAAAAATGTTTGCCGCAAATCATTGATGTGGCAAATGAAACTGGGGCGCTAGGTGTTAACGTAGCACATAGCGGTACGGTTCTTGGCATCCTTTTTGCACCAGAAGCTTCTACAGCATTTATCGAGCATGCAATTTCTAGGATACAACAGCGATTTTTGCATCTACAATACATGAAGACAGTCCATTTGATTTCAGGTGGCTGTATAATAAGCGAAACGGCAGGGGATAAGAGTGCAGCAAAAATTCACACATGGCGGTAATATTTATGAGGTCCAAAGGCAAAAAAATAAAAAAGAACGTTTGTTTGACTTTAGTGCTAACATCAATCCTTTAGGCCTCAATGCAAAAGTTCAGCACGCTATTGAAGAAAATATCGCAGGGATCATTCATTATCCAGACCCTGAAGGAATGGACCTACGGGAGGCGTTGTCCCATTTTTATGGAATCGATAAAGACGGCATAGTCCTTGGAAATGGAGCTGCAGAGCTTTTATACGTTTTGTTTCAAACAATGCGCCCGCGTAAAATACTCATTCCCGTTCCGTCTTTTAGTGAGTATGAGCGAGCGGCTAGGGCAGCTAAAGCGGAGATTGTATATCACCGCTTAGCTGCAAACCAAAGCTTTTCTTTGCAGATCGATGATATTTGTGATTTGCTGCACGGTATGGACTGTTTGGTCCTTGGCAATCCTAACAATCCGACCGGGAACTTGCTTACGGTTGAGGAAATAAAGCGGATTGTTGAACGAGCAAATAAAGAAAATTGCTTGGTCGTCGTGGATGAGTCTTTTATGGATTTCGTCGAACGAAAAGAAAAATATAGCTGTACAGGCATGCTTGCAGCGTATGATAATCTATTCTTATTGCAGTCTTTAACTAAAATCCATGCAATTCCTGGATTGCGCTTAGGTTTTGCCGCAACAACTCCCGCTTTAGCAAAGCAGTTGGATCTGGCAAAAGATCCATGGAATGTCAATTTTTTAGCGCAAAAAGCGGGTGTTGCAGCATTGCAACAGACGGAATACTTAAAAAAAAGCATTGCCTATATTGCTGAACAGAAACACTATGTATATATAAATCTCAAAAAAATAGAGGGATTGGTTGTATATGAGCCAACCGTCAATTTTATCTTGCTCGACTTAAAGGCTGCCGGATTTTCGGCCGCAGCTTTTCGGCGGGCAATGCTTGAAAAAAATATATTGATTCGCGATTGCAGTAATTATCCCGGCCTTGATGAGTATCATGTCCGGATAGCGGTAAAAACAAAAGAAGATAATGAGTTCTTATTGTATGCAATGCGAGAAATTTTAGAGGGGAACACTTCATATGACTAAGATTTTTTTGATTCGTCACGGACAGACAAAATGGAATGTATTAGGCCGATATCAAGGACAGTCCGATATCGAGTTATCCGAACTAGGCTTTGAGCAGGCTAAACTTTTGGCCGCAGGTTTTCCTGAAACAAATGTTTCGGCTGTGTATGCTAGTGATTTGCAAAGAGCTTATCATACAGCAGCTTGCGTTGCTGACGCATTTGGTTTGAAAGTACAGGCTAGAAAGGGACTGCGCGAAATTGACTTTGGTGACTGGGAAGGTAAGACCTATAAAGAAATTACTACTTCTTGGCCAGATGCTGGTAAAACTTTTTTCAGCAATCCGGAAAGAACTGTGATTCCAGCTGGCGAATCCTTCGCTATGGTACAAGCTCGTGGCATGGCATCTTTACAGGAGATTGTTAGAAATCATCCGGGAGAAAATGTCGTTGTGGCAGCACATGGTGCTATTATTCGCACGATTTTGGCCGAGGCACTTCATATGCCACTGCAATATCTTTGGTCCATCCGGCAAGATAATACTGCGGTAAATATCATTCGGTATGATGAAGAACACAGGCTTGTCGAATTGCTCAACAGTACGGCGCATTTAAAGAATGCATGTGCAAAAAAATAATAAAATGCAAGAAAAGGCAACTGAAATATTTTAATGACAGTTCCTTTTTTTTTATAAAATAATCAGGCAGGAAGCAATTTTTATGATAAAATAAAAAGCAATGGATCATAAGAGAGGCTCGGTAAGTATGCAAAAATATTGTATTATTCCTCGTGAAGGAAATGACTTTTGGCAGCTGGTACGCGGGTTGCCGCTTGCAGAGGACGAAAAAAGATTTTTGCAGCAATGCATGATCAAACATGTGGAAATCAGTCTGCGGGATACTTCCTGGGAAATTTTGCTGCAAACACAAAACAGGCTGCCACAGCAGCTGCTTGATACAGCTGCGGAACATATTGCTAAAAAATGCAAAATTCGGCAAGTCGTTTTTTATCAAGACGTTGTTGATTTAGAAAGCAGCATTGAAAAAATATGGAGCAAGATACTTAAAGTCAGTGCAGATGGCAATCCAACGGTCACGCATCTATTGATGAAGGCTAAACGACATTTTGATGGAAATACTTTGATCATTGAAGTATATGGTGTACTGGCCGAAGAAATCTTGCAGGCTCATTCGGTTATTCGCATGATGAAGAAAGCCATTAAGGATTTACTTGGCTTTACTTGTGAAATTGCTTGCAAAACAGCAGACGCTGCTGCAGTTGCGGCTGTAGATGATTTTATGACAGCTGAATACTTAGAGACATTGCAGCAAGAACAAAAAAGGCAGGAGCCTGCTCCTACGGCCGGTGGGAAAACAACGGAAACCAAAACGGGTTCGCCACTTATTTTTGGAAAGAATATTCAAGGAGATCCGGTTGCAATCAGTGAACTCGATGGTGAAATGAAGAATGTTGTATTAGCTGGAACAGTCGGGACCTTTGATGTCCGTGAATTTAAAACAGGAACAAAACTTCTTACGTTTTCGCTTGCTGATGACACAGATGGCATAAGCTGCAAAACATTCTTTAAAGATAAAGATGAATTTGAACGTGTCCAAAACAACATGGCAAATGGGATGGCTGTAAAAATAAAGGGCTCTATCCGGTTTGACACCTTTCAAAATGATTTTGTTGTTTTTGTTGATAGCTTATATAGAAATACAATCAAGCAAAGAGAAGATCACGCCGCAGAAAAACGAGTGGAACTCCATGCCCATACACATATGAGCAATATGGATGCCGTGGTTTCGGTTAAAAAGCTGGTGACGACAGCTGCGCGCTGGGGCTGGCCAGCCATTGCCATAACGGATCATGGTGTAGTGCAAGCTTTTCCAGAAGCTGCAAAAGTATTGAAAGCCAATAAACTCGACATCAAGATCATCTACGGTATGGAAGGATATCTCGTCGGTGAAGATTATCAGCAAAAAAGGGCGAATCATATCATTTTATTGGCCAAAAATCCGGCAGGCCTTTGTAATCTCTATAAAATGGTATCCTTAGCGCATTTACGTTATCTGCATAAACAACCTAGACTTCCCCGCAAAATCATTGAAGAGTATCGTGAAGGCATTATTGTCGGTTCAGCTTGTGAAGCTGGTGAATTGATGCGGGCTATCGTTGCAGGACAGACAGATGATGAATTGATTAAGATTGCCCAATTCTATGATTATCTGGAAATCCAGCCAATTGGCAATAATGAATTCTTGGTTCGAAGTGAAGATTTTCCGCATATCCAAAACGATCAAGATTTGGTAAAAATCAATTTGAAAGTTGCAGAACTGGCTAAAAAACTTGGTAAAATGCTGATTGCTACGTGTGATGTGCATTTTCTTGATCCTGAGGACCAAATTTATCGTGCAATTTTAATGAAGGGCAAGGGTTTCAGTGATGCAGATATGCAGCCACCGCTTTATTTGCGTACAACAGAGGAAATGCTTGCAGAATTTGAGTACTTAGGTGAAAAAGAGGCTTACGAGGCGGTTGTTACAAATCCGCGGCGAATTGCTGATATGGTAGAAGTATTCAAACCGATTCCAGATGATTTATATTCCCCGATGATTCCTGGAGCAGAAGAACAGATTCGCGATATGAGTTATGAGACGGCACGTTTTCTATATGGTGAAAATCTTCCTCAAGTCGTTCAAGATCGTTTGGATTTAGAATTGACTTCTATTATTGGGCATGGTTTTGCGGTGCTGTATCTCATTGCCCATAAGCTTGTAAGAAAGTCCTTGGATGATGGTTATTTGGTTGGGTCGCGAGGTTCTGTAGGTTCCTCTTTCGTCGCCACGATGACCGATATCACCGAAGTAAATCCTTTGCCACCGCATTGGCGTTGTCCGCATTGCCAATATAGCGAGTTTATAACAGATGGCTCATATGGCTGTGGTTTTGACTTGCCAGATAAGGACTGCCCGGTTTGCAGCACAAAATTAGTCAAAGATGGACATGATATTCCATTTGCTGTATTTATGGGGTTTGACGGAGATAAAGTCCCAGATATCGATTTGAACTTTTCTGGTGACTATCAATCAGTTGCCCATAAATATACAGAAGAACTTTTTGGTAAAGATAATGTATTTCGTGCTGGTACCATTGCTACGGTTGCTGATAAGACAGCCTATGGCTATGTACGTAAATATTTTGATGAAAAAGGCTTAAAAAAACGTGACGCTTATATCAATAATATGGTGGAAGGCTGCACGGGTGTAAAGCGTACAACAGGACAACATCCTGGTGGTATCATGGTTATTCCGCGTAATATGGATGTACATCATTTTACACCGATTCAAAGGCCAGCTGATGATAAGAATACATCGACGATTACTACGCATTTTGACTATCATTCAATCAATGATCGTCTTGTAAAACTCGATATTCTCGGGCATGATGATCCGACCGTCATAAAAATGCTAGAAGATCTTACGCATAGAGATCCAAAAACGATTCCGTTTGATGATCCAGCAACGATGAGTATTTTTTCATCGACATCGGCACTTGGCGTGACGCCGGAAGAACTTGGCAGTACTTCTGGTACATTTGGGATTCCTGAATTTCGTACGCGCTTTACCCGGCAAATGCTTGATGATACAAAACCAGCAAAATTCAGTGATTTGGTTCGAATCAGTGGATTTTCCCATGGTACCAATGTGTGGCTAGATAATGCACAAGAACTTATTCGAAATGGTACATCAACATTGGCCGATGCGATATCGGCACGTGACGATATCATGATGTATTTGATTCATCGCGGGATAGAGCCGCTTTTGGCTTTTAAGACCATGGAAAATGTTCGTAAGGGTAAGGGAATCACACCAGACGTTATTGAGACACTTAAAAAAGGCGGCACGCCGGATTGGTATATCGAGTCTTGCCTGAAAATAAAATATCTGTTTCCAAGAGCTCATGCGACAGCGTATGTAATGATGGCGTATCGTATTGCTTTTTGTAAAGTACATTATCCACTGGCTTTTTATGCGGCGTATTTTTCTATTCGTGCCGCTGAATTCGATGCAAATCTCATTGCCAAAGGACAAACAGCAATCAAGGAAAAAATGAAAGAAATCGATGAACTTGAAAGCCAAAAGCCGCTGTCCATTAAAGATAAGGATTTACAGATTGTGCTGGAGCTGGCCTGGGAAATGTACTTAAGAGGGTATTCTGTCGAAAAAGTCGATTTGTATCAATCACAGGCAGATAAATTCATCATTCATGATAAATCGCTGCTACCACCATTGTCCGCTTTGGGCGGCGTAGGCGTCAATGCTGCAAAGAACATCGTAGAGGCGCGCAAAGACGGCGACTTTACATCAATTGATGATTTGAAGAAAAGGACTGGTATATCTAAGACATCAATTGAAATTTTACGTGAACACGGCTGCTTAGATGGCATGAATGAAAGTGATCAGATGGCATTGTTTATGTAAAAAAGAAAGAACCATTGATTTATAAGGGTTCAGCGGGTCAAATGGCCAATGTTGACATTTTGTTGGCAATAAAAAAATAACATACTTATTTGTCAGCCGTTCATTAATTTTCGAATTTTTGGGCGGCTCTTTTATTATCTAAGAAAAAGTTTTTAGAAACAATGAGATAGAATAGAGGGATTTATTTCCTAGTATAGAACTACCCTACAGAGAAGATAAAACAAGTAGGAGGAATGCAACATGAACTGGTTTAGTAATTTAAAAGTAAGTCAGAAATTGTATATCTTGATTACTGTTTTTTGCGTAGCAATTCTCGTTATCGGTGGTATTGGTTATGTGAATTTGAAACAAAGCAGCGATAATATGGAAATCTTGTATAATATCGATGTGAAAAAATCAAATTTGGCCTATGAAAGCCGTTTGGCTTTGCGGCGCATACAAGCTGATACCTTTGCTTTAATGATAACAACAGATGACAATGAAAATAAACGATTATCCGAAGAAATAAAAGAGCTGCGAAAAGCTATCGATCGAAACAATCAAGATTATGCAAAACTTTCATTAGATGAAAAAGAAAAAACAGCTTTAGGCGAATTTGAAAGTTTATTGAAAAAATTTGATGTTAGCAGTAAAAATGTCATAGACTTAGCGGTTCAAAATAAAAATCAAGAAGCCTATCGGTTGTTCCAGACAGAAGTTGAAAGCATATCGAATATGCTAGCTAAGAATCTGATTGCCATATCAGAAAGCAGTGGTCAAAAAGCCGATGAAATGAACCTCCGAGTAAAAGAAGAACTTAAACAATCAACACTTCTTGGATCAGTTCTTACTTTTTTTGCTTTAGTTTTAGGAATCAGCATAGGCCTTTTAATCATTCGGCAGATCAATTCACGTCTGCAAGAGTCTGTTACTTTCTTAGGGACGGTCGCGACTGGTGATTTTTCTACGGATGT
>CBDTTM010000125.1:0-7449 GCA_965363355.1 uncultured Selenomonadaceae bacterium | reverse complement strand
CATCATTGCCATTATCATTGTTTTCTCCGTTACTTCTGGTGGCAGTGACGCACCGCTTTCGCTTGTCGGTAAAGATTTCGGTCCGACAGCAGACCTTTTAGGACTCCTTGGCTTTATTGCCATCATAGCTTCGCTTGCTTATAGCGTAATCAAAGCGAAAAATGAGTAGGAACACAAAAGATTTTGCAGCTTTGCTTTGTTTTTAATTTGAAGAATTGTTTGTGATAAAAAATCGTCTTTGTTTATACAAAGGCGATTTTTTTATAAGATGAATTTATAGGGCGTTGTGTTTTATTTTTAAGGATTGTATAATATAAAATTAGAGTGGAGTGTCAATTAGGAGGAATGAAAGATGTTTGGATTAGGCGTACCGGAAGTAGCCTTGATTTTAGTGATTGGTCTTGTTGTATTTGGACCGGGAAAGCTGCCAGAAGTAGGCAAGGCTGTAGGAAAGAGTCTGCGTGAATTCAAAGCAGCTTCAGAAGATGAAGTGAAACCGGCAGCGACTGAAGTTTTGCCAGTCAACAAAGAAGAAAATGCTGCGGTGAATCCGCAGATGAAGGCTGTGGCTGCACCTGTAAAAGTGGACAGCGCAGTGATAACAGAAGTAAAAGCAGTTCCAGTTGTCAATAAAGAGGACAATGCAGTTAAAACGGACGTAAAGTGAGGAACGATCTATGGCAGAAGAAGAAAAATCATATGAAGAATATGTAGGCGAAAAGTCGCTGGAGCAGGTGGAAGAGGAAAGTCAAGGAAACATGACGCTGATCCGGCATTTGGAAGAGTTGAGGCATCGGCTGATTTATTCTTTTATTGCCATAGCAATAGGAACATCTATATGCTATTTTTTCATTGAAGAAATCATGCATTATTTGACGCTGCCTGCGGGAAAGCTATATTATATGCAACCGGCAGAAGCTTTTTTCACCTATTTAAAGGTATCGATATTCACGGGCTTTTTAGTATCCTTGCCAGTGGTTCTATATCATGTGTGGCGCTTTTTTTTGCCGGCTTTGACAGCTGGCGAACGCGTTTTGATCAGTATTGTGGTTCCGGTTTCGGCAGGCCTTTTCTATATCGGCATGTTGTTTTCCTTTTTCTTTGTGTTACCAGCCGGCATCAAGTTCTTTTTAGGCTTTGGTTCAGCGGATTTGCAACCGCTTTTGTCTGTTGGAAAATATTTGGATTTTGTTATTAGTTTTGTCTTGCCGTTTGGCGTCATCTTTGAATTGCCGTTGGTCATCGTTATTTTAGCTAAGATGGGCATCATCAATTCGGCTTTTCTACGGAAGAAGCGACGCATTGTTATTTTTATGACGTTTGTTTTAGGGGCGGTCATATCGCCGACGCCGGATGTATTTTCACAGTCGATGATTGCTGTACCGATGATTTTGTTGTATGAGATCAGCGTATTTATCGTTCGGTTTATTTTGCGCAAATAAGAAAGGAGCACTATTTTGGCTTTTAAAGATTTAAGAGAGTTTATAGATGAACTTGAAAAGAGAAATTTACTGACGCGTATCAAAACGCCAGTGGATTGTGATTTGGAAATTACAGAGATTACCGATAGAGTGTCAAAAATGTCGGGGGATAAGAATAAAGCACTCCTGTTTGAAAATGTCAAAGGGTATGATGTGCCGGTTCTCATGAATGCATTTGGCAGCATGGAACGCATGGCAATTGCCTTTGGTGTTGAAAAAGTGGATGATATCGCCGACGAGCTTCGAGAAATTTTAAAACTGCCGTATATTTCGTTGCAGCATAAAATGGATTTGCTGTCGATTATTCCGACGGCAAAAAGAGCGATAAATTTTCCGAAGTATGTTAAACATGGCCCTTGTAAAGAGGTCATCATCAAAGATCAGCCAACCCTTGATAAATTTCCGATTCTGACTTGTTGGCCGCAAGATGGCGGTCCGTTTATTACGCTGCCTTTGGTCTTTACTAAAAACCCTAAGACAGGAAAAAGAAATGTCGGCATGTATCGTTTGCAAAAATATGATGGACAGACGACGGGCATGCATTGGCATTTACATAAAAATGGCGCGGAAAATTTCCGTGATTATCGCGATATGGGAAAAGACCGTATCGAAGTGGCGGTTGCTATCGGGACCGATCCTGTGCTGACTTATGCGGCGACGGCACCACTGCCGCGTGATATCGATGAGATGGTATTTGCTGGTATGCTGCGCAAAAAATCAGTAGAGATGATCAAATGTGAAACCGTTGATATAGAAGTACCGGCACATAGTGAAATTGTCCTTGAAGGTTATGTCAAGGTTGATGAACTTCGCCGAGAAGGTCCGTTTGGCGATCATACGGGGTATTATTCACTGGCGGATGACTATCCGGTATTTCATATCACTTGTATAACGCATCGCAAGAACCCGATTTATCCAGCAACGATCGTCGGCAAGCCGCCAATGGAAGATTGTTATATCGCAAAGGCAACAGAACGTATATTCTTGCCGCTTTTGCAGCAGATGATGCCGGAAATCATTGATATCAATTTGCCGCTAGCGGGCGTGTTCCACAATTGTGCGATGATATCGATCAAAAAGTCTTACCCACAGCAAGCCAAAAAAGTCATGCAGGCAATCTGGGGTATGGGACAGATGATGTTTACGAAGATGATCATTGTCGTTGACTCGCATGTCAATGTACAAGATGAGCAAGAGGTATGGTGGCGCGTATTCAATAATATCGATGCCAGACATGATATCGTGATGGTCGATGGCCCGCTCGATGTACTCGATCATTCCTCGCCAATGCCAAAATGGGGAACGAAAGTCGGCATCGATGCGACCAAGTCCTGGCCAGAAGAAGGTCATACGCGTGAATGGCCAGATGAAATCGTTATGAGTGATGATGTGAAAAAAGTCGTAGACGAAAAGTGGAAGGAACTTGGCCTTGAGTAAAATATCTGCACATGTCAATAATATAGCATTGCATCATTCGATTTTTGCGTTGCCTTTTGCTTACATGGGGGCGTTTTTGGCAGCAGATGGCGTGCCAAAAGGCTGGGACCTGCTATGGATCACTGTGGCTATGGTAGGCGCGCGCAGTGCAGCTTTGGCTCTTGATAATCTGATCGACTTAAAATACGACAGAGTACATCCTCGCCTTAGCAAACGTCCAATGGTAACTGGTGAAGTAAAGCCTTTTGAGGCGATCGTCTTGATCCTATGCAGCCTGTTGATTCTCTTTGGGGCGGTGTTTCAGCTTCAGCCGATATGCTTGAAACTTTTGCCGGTGGCAGTATTGCCTTTTCTGATCTATCCGTACATGAAGCGAGTTACTTGTCTTTGCCACCTTGTTTTAGGCATCGCTTTAGCGATGGCTCCGGCGGGAGGATTTGTGGCGATTCAGGGCTTTGTGACTTTGCCGATTATATTTTTGTGTTTGGCAGTTTGCCTTTGGATTGCTGGTTTTGATATCGTGTATGGCTGCCAAGATGAAGCGTTTGACAAAGCGCATGGCCTTCATTCGATGGCGACACAATTTACGGCTGCGGGAGCTTTGAAAATTGCAAAGTTCATGCATTTTTGCAGTTTGCTTTGTTTTATCGCCGTTGGCTGGTCCTTTGATTTGTCGGCAATTTATTATGTTGGCGTCGTCATTGCGTTACTTACACTGCTTTATCAACACTGGATTGTATCGGCTTCTGATTTTAGCCGTGTTACCCAAGTTTATTTTATGAGAAATGGTATTGTTGCGATTGCCGTTTTCTTGTTTACATTTTTAGCCTTATAAAATTTAATGTCTTGGAATTGGCCGCTATTGCGTGCACTTGCAAATGCGGGTGCCTTTGAGCGGCCTTTTTCTTTATAAAGGAGGATGCAAATGACTGCACGATTACTAGAAGGTAAGGTTTTTGCGACACAAATCAAAGCAGATGCCAAGAAAAAGGTGGAAGCATTACAGGCAGAATATAAGGTAACCCCAGGGCTGGCCGTTGTCATTGTCGGCGAAAATGCAGCCTCAAAGGTTTACGTTGCCAACAAGCACAAAGCTTGCGTGGAACTTGGCATATATTCAGAAGTCATCGAGATGCCAAATGATACGACAAAGGATATGCTGTTAGACAAAATTGATGAACTAAATGCCAACGACAAAATCCATGGGATTTTAGTGCAGCTTCCATTGCCGACGCAGATTCAGGTCGATGAAGCAGAAATACTAAATCGTATCGATCCACTAAAAGATGTGGATGGTTTTCACCCAGTGAATGCTGGTAAATTGGCCACTGGACAGGAACAATTGGTTCCTTGCACACCACTTGGCTGTATCCGTATGCTAGAGCTTGCTGGAATTGATATTGAAGGCAAGCAGGCTGTGATCATCGGACGCAGTAATATTGTGGGCAAACCGATGTTTCACTTGCTTTTGGCACGCAATGCCACGGTTACGGTATGTCACTCCAGGACAAAAGATTTGGCACAGATAACCCGGCAGGCGGATATCCTTGTGGCGGCAATCGGTAAGCCAGCTTTTGTCACGGCGGATATGGTAAAACCGGGAGCTGTGATCATCGATGTTGGCATCAACCGCATTGCTCCGAAAAAACTCGTTGGCGATGTTGATTTTTCAGCAGTAGCGGAAGTTGCTTCGGCTATTACTCCAGTACCAGGCGGTGTAGGGCTTTTGACTATAGCGATGCTCATGCAAAATACGGTCACCGCAGCTAGACTTCAGTTAGAGAAATAAGATAAAAATTTATAATTTCAATAGCAGGCTCAAGATGTCGAGGAGGAATACTTTAATGAAAAGCGATGTAGAAATAGCACAGGAAGCCATAGTTCGACCAATTACAGAGATTGCAGATAAACTTGATTTATCTTATGATGACTTAGAATTATATGGAAAATATAAAACAAAAATTTCTTTGGATGCATGGAATCGCATTAAAGATAGAAAAAATGGCAAGTTGATCTTAGTTACGGCAATCAATCCAACACCAGCTGGTGAAGGGAAAACGACTACAAGCGTCGGGCTCAGCGATGCTTTTCATAAAATGGGTAAAAAAGTAGCAGTCGCTTTGCGTGAACCTTCGCTCGGTCCTTGCTTTGGCCTAAAAGGGGGCGCAGCTGGCGGTGGCTATGCGCAGGTCGTGCCAATGGAAGATATCAATCTTCATTTTACTGGCGACTTCCATGCGATAACTACGGCGCATAATTTGTTGGCTGCAGTTCTTGACAATCATTTACAGCAAGGCAATGAGCTCGATATCGATGTGCGCCGCATTACTTGGAAGAGAGTTCTTGACCTTAACGACCGGGCATTGCGTAATATTGTTTGCGGCATGGGCGGAAAGGCGCATGGCATACCAAGAGAAACTGGCTTTGATATAACAGTGGCTTCAGAAATGATGGCAATTTTATGCTTAGCTTCTGATTTGGATGATATGAAAAAACGTATTGGTCAAATCATCGTCGCTTATACGCGCAGCGGCCGTCCGGTCCGCGCAGCTGAACTCAAAGTCACAGGGGCGTTGACCCTTCTGTTTAAAGATGCGATTAAGCCAAACCTTGTACAAACACTAGAAGGAACCCCTGCTTTTATCCATGGTGGTCCATTTGCTAATATCGCACATGGCTGTAACAGCGTTATGGCGACAAAATTTGCCCTTAAACTAGCGGATATCGTTGTAACAGAAGCTGGGTTTGGTGCAGATCTTGGGGCGGAAAAATTCCTCGATATCAAATGTCGTTTTGCCGGAATGAAGCCAGATGCTGTCGTTATCGTCGCAACGGTAAGAGCGCTCAAGATGCATGGCGGAATGCCGAAAAATGAGCTTACAAACGTCGATATGCCAGCTCTTGAAGCTGGTATTGCAAATCTGACAAAGCATATTGAAAACATTCATAAGTTTGGTCTTCCAGCAGTCGTTGCCATCAATGCTTTTCCGACCGATACGAAAGAAGAGCTTGATTTTGTTGAACAAAAATGTCAGGAACTCGGTGCTGAAGTGGCCTTATCGGAAGTTTGGGCAAAAGGCGGCGAAGGCGGCCTGGTTTTGGCTGAAAAGGTATTGGCAGCAGCTGAAAAACCAAATGATTTTAAATTCATGTATGACATTTCAGCATCTATAGAAGATAAAATCAATGCGATTGCCAAAGAAATCTATGGTGCCGATGGCGTAAACTTTACTGCACCAGCACGTAAAGCCATAGAAGAACTAGAAAGTCTAGGTCTTGATAAAATGCCGATCTGTATGGCAAAGACACAGTCTTCTTTAAGTGACGATGCCACAAAGCTTGGACGTCCGACTGGGTTTAAGATTACCGTTCGTGAAATCAAGCTTTCTGCCGGAGCGGGATTCATCGTTGCTTTGACGGGGAATATATTGACGATGCCAGGGCTGCCGAAACATCCAGCAGCTGAAAATATGGACATTACAAATGATGGAAAAATAACGGGGTTGTTTTAAAAACAATCCCAAATAAGGAGGCGCCGCTATGACACGGATTTCAATAGAACTAGTTCCAAGAAGCGAAGAAGCTCTAAATGAAGAGCTTCAATTGTTAAAAAATAATTATGATTGCATTGATTTGATTAATGTACCGGACCTTTTACGTTACGATCTGCACAGCTGGGAAGCTGCGGCCTTTGCTCAAAAACAATATTCGGCGGTAATGCCTCATATTCGGGCCATTGATATCGATTTGGATAAACCATTACCGATGGCGGATTATCTGCTGGAACATAATATAAATGAAGTCCTTGTCATAACAGGAGATCCTCCGCAGGATATGGGACATAAGATTTATCCGACGGTCAGTACGGATGTCATTCGCAAGTTCCGCGACGAACTGCCGCATATCCGTGTTTTTGCCGGAATCGATCAGTATCGCAGCAGTATGCGCGAGGAAAAATATCAAATCCGTCGTAAAATACAGGCGGGTGCTTGTGGTTTTTTCACGCAGCCTTTTTTTGACTTGCGTTATTTAGAGATTTATGCGGAAATCCTTGAAGGCGTAGACGTATATTGGGGTGTGTCACCGGTCACCTCGGAGCGTTCGGTGAACTATTGGGAGACAAAGAATAATATCGTGTTTCCAAAACATTTTTCGCCAACGCTGGAGTGGAACATTGAATTTTCTCGTCAAGTTCTGGATTTTGTCAAAAAAACGAATAAAAATATTTATTTGATGCCGATAAAAGCCAATCTTCTCGCTTATTTGAATGGGGTATTCGGTGAGAAATGATACACAACAATAAAAATAAATATTGTATGCCGTAAAATTTTGCGGTACTATGGAATGGTATTCTGATTTTAGGGGAGAGTGACTTATGTTTAAGATTTTAAAAAAGCAAGTGCTGTCACCAGACGTTTTGCTATTTGAACTCGATGCAAAACGTATTGCTAAAAAAGCTGAACCGGGACAATTCATCATCCTTCGTGTAGATGATGACGGTGAAAGGGTACCACTTACAATTGCAGATTTT
>CBDTTM010000124.1:0-7515 GCA_965363355.1 uncultured Selenomonadaceae bacterium | reverse complement strand
AATCATCACGTCTATCGGTCTTTTAGAGCGGCTGGGTGCCTATACGGAAGATCTTGATTATGTTTTTTATGATGTACTAGGTGATGTCGTTTGCGGTGGGTTTGCTATGCCGATACGCGAAGGCAAGGCAAAAGAGATTTACATCGTTGCCAGTGGTGAAATGATGTCACTGTATGCGGCGAACAATATCGCAAAGGGCATTCAAAAGTACGCAAAAAAAGGCGGAGTCCGTCTGGGCGGCATCATTTGCAACAGCCGTAATGTTGACCGGGAAGTGGAGCTCTTACGAGCATTTTCCGTCGAGCTTGGCACGCAGCTCATCCATTTCGTACCGCGCGACAATATCGTCCAGCATGCGGAAATTCGCCGCAAGACAGTTATTGAATACAGCCCGAAAGATAAGCAGGCTGATGAATACCGCAATCTCGCGCAAGAAATAGAGGACAACCAACTTTTTGTCGTGCCTAAGCCTATGTCGCAGGAACGACTGGAAGAAATTCTTATGGAATATGGACTTATGGATACGGTGAAAGATGATTACCGCATTTAATTGATTCAGCAAGAGAAGATGCTGCCAGACAAATAGAAGGAACCCCGTGGAATAAGGTTTGTTGCCTTAGAACACAGGGTTCCTTTTATTTATGATTTAGTGGGTATTATTTTTTGAAAGTGTATGCTGTTTATATTCTGAATTTTTGTATTTCGTTTTGCAGATTCATCGCTAAAGTCGATAGATGTGTGCTGGCTGAAGCGATTTCTTCCATAGAAGCAGATTGTTCTTCTGTAGCTGCTGAAACGGTCTGCGTGGATTCAGCAGCTTTTTTTGCTTCGTTATTGATAGATTCTGTAGCAGCTACGACATCTTCCGTGCCGCTGGTGAGTTCCTGGGTAGCGGCGGATATTTCATTGATTTGGGCGGATATTCCCTTGATCATGGAGAGTATTTCATTGAAATTGATTCCAGCAGCGCTGACTAGTTCGGCACCGGTTCTGACTTCTTTTTTGCTTTCCGACATAAAGGCAACGGCGGCATTAGTTTTTGCTTGAACTTCGACGATGAGTTCCGTAATATCTTTTGTTGCACTCCCGGATTGTTCAGCGAGTTTTCGTACCTCCTCGGCAACGACAGCGAAGCCGCGTCCGGCACTGCCAGCTCTAGCTGCTTCTATGGCTGCATTGAGTGCCAATAGGTTTGTCTGTTCGGCAATACCGGAAATGAGACTGACAATATTATCAATTTTTTGTGATTTTTCTTCGAGCTCACTGATGACGTTGGCGGCATCGTCCGTTCTTTTTTCAATGGTCGCCATTTGGCCAATGGTTTGCTCGATGGCCTTACCTCCATCGGTGGCTGCCGTAGCTGTTTTATTCGTCGATTTGGCTGCTTCTACCGTATTTTTGCTGACTTGATGAATGCCTTTTACCATTTCGTCGACGATGTCTTTCGTGGTAACGGACATTTGCAGCTGTGTTTCAGCTCCTTGGGCTACTTCGGTAATGGATTCTGCTACCTGAGCGGAAGCTTGGGCAGATTGTTCGGAGCTCGCGGTCAGCTGCTCTGAAGAAGCTGCGAGCTGGGCGGAGGTATTGGATAATTGTTTGATGAGTTCGCGAATATGCCGGTTCATGCGGTCAACGGAATGTGACAAATTACCAAATTCGCTTTTATCCGCCATGCTGTGAGCAGGTACATTTTGCGAGAAATCACCATTGGCAATATCTTCTAAAAAATGCATGGCATCGCCGAGTCGGGTGCTGATCTGTTTGATGATGAACAGGCCTAAAATGAGGCCTATCAATACCGCTAACACAGTGATGCTGGTCGATATCATAGTCGTTGAGGAGAGGTCGTCTTTGCCGGATTGGTTCATTTGCTCGGCGGATCTATTGGCGTGATCGGATATGGATGCGAGTTTTTTGAAGACCTGATCGGAAGTTTTGACAGCTTTTTCTTGGAAAAGGTCATAGGCCTCACCGTTTTTGTTTTGCATGGCCAAATCAATGACATCTTTGGTAGCCGTGCGGTATTGAGAAATTAGCGCATTTAATTCATCAAGCTCTGCTAGCTGCGCTTGATCGAGTGGCAGTTTTTTATATTCTTCGAGGTTCCCATTGAAAGTCTTGCGCAAAGAATCGATTTCATTTGATAAGCGGGAGTTTTCGCTTTCAAGGCTCGTCGCCATCAAAGCGAATATATCGCTTTGGATCTGTCGCATCAATATGCGGTTTTCATAGGCTAAGGACATGGCCGTTACATCAACTTTATAAAGGCTGTCCATGTTCTGACTGCTTCTTTTCAAGTTTACATAGCCAAGGACACCAACCCCGATGACCGCTATTGTAAAAATGGTAATCAAAAGATATAATTTTTCTTTAACTTTCAGATTACTAAACCAATTCATTTTACATCGCTCCTTGTATAAGTTTTGGGGATAAATTTATATCAAAATATATTGGCAAACTAGAGGACAGGCAGTCTACCGTTATATATAAATATGATATCCGGGCTTTATACGAAAGGTTTGGTGATGAAGTTGAAATGACTTGAAATCAAGAAGTTCTGATAGGACTATTTTCGCTCTCCTTCAAGTAAAATCCTTTAAAAAGTGACACTCTTTTGCTCTTTTTTAGATTTGATGAAAGCAATAAAAAAAGCAGCAATGGATTTCTTTTTATATTGATTTGTCAACTTGACAGATGTATGTAAGTTGACTAAACTGAGGATAGCACTCAAATTAAAATGAGTGTCACGAACGCCTGGATGATTTTTTTCTTTGGGATGTTATAGATACTGGATTCTCTGTTATCTGTAACCACCAAAAAATAAAAATGGTGCTGGGGCGTTTTTTTTTATAGGAGGCACAAAGCTATGATCAGCAAATTGGTAACCACGTTATCAGGATCAAATAAAAGTCTCTATCATGAACTTTTTCGACGTCCGAAAGGAAATCCTATATTGTCTTCTCATGACTGGACGTACCCGGTCAATACGGTGTTTAATCCGGCAGCTATTCGTTATAAGGGGAATGTACTTCTTTTGGTAAGAGTCGAGGATAGAAGAGGACTATCTCATTTAACGAAAGCGGTCAGTGCAGATGGTATGCATGATTGGCAAATTGACCAGGAACCGACATTAGAGGCAGATGCCAAAAATTATCCGGAAGAAAAATGGGGTATAGAAGATCCAAGAATTACTTGGCTCGATGAAATAAAGAAATATGCGATTGTTTATACCGCATATTCGGTTGGTGGACCATTGGTATCTATTGCATTGACAGAAAATTTTTGCGATTTCGATCGCCTGGGTGCGGTGATGCTGCCGGACGATAAGGATGCGGCATTGTTTTCCCGGAAAATTCAGGGAAAATGGTGGCTGATACATCGGCCGATTACGCCCCATTATGGACAGGGGGCCCATATCTGGGTTTCGCAATCAGATGATTTGGTCTTTTGGGGCAAACACCATATTTTATTGTCGGCAAGAGATGGTGCCTGGTGGGATGCGAATAAAATAGGTTTGAATACACCACCGATGGAGACGGAAGAAGGGTGGCTGCTTCTGTATCATGGGGTCAAGAAAACAGCAGCAGGAAGTATTTACCGTTTGGGATTGGCTTTACTAGAACTAGAGAATCCTTTGCATGTTTTACGCAGGAGTGAGGAATGGATCTTAGGCCCGCAGGAGATCTATGAAAAAGAGGGGGATGTAGATGATGTAGTATTCCCTTGCGGTTGGATTTATGATAAGGCGACCGATGAAATCAAGGTATATTATGGTGCGGCGGATACATCTATTGCAGTTGCAGTGACGACGCAGCGCGAATTGCTTGATTATTTGCGGCAATGTCCGAAACCAGATGAGGCCGATAGCAAGTTGTAATAAAGAAGGAGCATAATCATGAAAGCATTATTTTTGGCAGGCGGTTTTGGGAGCAGACTTAAAGAAATGACAAAAAATTTACCTAAACCCATGATTCCGATATTGGATATACCTTTGCTGGCTGGAAATATCGAAAAATTAAAAAAATATGGTATCGATGAATTCATATTGAGCACATTCTATTTGCCAGAAAAAATTAAAGAATATTTTGGCAATGGAAAACGCCAAGGCGTGAAAATCTCATATCTCAATGAAAAGACACCTTTGGGAACGGCGGGGGCAATTAAAGCGGCTGAGCGGTTTTTTTCGGAAACTTTTTTTGTTTTTAATGCGGATATTGTGAGCGATATTGATTTTAGTGCAATGCTGAGGCTTCATCAAATGAAAAAAGCTTCTGTAACGATTGCTGTGACTTCTGTAGAAAATCCCTCTGCCTATGGAGTGATTGAATATGATACGGATGGGTATATCACTGCATTTAAAGAAAAACCAAAGGCAGGAGAAACTTTGTCACATCTCATCAATGCGGGTATCTATATTTTTGAACCGGAAGTCCTTCGGGAAATAGAGAAAGATTGTTGCGTTTCGATAGAAAAACAGACATATCCTTTGTTATTGCAAAAACACTATAAAATGGCATTGTATAATAAATGTTCTTATTGGCGTGACTTGGGGACGCCAAAAGATTATCTTGTATTTCATGAGGACATTCTTAGCGGAAAAATACAGATGCCGATTCATGATTTTTTAAAGGATAGTTATTTTGTTGGAGCTGGAGCACATATAGATGAGACGGTAAAAATCATTAGACCTGTATATATAGGGCATGGGGTGACGATTGAAGCTAATAGCATAATAGGCCCTTATGCTGTGATTGGACAGGGCACGTTTATAGGTAAGACTGCAGTGCTCAATCATTGTGTTGTGTGGGCAGATACGGTGATTGGCGAAAATGCAAAAATAACGGATGCAATCATTTTGTCTGATTGTGTTATGGCTGTAAAGCGGAAGCATAGTCCTGATATAGTCGCTGGACCAAGTCCGGAGCGTGTTGCAGGATGAAGGGGCATGATGATTGTGTGGAGGGAAACGTTATAAAGTTCAAAGGGAAACAGAAGGTTGCTTTTATCAGCACTTATCCACCGCGTGCATGTGGGATTGCAACGTTTACGCAGGATTTGGTTCGTGCATTGGATCCATGTTTTGTCGGTGTGCAGCCGACGGTCATTGCCGTGAGCAAAGCACCTATGGATTATAGTAAGAGGGTAACTTTGGAAATAGATCAATCCGATAGGGCAAGCTATCGTAAAGCAGCGTGTGCCCTAAATGAAGCTTCTTTGGACATTGTCGTTTTAGAGCATGAATATGGTATTTTTGGCGGCGAAAATGGCGAATTTATTCTTGATTTCGTTGATCATTTGCAGGTGCCATTAGTGACAACGCTGCATACTGTTTTGCCTAATCCATTGCCTAAGCAAGCATATATTTTAAAGGAGCTGGGAAATAAAAGCACAAAAATTGTTACGATGGCATATGTTACCAAAACAATGCTGAGAGATATATATGATATTCCGGAAAATAAAATTGTGGTGATTCCACATGGAGTGCCTGCAATCCCACAAACGTTGTCTAGAAAAGAATTAAAGACATCTTCTGGGTTTGCAGGACGCAGCGTAATAAGTACGTTTGGCTTGCTCAGTCCTGGCAAAGGACTGGAATATGGCATAAAAGCGATAGCGATGATCGCCGAAAAGCATCCAGAGGTGTTGTATTTGATTTTAGGGCAAACGCATCCTTGTGTAAAAGAGTCTGCAGGAGAAGGATATCGAGAAGGATTGGAAAAACTAGTAAAGAAACTTCATGTCGAAAAACAAGTTAGATTTGTTAACCGATATTTGTCCAAAAAAGAAATCGTACAGTATCTGTGCCTTTCTGATATATACATGACGCCCTATCTTGATCGTAACCAGGCTGTTAGCGGAACGCTTGCTTATGCTGCTGGCTATGGGAAAGTAATTATTTCTACCCCGTACAAATATGCGCAGGAAATTTTGGCTGAGGGAAGAGGTTTGTTGGCGGAGTTTGCCGATGCAGAAGCGTTGGCAAAGCAGATTGACGATGTCTTGATGCATCCAGAAAAAAAGAAATCTATGGAAGAAAAGACTTCGTTATTGGGGCAGTCGATGATGTGGGAAAATGTGGCGACTGTATATGCGAAATTATTCGAGGAAATAGCAGCTGGTGTGAATAAGGAAAGTTTGGTGGTTTGATGCAAGAATGGAAAAATAATTATTTGTTTTTATTAACGGATGATACGGGGATTTTACAGCATGGCAAGTATTCTCTGCCGGATCCTCGACATGGATATACAACTGATGATAATGCCAGAGCTTTGATCTTAGCAATTCTTTTAATAAAAAACTATCCTGGAGAAAATTATGAGAAAATTTTATATAGATATGCTTCATTTTTGCTCAATGCACAAAACGATCGAGGGAAATTCAAGAATTTCATGTCGTATGGGCGGGATTGGCTGGAAGAGGAAGGGTCTGATGATTGCCAAGGTCGTTGTATATGGGCTATAGGGACGCTTGTTGCAGCGGATTATGTACCCAGTGATTTAAAACTTGCACTTTATACAATGCTTGATAAAGCCTTGTTAACGATTGAGTCTTTAGAATTTTTAAGGGCAAAGGCCTATGCGCTTATTGGGCTTTCCTTAGTGGAAAGCGATGCAGCAAAAGAGGCTGTGGTGAGGCTTGGCGAAACACTGCTATGTTCTTATCGGGAATGTAGTGATTCGGATTGGCATTGGTTTGAAAATGTTTTGGCTTATAGCAATAGTATTTTGCCATGGGCGATGTTTGCAGCTTATCGGGTCACGAAAAAATCAGAATTCTTAGTGGTGGCAGAAGAGAGTCTGGATTTTTTGATTCGCCAAACTTTTTCGAAGGAGTATTTTGAGCCCATTGGTTGTCAAGGCTGGTTGAAAAAAGGTGGAGTGGCAGCTGTATTCGATCAACAACCTATCGAAGCTTGTGAGACATTGCTGATGCTCAAAGAAGCTTTCCGGATTACAAAAAAATCAAGCTATAAAAAAAGAGCCCATCAATGCTTTGGCTGGTACGAAGGTGAAAACCGTGAACACTGTTTTTTGATTGATGAAGTTACCGGTGGCTGTTTTGATGGAATTACGAAAAATGGCGTCAATAGGAATATGGGAGCTGAGAGCCAGATATCTTATGGTATAGCGTATTTCACTATGCTTGACGCCGATGCCTTTAATGTATAATCCGGAAAAATAATCTGATACAAGTTGGACGAAACAAGAGAAATTCCTGCTGTTAAAGCACTGCGTGGATTGCTTTAACAGGGAGAAATAAACGCTCAAGAGACATTATGGATAAATGTTTCTTGAGCGTTTTTATGTTGCGTTTTATATAAAGTTTGGCCTCAACTGGCAGATTTTAATTGTTCATTGTATTTTTCAAGCTGTAAGATAGCTCCACGAATCATTTTATCCGTGATTTTATAAGGAACATGCAGTAAATCAGGCGTTGATACGGCTTTTTTAATGACGGCTTCAAGCTGTGTTTTTGTTGTGATATCGAGATCAGCGAGGCAGGTCGGCAGTC
>CBDTTM010000123.1:0-7553 GCA_965363355.1 uncultured Selenomonadaceae bacterium | reverse complement strand
GACATATCAAAAAATATGAAATCCTAAGAAAAGAAGTTGAAGACGATCTTTATTTCATAAAAGCGCGCGTGTTTGTTGAACAAAACGCAGATACCTCTGCTACGGTCTCTGCGGACAAAGTCAAAGAGCAGCAAGCGCAAATGTTCAACGCCCACATCGGCGTTCTTGTGTTAGGTCAATCACCTGGCAAACAAGTAGTCGATGCTACGGCTGAAAGTACAATCGCCAATAGCTTGCGGGCAGCTGGTTTTTCTCAAGTAACAAGCATAAGTCAGCTGCCTTCAGCTTCTATAACAAACACAGGACTAAACAAAAACACCGTGGCACCAGAAACGATTTTTTCACAGCAACCTTCTTTTGACTATATCTTAAAGGCAACTATGATCTACAACTCGATTCCAACCGGGTTTACTACCCAAGTACCAATTGAATCGATTAATGCTGCTCTAACTGCAACTATAATAAAAGGCGATACAAATGATCTTCTTGAAGAATGCCATTATGAAGCAAGCGGTGTAGATATTAGTAAAACAGCTGCTGTTGAAAGCGCTGCCTATAAAGTTGGTGAATCCGCTGGTGATGATTTAGCAAAAAAGCTCCTTACCTATGCAAACAAAGCTTCTGATCACTACACATTATACATCAGCCATTTAAAAAATTTCACAAGCCTATCGCTTTTTAAGGAATCCTTAAGCTGTTTACCAGAAGCAACAAACATTTCCATTCGTTCCTATGCTGACAATGCAGCAATCATCGACCTCGATTTTGACGGAGATAACCAATCTTTGGCCTTTTATATCACACAAACTGCCAGTGGCAGTGCAATAATCGACAAAATATCAAATCATGCAATCTATTTAACCGTTCAATAAAAGCTTAAAAAAGGAAGGTGCTTTTTATGAAAACATTACGTACACTCTTATTATTGATTTCCATGCTGCTTTTATCGCAAACTTGTTTTGCCTTGGGTATCGACTGGAACAGCAACGTCATTACGGCAACTGGAATCGGAAGTGCACCAGAGTCCGTAACGCAAACAGGCCAGGCTTCAGCCTTAGCTCGTAGAGCTGCCGTCGTTGATGCCTATCGAAATCTTGCCAGTATTGTCTATGGCGTCGAACTTGAAAATCAGACCACCATTGCTCAGTTAGCAGTAAAAAGCGATACGATCAAAACAGCCGTCAGCGGGGCAATAAAAAATGCTCGCATCATTGACGAAAACGATTTATCTAACGGAAACTATCAGGTAACGGTCAGCATGCCTCTCTTTGGCCCTAATAGTCTCTCTAGTGCCATTGGCAGAACAAAGGGTATTGTTGAACAGGATGCCTCAGCTGAAGCTGTTGATAACTTCGCTATACCGCCAGTAGAACAACAATCCACCACGCCAGCACCTATTCCAGCTGCTTTGCCGGTCCCTGCAACCACAACCACGACGGCTCCAGTCGTTTCTCCACCAGCCATTGCGCCAGCCGGAGCTTTCACTGGCCTTGTAATAGACTGCCGTGGCTTAGGCATTGAGCGTGCGATGGCTCCAAACATCGTAGATGTCGATGGTCGTGTTATTTATGGTTCAAAAAACATCACCGACAGCAATGTCATCCGTCATGGAATCGTAACCTATGCGACTGATGATAATCCCAAAAGCCTCGCTGGTGCCGGAACAATGCCTCTTATTATAAAGGCAACGGCTCTATCTGACTTCCATCAAAATCCTATGATTTCAAAAGCAGATGCCGATAAAGTGTTACAAGCTGTGCAACAGTATGATTTTCTCAAAACTTGTTCGGTAATGTTCATTCAATAATATGATTTTTCTATACTTGCATGTACTTGTTCTTCCATCAATCATAGATTGAACTCATTTGTAATCCATCAAACGCCTTCTGTATTGGCCAGCACATAATTCGGACGGATAAAAACGATCCCCATATGCTCTAACATTCTCGTAATTCCGCGAATGGAATAATGATAACCGAACTCTCGCTCTACATAAGCACCAATCAGCTGCGCCGTCCAATGTTGCCGGTTCGGAAAATCAACATCTGCGGGGTTTTTATGCAAAACTGTTTGCTTGAGTTTTTCCCGCTGCTCGGGAATCAAGCGCGGCGGTCTGCCCGGAATAGACTTGTCTTGGATTCCAGACAACCCTTCAGCTTTGTATGCACGATGAATATTAGAAACTGTTATAGCGGTTACACCCATGATATTTGCTATTTCTTTTCCTGTTTTCCCAGAAAGAAACATATACAGTATCCTATAACGTTTTTGAACACGTGGTATCTTTTCCTTGTTTATCGCATCCTTAACAATTGCCAGCTCTTGTGGTGTAGCTCGCATTTTCATCTGACTTCTCATCCTTGTCATCCGTTTATTCATCCATGGTTAAAAAGCATGTTTTAATTATATCGACAAATCTAACAAAAAACTTAATCTTTTTCATGAAGTTTATTGTTAATATCGCTGTTAAAGGGCATTTCAGATTTCATTTTTCGCTGTCGCCCAGACAGCGATTTTTTTATTGCTCATTGCCATGTTTGTTCTTTTATTACTTTACCACCACTTTCTTTAAAAATTCTTTGTCTTAAATAAATGATATCACTTTGCTTTTATCAAATCAAATATTTCCGCAGGTTTCTTTTCTACAAAAGCATGTACTTGCTCTATGATAAGAAAAAGGCTCCCATCAAAAATGGAGCCTTTTCTTTATAACCTTTTCACTAGACTATGAATTTTTACAAAACTCGCTGAATATGCAAACCTAAAAGCCCTATTTCCTCTTTTGCAATATCCGTACCAAGATCGATCGCCATCGCTTGGCAAATCTTTTCCGCTAAAGCATAAGATTCGGGAAAACTTTGTTTTGCATAGCTTTCCATGTCCAAATTTACCTGTTCACCTTTTCGTATGCGAGCAATCATATAACGAATATGACTGACCAAACGATTATACCCCAAAGAATTCCTTAAAAATTTCTTATCTAAAGCAGTTTCGATTTGTTCAACTGTTTTCGCGACAATTTTAGCTGCATCTAAACTTTCTGAGATATTTTCATCGGATAAGCCCGCATGAATATGCAAGGTAATATAACCAGCTTCATCTTCCGATATCTCAATTCCAGCAAGTTCCTTGATAATTTTTCTACCGCGTTCAGCCACCTTATATTCATCAGGAAACATCGTCATGATGTCTTGATGAAAGGGATTGGGCAATTCTTTTCCCTCTTGCGCTCTTTTTACAGCCAAGGCAATGTGGTCTGCCATTGGTAAAAATATATCATGATTGACTTGCTCAAATTGCAGCTCAGCTTCATCGATGATCCTAGCCGTAATTTCTATATACATTGGAGCGATTCCATTAACCATCTGCAAGGCCGATATATTTCGCCGAGAAACCAGTTCATAAATTTTCGCATCTTTTATATCATCAAGTCTTTCGCCTGATTTTTTGCAAAAACCAATTCCTTTTCCGAGCAAAATGACTTCCTTATTATCTTCATCCAATGTCAACAGGCCATTATTGTTCAGAACTTTAACTATCCGATACACGGTAAAAACTCCCCCTTACAGGTAACCATATCTTATTTATTATACATTATAATGAAGAAAAGGTCATCTTTCGAGGGAGCTTTCTTTACCTAAAAATATCTTTGTTCTTTGCCCCGATAACCCGATTTAAAACGACGCAACACAATCTAAGGCTTTAACGATTCCAGCCTTTTCCATATGAATTTCCTGACCCTCTTGCAAGCCAGTAAAGACGACTAAACAAGCATCTGATGTAGCATTCTTTTTGATATAGTCTACATCGAACTGCATGAGCTTCTCACCTTTTTTGATTTGCTGACCATTTTCAACAAATACTTCAAAGCCTTTGCCCGCTAAGTTCACCGTATCTACTCCAATGTGCAGGAGATATTCTGTTCCATCTGAAGATTTCAAGCCAATTGCATGCTTTGTCTCAAAAACGAACATGACTTCGCCATCAGCTGGAGCTACAACATTGCCATCGGTCGGCGTCACAAAATATCCGTCGCCCATCATTTTGCTGGCAAAAGCCTCATCTGGAGCTTCCGATATTGGTTTTACTTCACCATTGAACGGAGATAACAATTCATGTTTTTCCTGGCTCACGCTTGCCTTTTCGAGTTGAGCTGCTGGTCCCTGAAAAGCTTCACTGACAATTTCTTCTTCATCTGAAGCATTTTCTAAATAATCTTCAAGATTTGCTTTTATTACCGTAACCTTAGGGCCATAAATGACCTGTACGCCCGTGCCCTTAAGGACAATACCAACAGCGCCTGTTTGTTTAAGCAATTTTTCATTGACCTTATTCGCATCTGCTACTGAGCAACGCAATCTTGTTGCACAACAATCAACAGAAGTGATGTTCTTTTTACCGCCTAAACCGACTGCAATCGCAATGCTCAGTTCATCACCAGCCTTGCCATCTGCATTTCCTGCCGCTTTTTTGGCGTTTACATCGGCTTTGGTAAAGAGTTTTGTTTCTTCATCATCATCTTCTCTACCAGGAGTTTTAAGATTGAACTTCTTAATTAAGAAACTGAAAATGAAGTAATAGAGGAAGAAATAAACGATACCTACCGGTATAATATAAAGCCAGCTGGTTTTATCATTTCCCTGTAAGATACCAAAAATGAACAGATCCAATAAACCACCGGAAAAAGTCAACCCGACTGCGATATTGAGCATATGCGCAATCATATACGCTGCTCCGGCAAGCACGACCTGCACATAAAACAGCATAGGCGCTACAAACAAGAATGAAAATTCGATTGGTTCTGTAATACCTGTGAGCATCGAAGTCAAAGCTGCCGAAAGGAGCAACCCGCCAGCGATTTTCTTTTTTTCTGGTCTTGCACAACGATACATCGCAAGAGCTGCCCCTGGCAAACCAAAAATCATGAAAATGAACTCACCAGAAAAATATCTTGTCGCATCTGCATTGAAATGCGTTACATTCGGTGATGCCAACTGCGCAAAGAAAATATTCTGACCACCTTGGATCAAATTACCATCTACGACCATACTGCCACCGACGGCAGTCTGCCAGAATGGCAAGTAGAATACATGATGCAGGCCAAACGGAATCAAGGCTCTTTTTATGATCCCAAAAATAAGTGTTCCAACATAACCTGTACCTGTGACCAAACCACCTAAAGCAAAAATTCCATTTTGAACGATTGGCCATACAAAGTACATGACAATCCCCACGCCGACATAAACAATCGTCGAAATGATCGGTACGAATCTAGACCCACCAAAGAACGATAAAGCATCTGGCAAAACGATCTTATGATAGCGATTGTGAAGTGCCGCTACGCCAAGGCCGACGATAATCCCGCCGAAAACGCCCATCTGCAAGGTAGGTATCCCGCAAACATTGGCAATCGTTCCTTCGAGGACACCTGGCCCAACTTTACCATTTGCTAGGACTTTTCCCGTCAAAACAAGAACCGAGTTAATGGATACATGCATGACAAAAAACGCAATCATCGAGGCAAGAGCTGCAACTTCTTTTTCTGCTTTCGCCATACCGATAGCAACGCCCACCGCAAAGATAATCGGTAAATTGTCAAAAATAGCGCTGCCGGCTTTACTCATAATGACCAGCAATGCATGTAAAATCGTACCATCGCCAAGGAAGCTCTCCAGCCCATAGGTAGAGATCGTCGTAGCATTGGTAAATGAACTGCCTACACCAAGCAGAAGCCCGGCTACTGGCAAAATTGCAATTGGGAGCATAAAGCTTCTGCCAACGCGCTGAAGTACACTAAAAATTTCATCTTTCATTAAATCAGACCTTTCTTGGTTACAAACAAAAAAGGCATCAACTATAACTCCTTCTGCCAAATGACAGCCGGAGAATAGTTAATGCCTGCATGATCAGTAACACACTATAGTATTTATTGCATTGTTAGGATATCCTACTTTTTTAAGTTTGTCAATAGATAGTATTCGAATAAACGTAATAATAATAATAAATTAAAATATTTTATTTTTTATGAAAATTATATTGCAAATTACATCCTGTAAATACGAACTTTATTCCTCCAGTGAAAAACAAAGTGAACAACTCACATTGACTTATCTTGATAAAAGGCTTAAGATTAGGTTCTATATATTACAGCAAACCAACTTTTCAATAAAATATAAACGTTAGGTGGTTAAATAATGGATATCAAAACATCTTATGGAACCTTGCTTGATATTTGTGCTCCAAGCTACTATAAAGACAACATCCTGGAAAGTTGTATCGTACAAGGAAAAAGTCTGCTCCATACGCAGTACGGTGAGCTCATCCCCCATTACCAAGAGGAGGATGTCCGGCATAAACACATTCCATCGGTTGTTTTCTATCCCAACGGAAACTTAAAGAGCATTTCTTTAGAAAAAGCTATGAACATTGATACGCCGCTTGGTACAATTCCGGGAGAATTCCTTACGTTTCATGATAATGGTACACTCAAAAAAATCTTTCCGCTAAACGGAAAATTATCCGCCTACTGGACCGAGGAAATGGAGGCTGCTTTAGCCAAACCATTATCTTTTGAATTTTCTTTTGCCAGTTTCACAAAAAAGATCATCAGCCTCACCTTCTACAAGGACTACACCCTAAAAAGCCTGACGCTCTTTCCTGGTGAAACCATCGAGGTAACGACTGGGCTTGGAATATTTATTGTAAAAACAGGATTTTCACTCCATCCTGATGGTACATTAAAATCCTTTGAACCTGCGAATCCAGCAAAAATACAAACTCCAATTGGCGAACTTCGAGCCTTTGACCCATTGAGTATAGGCATTCATGCCGATGCCAACTCTCTAGAGTTCACAGAAACGCATCAATTGAAAAAATTAAAGACATTGAACAATATAGACGTATTTAATTCTATCGGAGAAAAGGTCCATACCTTTTCTCCTTTAAAGAAACGCAGCCCGCTCGACGATGATATCTATTTTTCGCTGCCGCTCCAACTCGAATTCAACAAAGACTCCTTAACGATCGAGCATGATGCCAAATATTCCTATAAGCTTTCAAGCCACAAATTTTTCATCTCTGCCTAAATGATGACAAAGAAAGGGAATGCTGCCCCTTAAGCATTCCCTTTCTTTGTGTTATAATCAAATATAGATTTCACACGATATTATGGAATATTTTTGATTCTTACTTTACAAGAGGAGCGCATTTCATTGATAGAATACAGAAACACCCAATACCACTGCCCTATGGAATTGACCTTGGCTCTTATCGGCGGCAAATGGAAGGCCTTGATTCTATGGCATCTGGGAGAAAACATCTTACGTTCGGGCGAATTAAAACGGCTTCTGCCAGAAATTACACCAAAAATGATGAGCCAGCAGCTCAAAGAACTCGAAAGCAACGGCTTTGTCAATCGCATCGTCTATCCGCAAGTACCCCCGAAAGTCGAATACACTCTCACAGATTCTGGCCGAAAGATCTTGCCGGTCTTAAAGGTGATGTATCAATGGGGCCTTGATTATATTGACGAAACCGATGACATCGTTGAATGC
>CBDTTM010000122.1:0-7603 GCA_965363355.1 uncultured Selenomonadaceae bacterium | reverse complement strand
GCAGTTTGATCCATCCATATACAGTAGATGCCCGTAATGAAATCTTATTGAGGAAATAATTGCTTATGGGAAACGATACAAAGCAAAATATCATACGAAAAAAGAAAATGAAACGGCAACGCCGTCGTTTAAAAATAGGCAGAGTATTGATTTTCTTTTTTTTGCTAGGGACTTTTTTATTTATTGTGGGATGGAGCGGTTATCATCTGTATAAGTGGGGGTCTAGTGCTTATCAGTCGCTCCATTACAGCTACGAAGAACATCAACGTCAAATTGAACTGAAAAAACAGGGGCAAGGGCCGCGTTTTGAAGGCTATACCAATATATTGCTTTTAGGTCTAGATGACGGGGTTACGGGTAAAGAAGGAAATACAGGCCGCTGGGCAGATACGATTGTTTTGATCAGTTTCAAGAAAGATACCGGCGATGTGCGGTTTTTATCGATTCCACGGGATACCTTGGTTACTATTCCAGGGAGAAAAAATCCGGAACAGATCAATGCAGCCTATCATTATGGTGGCGAAGCTTTGGTGCAGCAGAGCCTGACGCAGCTTATCAATGTACCGATTCAAGAATACATTTCAATTGATATAGCGGGGATGACCGCTTTGGTCGATGCTTTGGGTGGAGTGGACATCTATGTTGAGACGGACATGGACTACGAAGATCCTGAGGCAGAGGTGAGCATTCATCTAAAAAAAGGCTATCAGCATTTAGATGGAACGCAAGCACAACAATATCTGCGTTATCGCAGCGATGACTTAGGTGATCTTGGCAGGGTACAGCGCCAACAACGTTTTATCAAGGCAGTCTACGATAAATGTACGCAGCTTCAAACTTTGTCAAATCTACCTAAGGTCGTGGATGTTTTTCAGCATAAGCTGGATACGAGTTTAAAAATGGTTGATACCGGTGAAGTTATAACGCTTTTTAAGGGCTTGCGGACCGATAACCCGCAGACAACCATACTGCCGGGAACATTATCGCAAGACGATTCGATTTGGATTCCCGATGCCATGAAGATCGAATTGAAAATGCAGGACTTATTTCCGGTAGATACAAGTCAATAAAGAACAAATAACAGGAGGAAGATTACGTGTTTAAAACAATAGAGGATATGAGCCAGGCTATAGCGAAGGCTGCTAGTGACAAAAAGGCAAGGGACATCGTCATTTTATCAATGAAGGAGTTGACGGCAGCAACAGATTATTTTATTATCTGCAGTGCAAACACTGGCTTGCAAGCAAGAGCGATTGCCGATAACATTGAAGATGAAATGAGAGCGCAGGGGATGGAGTTCTTGCATAAAGAAGGATATCGCTCTGGAGAGTGGGTTCTTTTGGATTACGGCGATTGCGTAGTGCATGTGTTCACCGAAGAGAGCCGTCAATTTTATAATTTGGAAAGTTTATGGAGTGCGGCAACACTCAAACCTTACGAAGATTAGAGGTTTATGATGGAAACAGAAAAGAAAGAAATGAAATATGGGCCAAGTACGGTCGTGGTGCTCAAAATTGTTCGCCAGGGAGAAATGGGCGTATTTCTTGACGCCGAAACAGGCAATACTTCAGATGATATATTATTGCATAAAACCCAGCAAACGGCACCTGTTGCTGTTGGGGAAGAGGTAAAGGTCTTTCTATACAGAGATCCTAAAGGACGTCTTACGGCCAGCATGCGGACGCCTAAAATGAAGGAAGGCCAAATTGCTAGACTCAAGGTCATCAATGTCAGCAAAGATGGAGCTTTTCTTGATGTAGGGGCAGAACGTGGGATCTTTATGCCATATGCAGGAATGCGTGGAAACTTGCAGATCGGAGAAACTGTTTGGGCAAAGCTTTATACCGATAAATCAGGGCGATTGGCTGTTACCATGAAAGTTGAAGATGAAATGAGAAGAGCATCTAAACCAGCAACTGAATTGAAGCTTGGCGATATGGTACACGGCGCAATCTACAATTATACGGATCAAGGGGCGTTCCTTTTTACGGATGAGCGCCATATCGCATTCATTGATAACAAAGAAATTCCAATTAAGCCACAGGTCGGTGAAGAAGTGACTGCGAGAGTGACCTTTATTCGCGATGATGGGCGAATAAACGTTTCTTTGCGTCCAATCAAAGAAAAGGCTATTTTGGTCGATGCAGAAAAAATTCTAGCACTTTTAGAGCAGCGTCAAGGGAAAATGCCTTATAGTGATGCGACTTCTGCGGAAGTGATCATGGATAAATTTCAGATCAGCAAGGGTGCTTTTAAACGCGCTTTGGGGCATTTGATCAAAGAAGGCCAGGTCAAAGAGGCCGATGGATGGACCTATCTTATTGAGAAAAAATAATTTCTTTGTCAGTAGGCAGGAGTTATCTAGAAAATAAAGAATTAAGAAAACTAGTGATAGATTTTACATTAAGCAGAAGTTCTGTTCATTGGCGGCATTTGTCGGCACGAAGTTATTAGGACATGGAGGAGATTCTATGGCAGGAAATATTACGGATAAACAGGGAATTCTTTTAGAAACAGGGACAAATGAGTTTGAAATCGTTGAATTTAGCATCGGCCAGGTCAATTATGGCATCAATGTGGCTAAAGTTCGTGAGGTTATTACACGGGTGCCTGTGACTAAAATGCCAAAAGCACATCCGTATGTGGACGGTTTATTTACTTTGCGCGGTGGTGTTATGCCGCTGGTGAATTTACCTCGTTGTTTGAATGTGGAAGGAAACAGTGACCCGAAAAACATTATTGTGACGGAAATCAATAATTACAATGTAGGCTTTTTAGTGGATAATGTATCGAGGATTCACCGGATTTCTTGGAAAGATATGGAACCAGCTCCAGAGTGTGGAGATCAGTCGATGGTAGTCGGCATCATAAAGATGACGGATAAGATTGTCATGCTTTTGGATTTTGAAACGATCATCGCGGAAATCAATCCGGAAATCAATGAAAAGCTGACTACAGTAGAAGCTGTAGAAGGCACAATCAAAGAAAACCGTGAAAACATGCATGTTGTTGTGGCGGAAGATTCACCAATGCTAAGGGAACTCATCGTTTCTACTTTGCATCAGGCTGGCTATAAATTTGTTCGCGACTTCAACAATGGACAGGCAGCTTGGGATTATTTAGCAGGTTTGTCCAAACAGCCTGGACCGATTGAAGACAAAGTCAAGATTTTGATCAGTGATATTGAAATGCCGCAGATGGATGGACACAGGCTTTTGAAATTAGTTCGTGAAGACGATGTACTGGGAAAAGTTCCGGTAGTACTCTTCTCTTCATTAATTAATGAAGAAATGCGTCGCAAGGGCGAAGCTTTGGGCGCCAGTGGACAGATTTCAAAACCAGAGATCAATCAGCTTATTGATTTGCTGGATTCACTTATTTTTGAAAGTGCTAAAGCAAAAGTTGAAAAACCGGAATAAACCTTTATTTTGAGAAACATAGTTGTTGAGTAAAAGCTGCGATAGATATTTGTCGCAGCTTTGTTCATTGTCGGGAAATAGCTCAGATAACGAGAGTTTTGTGCTAGAGAGGGAGGGCTTCATTTTGAATTTAGTGAAAATGCTGAAAGAAGGAACGGATTTTTCTCCAACAGAAAAACAAATCGTGGAATATGTCTTGGCAAATTATCAAGACATAGCGTCTTTATCCGCAAGAGAGCTGGCTATCAAAACGTATACGAGCTCAGCGGCCGTTGTCCGTTTTTGCCAAAAACTCGGACTCAAAGGCTATGCGGAGTTTAAAATCAAATTTACAAGTGAGGCCATGCGCGACAATATTGCGATTGGGCATGGAACGAATACCATCAGCAATCGGGATACGATTCTATCCATCTTGGATAAGATTACAAGAATTGAGCTTGAAGCAATTGCTGAAACGCGCAATGATGTCGATTCAGGGCAAATCATGCGTGCAGCACAGCTTTTAGATCATGCCGAACATATTGATTTTTACGCAATGGATAATAATTTACATATAGCTGAAATAGCTTGTTACTGTTTTTTGCATGCGGGAAAGTTATCTACCGTCACGCTCTCTACATCAGCGCAATATGTACAGGCATTGGCTTCGCAAAAAGGACATGCAGCCTTTATCATTAGCCGGACGGGAGAAAACAGCAAGCTGATTGAAATTGCATCAATCGTGAAGCAACGGCAAAATAAAATCATTTTACTCACAGCGGTCAGAGATTCAAGTCTGGCGAAATTGGCAGATGAAACGCTTTGGGTAGCGAGTGAACAAAACTTTAATAAGCTCGGTACGATGGTGTTTTTGACTGGAGCAAAATTTATGATAGATGTATTGTTCAGTGTTTTGTTTGCGAAGCATTATGATAGTACACTCAATCGCAATGAGATCTTTGAAAAAATGTTTAAAGTATAATATGACGCAATTAATAGAATTGATTAATTATTGAAACAATTTGCACGAATCATACGCTTTTTTCCAGTAAATGTTTACCTATGATGAAACAATGAATCGAAAGCCATTCAATCCGTTGAATGGCTTTTTTTCATGTGTTATATTCAGAATGTCTTATAAGAGAGATACGCGTATCAGATTTCTGAGTAAACCATTATGCCGCAAAACGGTAAAAAGAGGAGAAAAGCAGAATGAGCACTAAGCAGGAATTGTTTGACAAGTTTTTGGATTACATGGTGCGTTTTGCCAGCATCAAAGCCATCGTGGCCTTGAAAGATGGGTTTATCCTGACTTTGCCGCTGACGTTGATTGGGTCGTTGTTTCTATTGATTGCATGTTTGCCATTTGATGGATACGGTCCATTTATGGCAGCACAGTTTGGCAAGGATTGGGCAGCACCGCTTTTTCAAGTTTCAGATGCAACATTCAATATTTTAGCTATTTTATGTGTCCTGGGTATTACGTATAAATACTGTGAAGCAGAAGAATGTGATGCAATCACTGCTTCGATGTTGGCTTTAGCATCCTTTTTGATTTTGACGAAGGGTACGACGCTGACAAAAGCCGGTGAAGTCGTTGGTGGAGTAATTCCACGTCAATGGGTAGGCGGTAATGGCGTAATTACAGCAATTTTAGTAAGTCTTATCGTATCGTGGGTATTTTGTTACTGTGAAAAAAATCATTTGGGAATCAAGATGCCAGCGGGCGTGCCTGAAGGCGTAGCCAAAGCTTTTGCGGCACTTATGCCAGGTGCTATTGTCTTCACAGGTTCAGCATTTATTTATTTCCTTTGCCAGTTCACGGCTGGCATTACTTTTCCCGAAATTGCGTTTAAAGTTTTACAGACGCCTTTGCAGAATTTGACCGATACATTGATCGGCGGCATCATCATTGCGGGTCTGCAAAGTGTATTATTTTGGGCGGGTATACATGGACCGAATATTGTCGGTGGCGTCGTAAACCCGATACTTATGGCAAATGCACTAGATAATCAAGCTCTTTTGGATGCAGGACAGCAATTGGTCGGCAATCCACAGGCAAAGATCATTACACAGCAGGTAACCGATGTGTTCATCAAAGGTGGCGGCTGTGGCTTGACCTTGGGCTTCTTGATCGCAGCGTTCATTTCAGCTAAATCGGCTCAAATGAAATCGATTTCGAAATTAGCGTTTATTCCAGGTTTGTTCAATATCAACGAACCAATTATCTTTGGCTTGCCGATTGTATTCAATCCGTTTTTCATCGTTCCTTTTATTGGTGTTCCAGTCTTGGCACTGATTTTGACATACGGTGCTATCGCCGTTGGCTTTTTAGCACCATTCGCAGCAGTGCAAGTGCCTTGGACTACGCCGCCGGTCATTGCTGGGTTCTTGCTCGGTGGCTGGCAGGGAGCTGTTGTGCAGCTTTTGACCGTCGCAATATCAGCAGTTGTGTATTTCCCGTTTGTTCGCATTCAGGATAATATTTATTATAAAGAAGAACTTGCTGATGAAAGCGTATCTGCGCAAACGACTGGCCTTAAGCCAAGCACGTCAAGTAAAATGTAATTTTTGTAATAAAGAGCAATACTATAAAAAATTAAAACATAAAAGGGGTCAGAATATGAAAAAGACTTTGAGCACAGCAATTGCATTAGCATTATCTTTAGGCATCACAGGCACAGCACTCGCTTCCGACAGTTTTTCTGATGTACCGAAGGACCATTGGAGCTATTCGGCAATCGATCAATTAGCCAAAGATGGCATCATCAGTGGTTATGGGGATGGCACCTTTGCCGGTGACCGTTTGATGAGCCGTTATGAAATGGCTAGTGTCGTCGCTAAGGCAATGGATCATTTAAAAAATGCGAATCCGGCAGATCAAGCTCTGGTTGAAAAATTGGAAAGAGAATACGTTGGTGAGCTTGATACTTTAAATAAAAGAGTCACAACGAATGAAAATGATATAAAAGACCTTAAATCGAGAGTCGACAATGTTATGCTCAGCGGGTTTGTAAGAGCTAAATACGATCATGATGATATGGCGTCTTCTAGTACATTTGGACAAGATGATAACAATAAACATTTTTATATGGATTTTGAAGGCAAAATGAAGGTCGCAGATCAATGGGATGCACATTTTCAGAGTGAAACGAGAAAAGGCTATACGACAAATCAGTCTTGGCGCAATAGCGATTATGCAATTAACCAAAGCAATGGAAGTGTAGTAAAAGAGGAGAGGGATAGTTCAGACGACCAGAATGGAACATTCCAAAGAATTTGGGTTGAGGGCAAAGCCGGGGCTGTAGGTGTCACTATGGGGACAAAATGGTGGGGCTATGGCTTTCAAAATGTCATCATGGGGCATGCGGCAGACGGAGCACAGCTCGACTATAATCTGACGCCGGATTGGAAAGCTTCTATATTCAATTTACGTCCACGGCAAGGCGGCCTTGTCACCTTGAGTGATGGCAATGGCGGCTCTAGTACAACTCTTTATGGTGGACAATTGATGGGGAAACTTGGACATAATCTCGACGCTGCCTTTGTCTATGGCGGAAACAGTAATAAAGAAAATGTTGAGGGTAATATAAGCCGCTGGGGTGAAGTCGATTTACGGACACAGGCAGCGAAAAACGTGAAACTCACCGCTACGTATGCCAGAACAAATGCGGATAACAACAATACATCACAAGAATATCGCGTTGATTATAAGGGAACGGATTTAAAACATGTAGGTTCATTTGGTTCATATGCCCGTTTTATGAAATTCGATAAATACGGGGATGTATCACATGATGATGAATGGTCCTCCTTGCCATCGAATATGAAAGGCTGGATTCTTGGCGTAACCTATGTGCCATATCAAAATGTACAGTGGGAAACTTTCTATTCTAAGCAAAAACAGGTCGAGGGCGATAAAAATAGAAAATTGATTCGCACACAGATCGATTTCCATTTCTGAGATCATCGAGTAAACAACTTCAATAGAATAAAATACAAGGTACAGCGCAATTTTGGCTGTACCTTGTATTTTTGTATTTAAAAATTGGCAAACAAAAAGCACACAATGCTGTGTGCTTAAATTTCATATGGTGGCGGCGAAGAGATTCGAACTCCTGACACTGCGGGTATGAACCGCATGCTCTAGCCAACTGAGCTACGCCGCCGGGATTGGTGGGCAGGGATGGATTCGAACCATCGTA
>CBDTTM010000121.1:0-7608 GCA_965363355.1 uncultured Selenomonadaceae bacterium | reverse complement strand
ATGATACATCATTCAATGCCTTTTGCTCATTAGGCCACAATATGAGCGTAAATACAGGTCTGTTTGATTTATTGTCCAATACCGACGAAATCGCTGTTGTAATCGCTCATGAAATGGGTCATGGTCAAAAGGACCATCCTGCAAAGAGCCTATCAAAATCAATGCCTTACGAATTGATTGCCCAAATTTATGCGGCAGCCCAAAACAATAGTGCCTCAAATAGCGCCGCCGGAATATTTGCCAATTACGCGACAGCAACGCAGGTAACCAAACCACAAGAATGGGAAGCTGATAATTTGGCTTTTGACTATATCACTGGTGCTGGCTATAATCCTGGCGCCTGTGCCGCGGTGTGGCAGCGAGTCATTGAAAAACAAGGTTCTTCCTCATCCAAGAATTTTGCCGGAGAAATCTTCTCCCCTTCTGACCATCCATCAAATGAAGACCGCCGCACAAATTACAGCAAGAAATTGACTGAGTTAAGCAATAATGCAGTAACCGTAAGCGATGGTGTCATTAAAATCCGCAATAAGGTTTTTATGACCGTAAATGATATGGATAACCTAAGCGGCAAAGAACGCGCGTACTTGATTGCTGGCAACCTAGCCGCAGCTTACCATAACAATAAAAACGCCTCAAATGCCTATAGCGATGATAATGGCATTCTCTACTTAGGCGACCAGCCAATTATGACCGTTCAAGCTTGTGACCCATCTGCTGGTGAATTAGTAGATCAACTAAATCGAATAAAATAAAATTAAAATTCCCGCTGAGAACTACTTTCTCAGCGGGAATTTTTTTAGGGATATATTTATTTATCAAAATGAGAGGTTTATTTTGTTAAAAGATCTGCACCAGCAATACCTGGCTGTGTCATTTCTGCTGGTGAAAGAATATGATCCATAGCAGCTTTCGTCAAAAGGCCCTTTTCCAAAATGATTTCGCGGATTGGACGGCCTGTCGAATATGCTTCTTTAGCAAGCATCGACGAATTTTCATAGCCGATATGCGGCAACAAAGCAGTTACGATACCAACACTTTTATCGAGCCATTCTTCACACTGTTTTTCATTTGCTTGCAAATCGATAAGCAATTTATCAACGAATGTATTCACTGCATTTGTCATATAACGCATCGAATTGAATAAATTAAATGCAATGACTGGTTCCATGACATTGAGTTCGAACTGTCCGTTTTCAACACCTAAAGTCACCGCCATATCATTGGCAATAACCTGGTAGCAAGACTGATTCAACACTTCAGCAATGACTGGATTCACTTTACCTGGCATAATCGAAGAACCTGGCTGACGAGCTGGCAGCTTAAGTTCGTTGAATCCACAGCGTGGACCAGATGCCATCATACGGAAATCATTTGCCATTTTAATTAAAACAAGTGCCGTAACTTTAAGTGCACTCGATACATCAGCAAAACCATCGGTATTGTTCGTTGCGTCAATCAAGTTATCTGCCGTTACAAATGTTTCACCAGTGATTTCAGACAATGCTTTAGCTACCTGACGAATGTATTCAGGTTCAGCATTGAGACCTGTACCAACAGCCGTAGCTCCCATGTTGATCGTATGTACGCCAGCTACAGCAACTTCAATACGTTTGATGCCGCGGCGAATCGAGGAAGCATACGATGCCATTTCTTGTCCCAAAGTAACTGGCACTGCATCTTGTAAATGCGTACGTCCCATTTTAAGGACATCTTTATATTCTATCGATTTCTTTTCAAGCTCATCGACTAAACGCTGCAAAGCACCGATAAGTGGTTTGCTTTTATTGATGATACAAACCTTAATTCCTGTTGGGAAGGAATCATTTGTCGACTGTGCCATATTTGCATGGTTATTTGGAGAAACAATATCATAACGTCCTTTTGCTTCACCGATGATTTCAAGTGCACGGTTGCAAAGAACTTCATTCGTATTCATGTTTACAGAAGTTCCTGCACCGCCTTGAATTGGATCTACAGGGAACTGATCGAGCCACTGTCCAGCAATTACTTCATCTGCAGCTGCAATCAAAGCATTTCCTACTTTTTTATCAAGACGGCCTGTCGACATATTTGCTGTAGCAGCAGCTTTTTTAACTGTAGCCATCGCTTTAATAAAATCACTATCGAGTTTTTCTCCTGTGATGTTAAAATTCTCTTTTGCTCTTAAAGTCTGTACTCCATAATACACTTCATCTGGTACTTCCAATTCACCTAAAAAATCATGTTCTTTTCTCATTTTTCATCCTGACCTTTCTTTTCGAAACTGTAAATTTTTCAACCTTCTGAATCTAAATACTATTTATTTTGGTTATGGTTTAATTACCTTATATGCGCATTGTATCATGTATACAAAATACAGACAAGACTAAAATAGTAAAAAATATGACATTTTTCATCTTTTTTTTCAATCAGACAAAAACCTATGAAATCCTAAGAAAAACACGGTATAATAACATGTTATAATGAGTTATATTTTAATTTGATCAGGAGGATTCTATGTGGCATAAACATCGAACATCTATTTTAATCGGTTGTACTTTTTCTTTATTGTTATCCATGTTTTGGTTTTTCCCATCCTTAGCTTTCATCATTTTCATCTCCCTATTATTGAGTCTACTACTCAATCCCTTCGTGGAAAAGATCAATAAAAAACTTCCTCGCACACTGGCCGCTGCCATTGTCTTATTGACGTTTCTTGCTTTGATCATCGGCTTTTTGGCAATGGTATCGCGTTCATTTATTCCTACATTTACAAAATTCATTGCAGATATCCCGGAAATAACCAGCAATTTGCAATTGATTCCCGATTTTCTTCTCTCAGACTTCATCAATCAGGAACTCGATAACCTCTTAAAAGAATTGACCAGTTTCAGCGTAACAGCGCTAAAATCTTCATTGACGATTATCATCAGTTTATTCAGTAAAGTACTTGATATCATTCTCATCATCTTCGTTACTTTTTATTTACTAAAAGATGGCGAAGAAATCAAAATGTATTTGGCAAAACTATTTCCTCACAAAGACTACTTTCGTGTACTTTCTCTATTTGATAACATTCTTCGCTCATTAAAAGATTACATCAAAAGCCAAATTGTCATCTGCATATTGACAGGGATCGTCGTCTTTCTCTATTTCACCTTCATGGGACTTCCCTATGCATCTGTCTTTGCTGTGTTATCGGGCATAAGTGAATTTGTCCCCGTTATCGGCCCCACACTGGCGTCAACATTCGGGGTACTTCTCACAGCGACACAGGCTCCGATGCTCGCACTAAAAACAATGCTTTTCTACGTCATTTTGACGCAGCTTAACCATAACTTCATCTATCCATACTTGATTGGGAAATCATTGAATCTTCATCCGGTCGCTATCATTTTAAGTATCATCTTCGGTGGTGAGCTTCTCGGTGCAACTGGTATGTTCCTTGCGGTCCCTTGTACCGTCATCATCAAGCTCGTAATCGAAGATATCCATAGAGACCGAGTGATCGCGCTAAAAAAAGAACCCAAAGGCAATGAATTCGACTGATTGAATCATCAAAAAGGCCAGTGCAATATTAAAAATTTGCACTGGCCCTTTTCTATGCGTTAAACCATTTCGCCGGCGTGTTCTGCTTGACGGATTTCTTTTATCTTGTTTTTTCCATTGAGCATTACAACCACTGGATTATAGTCTCTGGCTTCTTTTTCTTCCATAAAGGCATATGCCATAATGATGACTACGTCACCTGGTTGTACCAACCTAGCCGCAGCCCCATTGAGGCAAATCACACCAGAGCCTTTTTTCCCTGGAATCACATAAGTTTCGAGTCGCTCACCATTATTATTATTGACGACTTGGACTCGCTCATTTGGCAAAATATCCGCCGCCTGCATGAGTTCTTCATCAATTGTGATACTTCCCATATAACGAAGGTTAGCTTCCGTGACTATTGCACAATGAATTTTCGATTTCAATAAATTAAGTATCATCTTTTAAGCCTCCAATAAAACGTTATCAATCAATCGCACGGTACCAATCTTTACCGCGATTGCCAATAAGGCTTTTTCTTGCACTTCCTCAACTTCTTTTAAATCCGGAAATGAATAGAGTTCTACGTACTCCACCTTTGCGGCGGCTTCCGCCTGCAAATTATTTTTCACTATATTCTTTAATTGATTGGTTCTCACTTCACCTTTTTGGTAAGCTTCTTTTGCCATCTGCAAACTTTTTGATAACACCAACGCTTTCTCGCTCTCTTTCTCGGAAAGATACGCATTACGTGAACTCAACGCCAAACCACTTGCAGCACGAAAAATCGGTACGATTTCAATTTGCACCGGTATATTTAAATCACGGACAAAACGACTTATGACAACAACCTGCTGCGCATCTTTTTGTCCGAAAAAAGCTCGATCGGCCTGCGTGATATTCAGCAATTTGGTCACAACTGTAGCGACTCCACGAAAATGTCCAGGTCGACTAGCTCCGCAAAGCCGATTGGTAAGGCTGCCGTCGACTGTAACATAGGTCGTATAGCCTTCAGGGTACATTTCATCTGGTGAGGGATGAAAAACAGCGTCCACACCTGCTTGGTCAAGTTTTTGGCAATCGGCCTCAAATTGGCGCGGATAGGCATCATAGTCTTCATTCGGCCCAAATTGAACCGGATTGACAAAAACACTGGCAATGGTGACATCACATTTTGCTTTTGCAGCTTGCATCAAGCTCAAATGACCGTCATGGAGTGCTCCCATCGTAGGCACAAGACCTATAGTCTGTCCGTTTTTCTTGCAAGCCATCACATATTCTCGCATTTGTTTGGTTGTCGTAAATACTTTTATTCTCATGATTTTCCCCTCCGGCATCTTAGTATAGTTTGTCCAAAACTTCTGCAGATATTTTAAATGAGTGCTGCTCGGCGGGAAACTCTCTTTTTATAACAGCATTTTTATACTGTTTTGCCGCCTCTATGATGACTGTTTTTAAATCTGCATATTTTTCGACGAATTTAGGTACAAAATCACTTTGCATCCCGAGCATATCATTGACAACCAGCACCTGTCCTAAACAAGCATTGCCTGCACCTATTCCGATAGTAGGTGCAGCGACTTCTTCGGTGATTTTTTGAGCAAGATCTTTAGGTACACATTCTAACGTAATCGCAATTACGCCAGCATCGCTTAATGCCTTTGCATCATTGATGAGTTGCTGGGCTGTTTCTTCATCTTTTCCCTGCACCTTGAAACCGCCAAGCTGATTTACTGATTGCGGCGTAAGCCCCAAATGTGCAACAACAGGAATTCCCGCAGCTATTATTTTCTTAACGGCTGGCAGTATATCCTGTCCGCCTTCGACTTTCACTCCATTTGCGCCAGTTTCCTTCATGATTCGGCCAGCATTTTTGACCGCCTCTTCCGCACAAACCTGATAGGACATAAAGGGCATATCCACGACGACAAAAGCACGTTTAGCCCCGCGACAAACAGCTTTTCCATGATGGATCATATCTTCCATCGTCACTGGCAAGGTTGAATCATAGCCAAGAACGACATTGCCCAAGGAATCTCCAACAAGGAGCATATCGATTTCTGCTTCATCTAGCAATCGAGCCATGCCATAGTCATAGGCAGTCAACATGCTGATCGGCCTACCTTCCTTTCTCCATTCTTTTAAAACAGCTGTTGTTACTTTTTTCATCGTATCCATATTTCCCTCCAAAAATAAATTTGGGCAAAATAAAAGCCTTCCGGCAAACTTGGCCGAAAGGCAGACGTATACATATCTTATGATTTCACCTTTCTGTCTCAGTCCACATCAGATCTAAGCAGATAAAACATATCCTATTTTTAGGCGTATCGAAAAGTATAATTCAAATCATTGATATTATCTTTATTTGCCACAAATGCATGGTAGCATATCCCCCAGCAAAAAGCAAATCTAAATTATTCCGTCACTTGCCTTTTGCGAAGATAGCGCATATAAACGATGGCCCCTATGATGATCAGCATTGGCCCCGTAAATAAAAACACCGTTTTTATCCCAAATAATGTGCTGATAAAACTTCCCACCAAGGGCCCAACCATCGCTCCAGATTGATTTGCCGTCGTCATCAACCCAAACACCCTGCCTCTAAAATCAGGATTTGTCGCCTTGACCAACATGGCACTGACCGCTGGATTTGCCCCAACGAAAAACAAGCCAAAGCAAAACTGCAAAAGGGCAAAGCCCATGACCGTCGAAGGAAAATACTGCATGAAATTAAAAAATCCCGCCCCACAAAAAGATAGGACCAATACCAAAAAATACCCTCGTCTTTGACCAAAAGATCCCCATGAAGTCGTCGATAAAGCCCCTGCTATTCCACCCAAACTAAAAACGATTCCCGAAGTCAAGACAACATTGTCAAAAGATCCCTGAATTTGCGCGATATATAGAGAAATGACCGGCTGTAAAACCATATTGGAAAAACTGATGATAAAGGATAGAAACAGCATTTCTACCAATAAACGGTTATGCCAAGCATATTTTATATCGGCTAAGATACTCTCATCTTTAGGTTTAACTGGCTCTCTCTCTTTTTCAACAACTGTTGCAGCAGGTTCTTTTACCATCACCGCAACCAATAAAACAACAAGAATCAACACCACGCCCGCAAACATGAACGACGCCCTCATTCCTATGATGTGGGCGATGACGCCGCCAATCAATGGGCCAAGGACCGTGCCTATGATCTGCCCGGTTTGGACGACACCCAAACTATAGCCTAGTTTCTCCTTTGGCGCACTCGATGAGGCAATCGCCAGAGCTGCCGGCAAAAATCCATTGGCAAAGCCTTGTAAAATCCGTACCACAAACAGCTGCTCTGGACTTGTGACAATCCCACCTAGAAAATAAACAATGCCAAGTCCAACACCAGCACGTAATGCCATCAAGCGCTTGCCCTGCTTATCAGCCATTTTCCCCCAAAGCGGGGCCATGATAGCTGCGACTAAAAAAGTGACAGAAAATACTATCCCCGACCACATCGTAACCTGTTCATGGTCGACACCTAACTCTAATAAATACATCGGCAAAAAAGGAACCAGCATCGTATAACCTATTGACGTACAGCCGACACTAAACCCCAATACAAAGACATTTCTCTTCCAATCATTCAATTCATTCACCCACTCATTTTATTTTACAGCCATTAAAGACTTTTCATTTCATTATTTTATGGAACTTCCATTTATTTTCAATTGCTCGATTATTATAGTAGACTTGATTCGTTAAGTCAATTGCAAAAAAGCTAACGACAAAAAGAGCTATTTTTCTTAACAGGATTTATCCCCCCCTTTGTCTAATTACTATGTATACATTTATTATCTTAGAAAGAAGTTGTCTCATGATACATCTGGAAAAACTTATCACAGAAAGCAGAAATACTGCTACCAAAAACATCGACAAGGTATCTACACTAGAACTCGCAAAAATCATAAACGAAGAAGACAAAAAAGTCGCACTGGCAATTGAGCAAGCGCTGCCACAAATAGCCGCGGCAATCGACATGATAACAGATAGTCTAAAATCCGGTGGGCGCCTCTTTTATCTGGGGGCAGGTACTTCGGGGCGAATCGGCATCCT
>CBDTTM010000120.1:0-7674 GCA_965363355.1 uncultured Selenomonadaceae bacterium | reverse complement strand
AGAGCAAATTACTTAAATAAAGTGTGATGCAATCAAATAAAATCATATCATGCTCTTTTGCCGCTTCGACAATAGCCTGCTCCGCCCCGTAAGGGAATTCATAGGTTTTCCATGCACTAGGCCGACGCGTTCTGTGTAATTTTACACGATATTCCATTTCTTTGTCATAAACTTGCGCAGTTGCGATATAGGCAATTTTTTTTCCTTTAGATGCGGCATAACTTTCAGCAAAACTGCTCTTACCACTGCGTGCACCGCCAACAATTAAGACAATCTTCCCCATGTGCCTGCCTCCATTTAAAATAACCGTGCTCTATTTTTTTGGCACGCTTCAATAAAGTATTTTGCCGCTTCTATATTCCCAGCAAAATGTAAATGAAGATACGATGCCAACAAATTTTCTTGAAAAAAACCGCCATCATAAATTTCCTGGTTTCGATTCTTTTTGAACGTAAACGCCCAGGAAAAAGTCTCTGCATCAGTCATATCTTGCGAAGAAAAATGAAATTCATGTCCCCGTAGTACCGTTCCAGCTTTTCCCAACAAAGTATCCTGTTTCATCGCAGCTTCAACATAACCGACGGTCTGCAATTTATTATTCATTCGGCAACCACAAGGAATGATCCCCACCATTTCATGTTTCTTTCCCGAAAAATCAATCAAGTATTCGGTCAGGTACATAAAACCTCCACATTCGGCATATATGGGTATTTTTTGCTCAGCTGCCTTTTTTAGCGATTTTCGAAATTCGGTGTTATGTTCTAATCGCTGAGCAAAAACTTCAGGAAATCCACCACCTAAAATGATTCCATCCGCTGCTGGCAGTTCTTTATCTTCAAGAGGGCTGAAATAAACGATATTAGCACCAAGCTGTTCAAGTACAGCCAGGCTGGCTGGATAATAAAAAGAAAAAGCTTCATCTTTAGCAACAGCAATCGTTACCCTTTTATCAAGATTTATCTGAGGTTCCTTCATTTCATCTAGCAGCAACGGTGGCGCCATTTTAGCAACTTGTTCGATTTTCTCTATTGCCAGCTGCTCCGTCATCGCTCTTCCAATTTTCTCTACAAACAGCGCAGAATCCGTTTCCTGCGTGGGAACCAAACCTAAATGGCGCTCTGGCATATGTAATCCTTTATCTCGAAATACTACACCCAAGACTTCAATACCAATTTTATTTAGTGCAGATTCAATCATTTCCTGATGACTTTTAGAACCAACGCGATTCAAGATTACGCCAGCAAACCAAACATCCGGATCGTATTGCTTGAACCCCAAGGCAATGGCAGCAGCACTATCGCCCATAGACTTGACGTCAATCACTAAAATAACAGGGGTCTTGAGGAGTTTTGCTAACGATGCAGTAGAACTTATGCCATTTTTCCCGCCATCATAGAGCCCCATGACACCTTCAACTACTGCAATATCTGCATTTTTGGCACTTTGACAAAAAATCGATTGTATTTTTTCTTTTGGCACGAGCCATGTATCAAGATTATGCCCTTTTGTGCCAGCAGCCAGCTCATGATAACCTGGATCGATATAATCCGGCCCAATTTTGTAAGGCTGAGGCTTTAGCCCACGTTGCCGCAGGGCTGCCAATAAACCTGTTACAATCGTCGTTTTCCCTGAACCGCTTTGCGTTGCAGCAATCACGATACGAGGAACATTTCGTTCTGTCATGTAATCTCCTTCTATCTTTTGTTGTCTAAGATATACATAATCGCATTGACTACCGAAGCTGCAATTGGGCTGCCACCCTTTGTCCCCGCAACTGTAATATATGGGACTAATGTCTGTTTTGCTAATTCTTCTTTAGAATCCGCCGCCCCGACAAACCCCACCGGAATGCCGACAATGGCAGCCGGACGAATATTTTCTTCCTCCATCAAACGCAAAACTTCGAACAAAGCTGTCGGAGCATTCCCTATAGCCACAATCGCGCCATCGAGCTTTTTGCCAAAAGTACGCATGGCAGCCATGGATCTTGTTATTCCCTCTTTTTTTGCCAATTCAGCAACTTCTTCATCGGCAATAAGACATTCGACACGTCCACCAAAAGAAGCCAATTTTTTCTTATTGATCCCAGTTCGAACCATTTCGACATCTGCGTAAATATTGCATTTAGCAAGCAGCGCTGTTTTAGCCGCCTCAATTGCTTTTGGATGAAGCCTTACAATCGGTGCATACTCAACATCACCTGCAGCATGAATCATTCGAGAATACACCTTTGTTTCCTCTTCAGTCAAGTTCAGATCTTTCAAATATGGTGCAATGATTTCCATACTTTTTTCTTCTATTTTCATCGGTTGTTTTATAAATTCCATGATAATCCCTCATTTTGTTGCATATTTTTTTACAAAAGCGAGTACAGCAAGATAATCTTGTGCCATCTGCGGATATAATAGACGTGGTCGATCAATCATTACAACTGGTAATCCAAGTTCTATAGCCGCGGCTATCTTGGTATCCGTTCCGCCGATTTTCCCACTGTTTTTGGTCAAAATAACATCGGCCTCATACTTCACATACAGTTCTTTATTGAGCTCTTTTGAAAACGGGCCTTGCATAGCAATGATATCTTTAGGCCTAAACCCCAAGTCATGGCATTCTTGAAGAACAGACACTTCCGGTAAAACTCTGGCGATCAAACGACAATCTTTAAACGCTTCTTCATGCTTTAGAATCGCTAAGTTACGGCTGCCTGTCGTCAAAAAAATATTTTTCCCAAAGGAAGACGCTTTTTTTGCAGCCTCATGGTAATCTTTTACTAAATGGAATCGATCATAGTCAGGAAGTTCCGAAGCTTCTCGTTCATAGCGAATATAAAAAACACCCAATTCTTGACAAGCTTCCATGGCATTCTTAGAAACATTGATTGCATATGGATGACTTGCATCCACAAAAATTTCTATGGACTTTTCTTGGATACAATCCTTAAGTCCAGCTAAATCCAACGGATTTTCATTAATTTGTAGGTTTTCATGATCACTAAGCAGAATTTTTCCGTATTCACTGACTACAGAAGCCAAAACCTGATGACCCTCGGCTAAAAGCCGCTTAACCAGCTCTCTGCCATCTTGTGTTCCAGCTGCTACAAAAATCATAAACGATAGCCTCGAGGCGTAATCATATGATTGTCTTTCACATAGGTCTGGCTATTGCCGATGATGACCAAAGAAAACATATTGATCTCTTCCTTTGTAAAGTCTTCCAGTGTGGAAATAACGGCACTTTCTTCTTCGCGCGACACGCTATGGACAATGCCCACTGGTGTCGAAGGTGCTTTATGGGCAAGCATGATCTCACGAATTTCTTCAATATTTTTCACGCGTTTCTTGCTTTTCGGATTATATAGCGCGACGACGAAATCACCCTCAGCGGCAAGTTTTGCCCGTTTTTTTATCAAATCCCAAGGAGTCAATAAGTCACTTAAGCTGATTACAGCGAAATCATGCATAAGCGGTGCGCCTAAAAGAGCTGCTGCTGCATTGACAGCACTTATCCCTGCTATGATTCTTACTTTTGGTTGTTCTTTTTTTTCTAGTTTATGGACCAATTCTAAAATCAGCCCAGCCATACCATATACGCCAGCATCCCCGCTTGAAACTACCGCTACTTTTTTCCCAGCAAGAGCTTCATCAACTGCCATCTGGCAGCGATCGATTTCCTGCATCATAGCTGTACCAATCACTTTTTTCCCTTGAATAATGTCTTCTACCAAATGAATATATGTATTGTAACCGACAATGATCTGTGCACTTTCAATGGCTTGTCTAGCTTTTGGTGTCATTTCCTCCAGGCTTCCTGGACCTATTCCTACTACTGTTATTTCTCCCATGCAATTGCCACCGTCACTTTCTCGTATTTTTCTTTGTTCACTATAAGTTTTTTGGTTTCTGAGGCATATAACGCAGCTGCTGCACAAACATTGCCAATACCGATTTGTGATTTGACAAACGCAGATACCTCTAGCCCATAGATATCAATCATCTTTTGTAAAGCATCATTGCCAAAGAAATGTATAGGCACGTTTAGCTCCTTAGCTGCTGCCAAGAGGCCAGGCTCCCGTTCTTTTACAACGGTGCTGCTCAAAAGAGCGATATCGCTCCGGCTCTTCTTTATTTTTCCACACGCAGCATCGATTGCTGCTAAGATCAATTCTTTCTTTGTATCACGTCGACAACCAATTCCAAGAACCAGTCGACGTGGCTGAAGAAAGAGCATCGTTTCTGACTGCCATGATTCTTTGCTGATGAGTACACCCAAGCCCTCAATGGAATTGGCCTTTATTGGTGTTAGGATCTGCGGCACAATTTTATAAGCAGCTAGTTTTTCACAATAAAAATCAGCATTTTCTAAGGCACCATCCACATAAAAAGCCACTGGTTTTTTAGCCGCAAGCGCACCATTTATTATTTTTATCTGCGTTAACGGCGTAGGCATCAAATCCAGTTCAATGGCAATCTCATCGGCTGCCAGCTTTCCATTGATATCCGTCGCCGTAGTGATTACTGGCTCAGCTCCGATTGACATGGCAATTTCTTTGGTCAATCGATTTGCCCCGCCGATATGACCCGATAACAAGCTTATGACGTGCTTACCAAGCTCATCGATTACAAGAACCGCTGGGTCCATTGTTTTATGGACGATATAAGGTGCAATCATCCGCACAGCAATTCCTGTAGCAGCAATAAAAATCAACGCTTCATAACGTGGAAAGATTTGTTGTATACATTCACGCAAGGACGTAAATTCTTCCATATTTTCATCGACAGAAAAGGTTCCTGCTTTTATGAAAATTTTACACTTTTCTTGCCGCACCTGGCTGATTTCATGAGCTAAGGCTGCGCCGCGAGCGGTCACCGCAATTATCGCGCATTTCATTTTGCATCTCTATACATGTGACTAAATTCGGGCGCATATAATCTTGATAAATCATAGGCAGTATCTAAGCATCGACTGACCACAATCATCGCGGTCCGCGTAATATCCTTGCCTTCGATTTCTTTGACAATAGTTTCCAAGGTTGCCCGAATGATTTTCTCTTCCGGCCAAGATGCTTTTTGCACGATAGCAATCGGGGTATCAGCTGCATATCCACCGGAAATAAGTTCTTTAACAACTTCATCGAGCATATGTATGCTTAAGAAGATGCACATCGTCGCTCCATGAGCTGCCAAAGATGCCAGTTTTTCTTTTTCAGGTACAGGTGTACGTCCTTCATTTCGAGTAATGATGACCGTCTGTGATATCCCCGGCAACGTATATTCTTGTTTAAGTGCAGCCGCTGTAGCCAAGAAAGAACTTACGCCCGGAATAACTTTATAGTCGATGTTACGTTTGGAAAGTTCATCCATTTGTTCCTGTATCGCACCATAAATGCTTGGATCCCCTGTATGAAGGCGAACTACTTGCTGGCCTTTTTTTACGGCAGCGTCGATTGTTTCAATAACTTCTGGAAGCGTCATACTTGCACTATTATAAATTTGAGCACCTTGTTTTGTCATATCCAGCAAAGCCGGATTAACTAAAGAACCCGCATAAATGATTACGTCTGCCTGTTGCAATAATTTTTGTCCTTTGACAGTGATGAGTTCCGGATCTCCCGGACCTGCCCCCACGATAAATACTTGCATATGAAATACCTCCTGATAATTATAACGATATTTTTTCGCAGCTTATGATATGAATTGGATTTAAACCTTCTGCCATATCATAACTGCCTATAGGATTTAGTCTGTTCACCTGTACTTGTACAGCTTCGTAACAATAATTATCCTTATGCTCACGCATATACGAAATTGCTTCATACAAGGTCTGTACAGTAATGCAATTTAAAATGAGTCTACCACCCAGTTTAAGCAGTGACGATGAAACATCTAAGATTTCCCTTAAATGCTTGCCGCTGCCACCAATCAAAATAACATCACATGATGGTATATCGTTTAAAGCCATCGGTGCTTCGCCCTCTATAGTCGTAAGATTTTCTACAGAGAACTTTTCTGCATTGCGGCGAATCAAATCAATTCCTTCTTTTTTCCGCTCTACAGCATAAACCCGTCCTGATTTTGCCAGCAATGCTGCTTCAATTGAAAGCGACCCTGTCCCCGCTCCAATATCAAGCACAACTGAGTCTTCGTCAATTTTCGCCTTAACCAGCGTTAAAATCCGTATTTCTTGCTTTGTCATCGGAATCTTGCCCCGAATAAAATCATCATCCTTTATGCCAAGCATATGCTTCATCCCTCCACCACCATGATGCAATGTGTAATCACGGGTCCATCAGCAGCTTTCTCCAAAGTAAGTTCTATAACCTCTTCATCTTCATAAGAAAGTTTCGTACATACGTGCAATCGCGTATCTCTTGGCCACCCTGTTTTTTGGAGCAGCACAGCAATTGCCTTCGAAGTATGTATGGTATCCGTCAATATTCCAAGGACAGCACCTTTTTCATAAGATAAATCTTGTGATTCTACCGATCTGCCATGAAGACTCAAAAGTCGGGCATTTTGCCAAGGCAGTGCCAAACGAGCAAAAGCCAGCTGAAAAGAGCTGATGCCTGGGATCACAAACAAATCTTTGGGCGTAAACTGCTCACGCAGTGCAGCCAACAGCGAATAATAACCAGGATCACCCGATACCATAACGACAACCTCTTCATAGACTGCATGTTCACGAATAAAATCAAGTGATGCTTTTATATCACCAGTGATTTTTTGTGTATGTATAGCATTTCCACCAAAAGTTTGCAAAGCACGTACGCTTCCCACTAAGGTTTTTGCCGAATCTATATAACGTCTAGCGATTGGTGCTACATAATCTGGATTTCCCGGGCCAATTCCCACAACAATTACTTTATGTTCCATTTTAAATCCCTTCCGATTTCTCTAGCCTGTTCATCCATACCTAAAATATCGCCTCTAAGCGTTACCATTACCGTGCCTACCTTTAACGCATCAAATGTATAGCGTTCTGCGCGAAGACTTGCTCTTTTTGCCAACGTATCATATAAGCCAGTAATACCATATTGTTCAACAATCGGGAAAACAGCCTCTGTTGTTGCTGCCGCAAGCATTGCCTCGATACCTTCTCTTGGCATGCCAAGAGCTCCCGCATAAGCGGCCAAAGTCTCCATTCTAGCATCTGCTATCCGATTATGTGTATAAAAAATTCCAGCTGCCGCCTTGACAAGTTTTCCAATATGTCCAAAAAGCAATACTCGCGAAATTTTCTCTTCCACCGCAACTTCAAGCATATGCCCTAAGAAATTGCTGGTCTGTACCACCGCTTCAACCGGTAATGCATATTTGTCGACGGCTGCTTTCTCACCAATTTTGCCGGGAACAAAAATCACGGTATCAAAACCAGCCGCTTTAGCTACACTGATTTGTGGTGATAAGGCATTTTTAAATCCCTCTTCTGACATCGGCCTTACTATACCAGTTGTTCCAATAATCGATAAACCGCCTTCAATACCGAGCACTGGATTCAATGTCTTTTGAGCAAGTTCTTTGCCGTTTGGCAAAGAAATCGTTATTTCACAGCCTTTATTTTCGCCAAGCATCTCAGCGACAACTTGTCGAATAAATTTTTGTGGACCAGGATTTATCGCCGGACACCCCATAGGCACAGAAAGTCCCGGTTTCGTAACCGTTCCCACACCTTCACCCG
>CBDTTM010000119.1:0-7678 GCA_965363355.1 uncultured Selenomonadaceae bacterium | reverse complement strand
GGGTATTTTTATGATACAATTCAAAAATATAACAAAGAAATATAAAGAGGCTGTAATTTTATCGAATCTTTCTTTCTCGATAGAAAAAGGATCGTTGGTTGCAATCATCGGCAGCAGTGGCAGCGGCAAAACGACAACCTTGAAAATGATCAATCGTTTGATAAAACCTACATCAGGCCAAATACTTATAGATGGAGAGGACATAGCTGGCATGGATCTTATTTCTCTGCGCCGTAACATGGGCTATGTAATACAGCAAGGTGGATTGTTCCCACATATGACAATCGAGGAGAATATTGAGCTGATTCCGGGACTGGAAAAGCATGAATGTGATCAGATCAAGCAGCGGACAATAGAACTCATGGATATGGTCGGGCTTGACCCCAAAGTCTATCTGGAACGTTATCCGCAGGAGTTGAGTGGTGGGCAGCAGCAAAGAATCGGGATTGCTCGGGCCTTTGCCAATGACCCTAAAATCATCTTGATGGATGAGCCTTTTTCAGCACTGGATCCGATTACACGTACCAGCCTGCAAGATGAGTTGGTGGCTTTGCAGGACAAAATGAAGAAAACGATTGTTTTTGTAACGCATGATATGAGTGAAGCGATCAAGATTGCTGATAAAATCTGTATTTTGCACAAAGGCGACTTGATTCAATACGATACTGCAGAAGAAATTTTGAAACGTCCGGCCAATGATTTTGTTGCTTCTTTCGTCGGGAGGCATCGTATTTGGGAATCACCGGAATACATCAAAGCCGCGGATATCATGTTGGACGAGCCGGTGAGCGTTTCACCGGGGACATCATTGCTTCGTTGTGTAGAGAAAATGCGATCAGCTCACGTCGATACCTTGATGATCATTGAATTGCAGACCAAAAAGCTGCTGGGGATGATTCGGGCTGCGAGCATTCGAAGGATTAGCGATAAAAATCAGCTGGTGGGAAATGTCATGGTGCCTGTACAATTTTATGTAGGGCCGCAGAATAATATCGTCGAGGTACTCAAGCTCATCAATGAACGGCAGGTTTCATCGATCCCAGTTCTCGATGATGAGCATCGGCTGGTAGGAATGATAACTAAGAGCAGTTTGGTCACAACGCTCAGTGAACAATATGTAGAGACGGAGGTCGATTGATATGGATTTTTTGCATTACGCTTTTGAACATCGCGGACAGATCTATCAACTTTTGATCGAGCATATTGAGTTGACCGCATTGGCACTTTTTTTTGCGATTGCCATAGGGATTCCTCTTGGCATATTGATTTGCTATGTCAAAAAACTCGATCAACCGATTCTTGGTACGGCCAGCATCATACAGGCGATTCCGTCGATGGCATTGCTCGGATTTGCCATTCCGTTCTTGGGCATAGGAACGTTGCCGGCGGTTGTTACGGTCATCTTGTATTCTTTGCTGCCGATTATCAAGAATACCTATACGGGGATCCATTCGATTGAACCACAAACGGTAGAGGCAGCTAAAGGAATAGGGCTGACCCGCATGCAGGTTTTGTTCAAGGTACAGATACCTTTGGCTTTGCCGATCATCATGTCAGGTGTCCGCATTGCAGCTGTTACCGCCGTGGGGCTTATGACCATAGCTGCCTTCATTGGTGCGGGCGGCCTTGGATACCTCGTGTTTTCGGGGATTCGGACGGTCAATACCATGCAGATCCTTGCGGGGGCAGTCCCCGCTTGCTTGCTCGCCTTATTTGTCGATTATATTGGCAGTCTTGTCGAAAAGCTGGTGACGCCGCTGAGTTTGCAAAAGTCAGCAGCAGTCTCGGTTTCCAGCTTGAAAAAGCAGCGGTTTTTCTATAAGGGAATTTTAGTATCGGTGACCTTGGTTTTACTGGCGATGTTTGCAGGGACTTCGTTTACCGGTATTGCTGCTGGGAAAAAAGATATCACCATCGGGACAAAGGATTTTACGGAACAACTGATTTTAGGGAATATGGCTGCAGATATGATCGAAGGCAATACGGATATCAAGGTGGAGCGGAAAATCAATCTAGGCGGCACACAAGTCTGCTTTTCGGCGCTTAAATCCAGAGACATTGATATGTACATCGATTATACGGGAACTATTTATGCCGACATTTTAGGCAATAAACCCATCAGCGATGTCAAAAAAGTATATGAGAGCAGCAAACAGCAGTTAGCGGCGCAATATAATATAGAAGCTTTGGATCAGCTAGGCTTCAATAACACCTATGCGATAGGGGTTTTGCCCAAGACTGCTGAAAAATATCATTTGGAGACGATCGGTGATCTGGCTGCGGTCGCACAACAGCTTAAAGCGGGAACTACACTTGAGTTTTTGAACAGAGAAGATGGACTTGTCGGTTTGAAGAAAAAATATGGATTTATACTGGCGGGGGAAGTTGGACTCGATGGTTCTCCTCGTTATACGGCGTTGCTCAATGGCGAGGTAGATGCGATCGATGCCTTCTCGACGGATGGTTTGGTCAAGAAGTTTGATTTAAAACTACTGAAAGATGATAAGAATTTCTTTCCGCCGTATTATGCAGTGCCGCTCATCAATGAGGCCGCTTTGAAAAAGTATCCGCAGCTTCGGCCTCTCATGAGCAAATTGGGAAATGTACTTTCGAACGATACGATGGCTGAATTGAACTATAAAGTAGATGAATTGAAAATGGACCCTGCAGAGGTCGCTCATCAATTTTTAATCGATCAAAATTTGATTGAATCATAAAATTTTTCCTGTTCGTATTTTGTTGAGAAACCTGGTCAGCTAAGAGCGATGACCAGGTTTTTTTATTTATGGATGCTTTCCTTTTTCGATAGAGTGCTTGCTTGGTGAGGCTCGCTGTTATTTTGAATCAAAAAAAGTAAGAACAAACAATAACAATAAATAATGAAGAAGCACTTGGTTTATGCATAAAAGGTATGGGAGATGAAAATTTCTATCGTTTTTAATCTGCTAAAGAAGTAATATTCTGAACCTTAAGAATGGGGTTTGAAATAATTTGAATTTATGATATCATAATGATATCGGCGAAGGATGCCTATGAAAATTACGTTTTGTCCATTTTAGCGGGAGCCTTGTTCTTCAAAATCGGTATAGACGGGCATTGTTGCAAACAAGTTGGGTGATAGTTTTCACAATATACACGAATTTATGATAATCATCATAAATTCTACTATTGTAAATTTATAGTAGACGAATGACAGTATTTCATATAGAATGGGGGTTGTAAGCGATATCAAACAATATGAAGTAATACTAGATCCTGGGATGGGCGTTGCTTTTTAAAGAAAAACAACGAAATGTGAATGGACGGAGATCTTGTCTTGCTGGAATCCAATCGAGCCAGGAAGCCATGGTCTTTTAGGTCTGTATTTCAAAGCAAATAGGAGGCATAATGTAATGAACATTCATGAATACCAGAGCAAACAAATCTTGAAATCGTATGGCGTTGTCGTACCGAATGGCAAGGCAGCTTTTACAGCAGAAGAAGCAGTAGCGGCAGCTAAGGAACTCGGTTCGGCTGTATGTGTCGTAAAAGCGCAGATTCATGCCGGCGGCCGTGGTAAAGCGGGCGGGGTAAAAATCGCCAAATCCATTGATGAAGTAAAAACTTATGCAAGTGAACTTCTCGGAAAAACATTGGTTACGCATCAGACTGGTCCGGAAGGAAAAGTCGTCAATCGTCTTTTAATTGAAGAAGGCTGCGAAATCAAGAAAGAATATTATTTGAGCTTTGTAATCGACCGTGCTTCGTCAATGGTCGTCATGATGGGTTCAGAAGAAGGCGGCATGGACATTGAAAAAGTCGCTGCTGAAATGCCTGAAAAAATCATAAAAGAATACATCGATCCGCTTATCGGTTTGGCACCTTTCCAATCAAAACGCATGGCGTTCAAAATGAACTTTGATGCAGCTGTAGTTGGACAGGTCTCGAAATTGATGACGGGTCTTTATACTGCGTTCATCAGCAAAGATTGTTCTTTGGCTGAAATCAATCCACTCGTTGTAACCAAAGATGATAAGGTCATGGCACTGGATGCAAAATTGAACTTTGATGACAGTGCACTTTATCGTCATGCCGATATTGCTGAACTTCGCGATGAATCGGAAGAAGATGCAAAAGAATTGGCTGCAGCTAGAGAAGGCTTGAACTACGTAAATCTCGGCGGCGATGTCGCTTGTATGGTAAACGGCGCAGGCCTTGCAATGGCTACTGTCGACATCATCAAACATTATGGCGGCGAACCTGCTAACTTCCTCGATGTCGGTGGTTCTTCAACGGTAGAAAACATCGCCAAAGCGTTCCGCATCATGCTCGAAGGCGGACAGGCCAAAGGTATTTTCGTCAATATCTTCGGCGGCATCAATAAATGCGATATCATTGCCAGCGGTATCGTTGAAGCAGCAAAGATTGTCGGACTTACGGTTCCGGTCGTAGTTCGTTTGGAAGGCACGAATGTAAATGAAGGCCGCGAAATCTTGCGCAATGCTAACGTAGCAGAAGTCATCATGGCACCGTCCATGGAAGAAGGCGCTCAGAAAATCGTTGAGCTCGTAAACAAAAATAAAGGAATTGCCTGAGAGGAGAGGTCGTCATGGGAGTTTTCGTAGATAAGAATACAAAAGTTATTGTACAGGGGATCACGGGGAAAACCGCGTTGTTCCATACAAAACAGATGCTCGATTACGGTACAAAAATCGTCGGCGGTGTGACGCCAGGTAAAGGCGGCATGGTTGTTGAAGGTGTACCAGTATTCAATACAGTACAAGAAGCCGTCGATGCAACAGGCGCGACTGCCTCTGTAATTTATGTACCAGCTAAATTCGCTGCAGATTCGATTCTTGAAGGTGTTGAAGCCGAACTCGATTTGGTTGTCTGCATCACAGAACACATTCCGGTTCAGGATATGGTCAAAGTAAAAGCATATATGAAGGGCAAGAAAACACGCTTGATCGGACCTAACTGCCCAGGTATTTTGACTACAGATGAATGTAAAATCGGCATCATCCCAGGCTATATCCATAAAAAAGGCCATGTGGGAATCATTTCCCGCTCTGGTACATTGACGTATGAAGCTACTTTCCAAATGACTGCAGCCGGCCTTGGTCAGACTACAGCTGTCGGTATCGGTGGGGATCCAATCAAAGGCACAGATTTCATCGATGCTTTGGAAGCATTCAATAAAGATGATGAAACTTTGGCGTTGATGCTCATTGGTGAAATCGGCGGAACTGCTGAAGAAGAAGCAGCTCAGTGGATCAAAGAGAACATGAAAAAACCAGTAGTTGCCTTCATTGCTGGCCGTCAGGCTCCTCCGGGCAAACGCATGGGCCATGCCGGTGCGATCATTTCCGGTGGCAAAGGCACTGCAGCTGATAAAATCAAAGCTTTGAATGCCGCTGGCATCGAAGTTGCGGATACCGTAGCTCATATGGGCGAAACGATGATTCGCGTATTAAAGAAAAATGGACTCTATGACACCTGCAAAACTTGCTGATGTCTTTGAAAATGCGGCCGGTTTACGGTCGCATTTTTATTTTGCCCAATTGTAGTAGTTCTTGTTTGAGAAAATGAAAAAAAGCACGCGATGCTTCTTGCCGGAGGGCAAGGCTTATCGCGTGCTTTTTCATATGCGGATGGGGCCGGACGGATTTTTCTGTCAGCCGATGAGGCTTGGCAGAAAGTCTGGCATAAGACTCGCAAGGAGAAGGAGTATGGTCAAAACAATCAGTGCAAGGGTGAAAATCCAAGCAATGACATTGTACCATTTCGAATTGGCATGTTTGCCCATCAGATACTTATCGCTGGCAATGAGTACCATGAAGATGAGTATCGGCGGTAAAAGCACGCCATTTACGACTTGTGACAAAAGCATGATCGTGTAAAGGGAAAGGCCTGGCCACAAGACAATGCCGGCACCGGCGACAATCAATACGGTGTAAAGTCCGAAAAACACTGGAGCTTCTTTATAGGATTTGCTGACGCCGTGCTCAAAGCCAAAGGCTTCACAGACGGCATAGGCGGTGCTGAGCGGCAGAATAAAAGCAGCGAGCATCGATGCACCTAAGAGTCCGAAAGAAAAAAGCATGCTTGCGTATTTGCCGGCAAGTGGGGCTAGTGCTAATGCGGCGTCTCCCGCGGTTTCGATGGAAATCCCGTTGGCAAATAAGGTGGCTGCTGTAGCGACGATGATGAAAAAAGCAACGAGCCAAGTAAAGAACGAGCCGATGAGCACATCCCAGCGCGTGTATTTGTAATCAGCTATGGTTATACCCTTATCAACGATTGAGGCTTGCACATAAAACTGTCCCCAGGGAGTAATCGTTGTTCCGATTACTCCGATTGCCATCAATAAAAAGTCGGCATCTGAAGAAAATACAGGAGTGATAGATGCTTTGAGAACGGTCTCCCAAGGCGGATCGACAATCACACCGGAAATGACATAACTGAAAAAAGTCAGACATAAGATAAAAAAGATTTTTTCGATTTTGCCGTAATCATATTTTAAAACCAAAATCCATATGATAAGGGCGACGATTGGAACCGATATATAGCGGCTGATACCGAAAATCTCGAAGCTTGTCGCGATGCCTGAAAATTCGGAGGCGGTCGTTCCCATGTTGGCGATGATCAGTACAGCCATGGCAAACAGTGTCCATTTGACACCGTATTGTTCACGAATGATATCGGATAAGCCTTTGCCGGTGACGGCACCCGTTCGAGCGGACATTTCTTGTGCTACGACGAGGCATATCGTGCTGATGAACATGATGAAGAGCAAGTCGTAGCCGTATTTGGCACCAGCCGCTGCATAGGTTGCGATCCCACCGGCATCATTATCGGCAAAAGCTGTTACGATACCAGGTCCCATGACCGCTAAGAAGAGAGAAAAGCGGCTGGATAAACGTTCTGTCAATTTCATTTTGAACCTCCGTTCCGACCGGCATGTTTATTGAGATAAATCGCCCAGGCATCTTCGGTGGAACGCTCTGGCATCAAAATATCCAGAACATCATCAACGGTGATGATGCCGAGCATCATGCCATGCTCATCGACAACTGGCAATGCCAATAAGCTGTATTTTTGCATTCTTTCGGCAATCTTGCGATGGCCGTCTTCATAGTGGACTGTTATGAGCTTCGTATGCATGAGGTTGCCGAGGGTATTGCTTGGCGCGGAGATGATGAGTTCTCTTAAAGAGAGTACGCCAAGCAGTTTATCCGCTTCATCTACGACGTATAGATAATAGATGGTTTCGGCTTCTGGAGCAAGTTCACGCAGCCTTCCTATGGCTTGTTCTACAGTCAAGGATACAGGCATGTCGATGTATTCTGTCGTCATAAGACCACCAGCAGTATCGCCTTCATACTGCATGAGCTTCTTGACCTCATCGGCTTCTTCATCTTCCATGAGCTGTAAGAGTTCCGCGGATTTTTCTTCAGGCATTTCACTGAGGATGTCGGCGGCTTCGTCTGGCGGCAATTCTTCAAGAAGGTCGGAGGCGTGTTCTCCGGTCAACTGAGAAATGATGCCGACCTGTGTGTCGATTTCCATTTCAGCCAAAGCATCGGCAGCTTGCTCGGCATCGAGTGAACGGACGAATGCTGCTTGGCTGTTATAGTCCATCTCTTCAACGAAATCGGCGATGTCTGCTGGATGGAGTTTGTTGAGCTCCTCTTTATCT
>CBDTTM010000118.1:0-7727 GCA_965363355.1 uncultured Selenomonadaceae bacterium | reverse complement strand
TTTTGCCTTGCTTGCAAAAAAGTAGATTAAAACGGTGGCAGCAATGCCTAGCGCACCATATAAAGGACCTTTTTCCATAAAGGCGTATACCGTTGCTGCCAGACAGAATATAACGGCGAACAAGGTTTGTTTGGCATTTTCTTTGCGGAAAGCAAAGGTTTTATAATCGATGCCGGTTGCTGTTTTGAAACATTCATGACAGATGACTTCTTTGCTTCCGTCCGTGTTTTTGTGTAAAAGGGCGTCTTTTTCGGCAAGTTCCTTGCCGCATTTTTGGCATGTTAACATAGTTTCAGCTCCTGATTGTAGGATGAAAAGCTCTGTTTCACATTGTATCATAGGACGCTTTTTTTTGCGATAGTTAAAGAAGTTGGGATCAAATCAGTCCGATGAAATGCTGGATCAAAAGTGAAACGACTGCGACGGCAACCCAACAGCAAAGTCCGAGAATGATCGGGCGCAGTCCATGGCGAAATAAGGCGAGGATATCCGTGTTGAGGCCTATGGCACTCATGGCGAGGATGATAGAAAACTTACCTAGAGCGCCGAGGTCCTGAGAAATCTGTTCTGGTACAATTCCAGTTGTATGGATGATGCAGGCAAAGACGAACCAAAGAATGAACCAAGGGAAAATGTTTTTCAACTGAAAAGAAGAGGTGTTTTCCTTTTGTTTAGCGGTAAAAAATGCGAGCAGAAGGCAGACGGGAATAATCATCAAAGCGCGGGTCAGCTTGACGATCGTGGCATAACTTCCGGCTGCGGGGCTATAAGAATAGGCGGCGGCAACGACCGACGAAGTATCGTTGATGGCTGTTCCGGCCCATATGCCAAAACCTAGGTCAGAAAGGTCTATCAAATGACCTAGGGCTGGAAAAATAAATACAGCTAAAATATTGAAGAGGAAAATTGTTGAAATCGAAAACGCGATGTCTTTGTCCTTGGCACCAATAACCGGTGCGGCGGCAGCAATGGCCGAGCCCCCACAGATTGCTGTTCCGGCACCAATCAAAATCGTGGTATGCTGCTCAAGACCGAGCCGTTTTCCTACCCAGTAAGCGACACCAAAAGCGGTGAGCAAGGTGCAGATCATTACGGAAAAAGAAGTAGCGCCTATATTTAGGACTTGGAATAAATTCATTTCAAATCCAAGCAAAATAATGGAATATTGTAAGATTTTCTTACCGGTAAAGCCAATGCCAGGATCAAATGAATTGCTTCGAGGGATTTTGGCGGCAATAAGCCCGAGCAGTATACCGAAGACTGGACCGCCGATCAGTGGATAACGTTCACCTAACCAATAGGCTGGCAAAGCAAAAATAAGGGAAAATAAAATACCTTTGATTTTTGAATTTTGTTGCATATGAATCACTCCTTGTCTATGAAGACAGTCTAGCATTTGCATAACTATATGTAAAATAGTATAATTATATTAAAACAATAGATAAATCTATATAAGGAGGATTCCATGACTTTACGGCATATGAAGATTTTCCTCTGTGTTTGTGATGAAAATAACATGACAAGAGCTGCAGCAATCTTGCATATGACGCAGCCATCCGTGAGCTTGGCGATTCAAGAGCTTGAAGAACATTATGGTGTGCGCTTATTTGAACGATTGGGACGCAGGCTCTTCATTACAGATGCGGGCCGCAGGCTTCAGACCTATACACGCCATATTGTCAGCCTCAATCAGCAAGCAGAAGAAGCCATGCGGGCTGTCAGTGGACTCTATCGCTTGCGCATTGGTGCCAGTGTTACGATTGGAGAATCTATTTTGGTCGATTTGCTGCAATATATGTATGAAACGAATCCCAAACAAGAGATTTTTTCCGAAATACATAATACTGCAGAGCTTGAAGCAATGCTCTTGAAAGATGAACTCGATTTGGCTTTGGTTGAAGGGGAAATCCACTCGGATTACTTAATCGAAGAAGCTTTTATGAAAGATGAGTTGATCTTCATCGCAGCACCTCATAGTCGTCTTTTAGAACAAAAACAAATCTCGAAAAAAGATTTGAGCCAGATTCCATTTTTTGTACGAGAAGCAGGCAGCGGGACGAGAAATTTATTTGAACAAGTCATGCAGGAAAATAAGCTCAAATTTCAAGTTGCAGGTGTTTATAATAATGCCGAAAGCATAAAAAAAGCGGTCGGAGCTGGACTCGGATTTAGTGCGATTTCCTGGCGGGCCGTCCGGGGTGAGGTGCTGAGAGGCGAACTTGTGCGTTTTGATGTAGACGACATTGAGTTTAAACGCAATTTTAGTCTCGTATACCATAAAAACAAATATATTCCACCTGAATTGCAGACGGTGATTGAGCTCTGTCGTAAAATTGAAGGAATCCTTTAAAAGAAGGATAATGACCGCTTGATAGCGAATCATTATCACTTTGTTGTATGTGTTTATTGTGCGTTGTTTCGGATATTTTATGAAGAGGTGAAATGTATGAGAATGCCAAACGTAGGGCATATCAATTTTTTGAACTGTTTACCGCTAACGTATAGCTTTAAACAAGAAGGCTTTGCCAATGGCTTGCAGATTGCAGCGGCGGTTCCGGCGGTATTGAACAACGATATAGTCAACCATAGGCTCGATGTCAGTCCAGTATCTTCGATTATTTATGCGCGACATCATGAAGAGCTTTTGGTCATGCCGGATGTGAGCATCATGGCAGATGGCGATGTACAAAGCATCGTATTAGCATCCAAAAAGCCAATCGAGGAGCTAAAAGACGACAAGATCATCTTGACAGCAAAATCGGCTACTTCGCATTGCCTGCTTAAAATTGTATTGAATCAGGCATATGGTGCAAAACCCAATTACTATATTCGCCATGTTGATGCAAAAAATGTAATTGTGGAAGATGCAACGGCAACCTTATTGATCGGCGATGATGCACTTTATGTACACCATCATCCAGAAGAAGGCATCTATTATTATGATATCGGCCAAGAATGGAAAAAATTGACCGGGCAAAAAATGGTATATGCTGTCTGGGTAGTAAGCCGTCAATTTGCCGCAGAAGAGCCAGCTATGCTGCAGCTTGTCTATGATCGGATCACAAAGGGCTTTAAAAATGGATATTTGAAAAAAGATAAAGCGATCGAATCCGTTTTGGCAGAAAAACCCTTTACCTTTGCTGAACTCAGTGAATATCTAGAAGTCATCAAATGGAAATTTGACGAAGAAGAGCAAGAAGCTCTAAGGACATTTTATCGCAAATCCCACGAAATGAATCTGATCGATCATATGCCAGAAATCTGTTTAGCAGAAGTTTATCGATAATTGTATAGAAAAACAGATATATTAAGCCCGGAGCGCGTTTCGATAGTAGAAAAGTGCTCTGGGTTTATGTTATAATGAACTCTATAAAATACGAGGAGGACTCTTGAGTTGAGCAATGTGAGCAATGAAATGATTTTAGTGTTGGATTTCGGCGGGCAGTATAACCAGCTGATTGCCAGACGCGTAAGAGAGTGCAACGTATACTGTGAGGTTTATCCGTATACATTAAGCATTGAAGAAATAAAAAAAATGCAGCCAAAAGGGATTATTTTTACTGGTGGTCCTAATAGCGTTTATGAAAAAGACTCTGCTGTTTGCAGTGTAGAGCTTTTAAAACTGGGTATTCCAGTTTTGGGAATCTGTTATGGTTCACAGCTTATGGCGCATTTGCTTGGTGGCAAGGTTGCAACGGCCCCGGTCAGCGAATATGGCAAAACGGAAGTCAGCATTAAAGAAGGAAGCTCGAAGCTCTTTGCAGGAGTCTCCAAAGAAACGATTTGCTGGATGAGTCACACGGACTATATCGCAGAAGCTCCAGCAGATTTTAATGTAACGGCATTTACTCCAGTATGTCCAGTTGCAGCAATGGAAAACGAAGCAGAAAACCTCTATGCTGTACAATTCCATCCAGAAGTTATGCATACGGTAGAAGGCATGAAGATGCTTCATAACTTTGTCTTTAACGTCTGCGAGTGCAATGGTGAGTGGAAAATGGACTCCTTTGTAGAATCCACAATCCAAAACCTTAAACAAAAAATTGGCGATGGCAAAGTTCTTTGCGCATTGTCTGGTGGTGTAGATTCTTCTGTGGCTGCGGTACTCCTCTCCAAAGCTATCGGCAAACAGCTTACCTGTGTGTTTGTTGACCATGGCCTTTTGCGTAAAAATGAAGGCGATGAAGTGGAAGCTGTTTTTGGTCCAAAAGGTCATTATGACTTGAACTTCATCCGCGTCAATGCCAAAGACCGTTTTTATGAAAAACTCAAGGGTGTAAGCGATCCAGAAACAAAACGCAAAATCATCGGTGAAGAATTCATTCGCGTCTTTGAAGATGAAGCCAAAAAAATCGGAACGGTAGACTTCCTTGTACAAGGAACGATTTATCCAGACGTTATCGAAAGCGGTCTTGGTAAATCTGCTGTCATCAAATCACATCATAATGTCGGTGGTTTGCCGGATTATGTAGACTTCAAAGAAATCGTAGAACCACTTCGTTTGCTGTTCAAAGATGAAGTGAGAAATGCAGGTCGTGAACTGCAAATACCAGAATACCTCGTCAGCCGCCAGCCGTTTCCAGGCCCAGGCCTTGGTATCCGCATCATTGGTGAAGTAACACCAGAAAAAGTTGAAATCGTGCAAGAAGCCGATGCAATCTATCGTGAAGAAGTAGCAAAAGCTGGCGTAGCCAAAAACCTTGGCCAGTATTTTGCAGCCCTCACCAACATGCGCTCCGTAGGCGTCATGGGTGATGGACGTACCTACGATTACGCAATCGCACTTCGCGCCGTCATGACGTCAGACTTCATGACAGCAGAAAGCGCAGAACTTCCATGGGAAGTCTTAAACATCGTAACCAGCCGTATCATCAACGAAGTAAAAGGCGTCAACCGCGTGCTCTACGACTGCACAGGAAAACCGCCAGCAACCATTGAATTTGAATAAGAATTTTGTCACGGGGCACTGCCATTTATTCTGAAAAGGGCAAAAATGGCTAACCCGCCGACATAGACAAAAAGACCTTGCATTAGAGCTTTTAACGAAGCTTATGCAAGGCCTTTTTTTATCCTCAACCCGCGAAAATAAAGGGATTTCTGCTTGCGAAAGAGAGCGTTCACCATGGAGTGGCGGGCATAACTGGCAAAGCCAGGGAGAATAAAGAAAAATGCCCTTTACAGAATAAACGGCAGTGCCCCGTGACATGGTGATATTTTCTTTTATGCTTTTTGGGAAAAAGCATATCGCTGTGATTTTCATGAACATTGGCTTGAAACGCCCGTAACACGGGACGAAAGAATATATTCATGAAATTCTGTTTCCAAAAAACCGAAGCTCCAATTCCACTAAAAACTCCCCAATTTCATTTTTGGGAAGTACTTTTGGGAAAATGGAGCCAAGCGGCAGAGCGTTCCTACTATGGAGGTTTTGCAAAGGTGAGGAAGAAAAATTTTAAAGGTCGTTGTGAAAAACGTGTCATTGCCAAGTGCAATGACGTATGCAGGACATACGATGCCATTCAGTATGCCTATGCGGATATTCTGGAAGCAAATGGTGAAGTAAAAGAGATACGGTGTAATGTCCCGCTGGATGGGCGGGACATTGGCCAATATACTTCGGATTTTGTCTGCGTTAATGCGTATTTCGTAAGTTTCTGATGAAGCCAATGATGCTTCAAGGGAATACTGGTTAAGGCATGGAGGGGGCTCACGCTGTACCGGGAGGTGGTCCTGCTCAATCATAATATTCAAAAGAGACTTTACTTTCTCTGGATAAAAACACCCCTAGACAAGACAATGTATTTTTTCACTGTTCTATATAAGGGCTATCAAATGCTGGTGTAGCGTCTCTTTTTATTTCTTAAACATATGCCATATTTTGATAGAAATGAGGTGCAAAATATTGAAGGAAATGATATATTTAAATAAGATTAATGATTAGAGGTGATAATTGTATGCTTTACATTAATGATATAATAAAAATTTTTAATGTGATATTAACAAGAAAAGGATGTTTGATATTATTTTTGATTAATTTGGCGTCTTTGGTATTTTACAAAATTGATTTACCTTTGGTTCAAAGCATATTAGAAGGGCGCATATCAGATTATTACTTTTCATATATTTTGCTATTTGCGCATGATTTTTTAAAAATAAACAATATAATTTTTATTTTTTTATGGATTGTGTGCCTTGTTTGGGTAGGTACCTTAAAATCATTAGCAAAAAAGATTTTAGTTGTAGGTATATTGTTATATACTATTATTGGAAATATTATAGTTTTATTATCATTTGTCATGGCTTTTTTCTTTCACAATGTGTATTTGTTCCAAGACACATATTCAGTAAAAGCAATAGCTTTTAGTTTAGGTCAACCAAACCTACTTTTAGTGTGGCCAGCTTTTGCTGTTGGAATATGGTTATTATTTGAAGCTGTCATCAATTCAAATAATATTGTTTCACATCAGTAATCCTGAAAATGTTGTTCAATCTATTATAATTTAAGGAAGATTATTCTAAATAATGTGTACTAATAAAGGAATACTGATCGTTGATGTAACTTGTGCGCCACCGCAAATTAAGTATCCAAGAGATGTTGAATTGCTCAATGAAGCGCGTGAAAAGCTTGGGGAAATTGTGGATGTTCTACATACTCCGGGAGATAGTAAGAAACCGCGAATGTATCGCCAAAATGCAAGGAAATAGTATTTGAGCATCGCCCGTAGCAAGAAAAATAGTGCGAAACAAATACGCAAAGCAGTGCGTCAACAGCGATGGTTTATGGAATTGTTTAGACGTGTTGAACGTAAGTAGATGGATGAAATTAATGAAAATCTAGAATCTTGACTTGGAGGAGAGATTGTATAAGTGGAGTTTAAAAAAATATCGTGTGATAGTGATGAATTTGATGAAATAATAATTAATTTGAAGAATGATAATCTTTCAAGAAATAATATGCCAAAAATTATTGTGGGTACAGGGCTATCTGCTTCATTTGGGGTTCCGGGTATGATGGAATTGTCAAATGAGTTAAAGAAAAAAATGAATAGCCATCCAATCAAAATAGTTAAGGATGCATGGAAAGCAAAAGTGCAAATGGTTGATAGTTTAGGGTTGGAAGAAGGATTAAAATCTATAAATTCATCTGAAACACAATTAGTTGATGAAATAAAAAAAGTTACATCGGTATTTATATTACAAGAAGAACAAAAAAAATTATCAGAAATATATAGGCAGTCCTCTGGGTTTGAAAAGCTTTTATTATATTTAAAAAATACATGTAGTGTAAATCACGGAATAATTGATATTATGACACCAAATTATGACCGAATAATTGAAATATTATGTGATAAATGTAGTGTTTCAATTATAACTGGTTTTAAAGGAGAGTTTTTTCAAAAATTTGATTCATTGAGATTGAAAAATCCAGAATGTCATTATAACCTAAGAAAAAATTTTTTTGTTCGACTTTTTAAACCACATGGTTCTATTAACTGGATAATAAAAGACAGTCAAGAATATTTGATAAATGATTATTATTTTTTGTCGAAGAACAGCGATAATATTGAAATAATAGCACCTGGAAGTTCAAAATATGAGGCAGGAATGTTGAACAATACATTTAGAACTATGAGAGAAGACTTTAATGAACTTATATCGGATAGTAGTAAGCCATATTCACTTTTGATATATGGTTATGGGTTTAATGATTCTCATTTTAATACAGT
>CBDTTM010000117.1:0-7737 GCA_965363355.1 uncultured Selenomonadaceae bacterium | reverse complement strand
ATAAATGTTGTAGTTTTGATTTTCATCAAAACCACAACATTTATTATAGAGCCATTTTTTTGCTGTTTTTCAGCAAATTCTTGGCACCTGCAAACCAAGGGGCATATCGACAATGCGAATGCCGCCAATCGAAGTGCGCAGCGCAACTTGCCCAGGAGCCTGATCATTGACTTTTCCGATCACACAGGCATGTTTGCCATACGGGAACTGCTGCATCACAGCTATGAGCTGCTCGGTATGCACTGGATCGACAAAGGCAAGAAGCTTGCCTTCATTGGCTAGGTACAAAGGATCAAATCCTAAAATCTCACAAACCGCTTGGACTTCTGGCCGAATAGGCAATGCCTCTTCCTCTAAAAGTATACCCGTAGCGGATTGCTCTGCAATCTCGTTGAGCGTTGCTGCAACGCCGCCGCGCGTCGGATCTCTAAGTACCGCAATATCCGGTACAGCTTTGAGCATGGCTTCCACCATAGCATTCAGCGGTGCGCAATCACTTTGAATCGAGTCCGGCAAGACGAGATCATGTCGACCGGCCATGATCGTCGTCGCATGATCGCCGATGTAGCCGCTCAAGATCACATCATAGCCCGGTTTGACTCGTCTAGGAGAAATATCCGTACCGGGGATGACATCTCCGATTCCCGCCGTATTTATGTAAATTCCATCTGCTGCGCCTTTATCGACAACCTTCGTATCGCCGGTCACGATCATCACATTGGCTTCGTCAGCAGCCTTTCGCATGCTTTCAACGATTTTACGTAAATCTGAAAACAAAAAGCCTTCTTCTAAAATCATCCCTACGGACAAATAGCGTGGAATCGCTCCGGTCATCGCCAAATCATTGACCGTGCCGCAGACCGCTAGCTTACCAATATTGCCACCGGCAAAGAACAGTGGCTTCACTACATAGGAATCTGTGGTAAACGCCACTTTCCCTCCCGCCGTATCCACTCTGGCCCCATCGTGGAGTTCATTTAGTAGTGGATTGCCAAAAGCCGGGAGCATAATTTCGCTGACCAATTCCTGGCTGAGTTTGCCGCCACTGCCATGGTCCATTTTAACTCTATCCCCGTCCATAACTATACCTCCCGCTTCCGTATTTAAACCAAGCCGCACAGGATCCTTCGACTGAAACCATACAAGCGCCTACCGGGTGCTCCGGCACACAAGCCTTGCCAAACAAATGGCATTGCGTCGGTTTGACGATGCCGCGCAGAACTTCACCACAGCGGCAGGCAGTCTGTCTTGCCGCTTTTTCGATAGCAAGCGGCATAGCAACTGAGGCATCGAAGCTTTGGTATTCTTCTCGGACTTTTAAACCAGACGATGCAATCAGCCCAATTCCTCGCCAGTCCGCATCTGCCGGTTCATATACCGTTTCCACCAACTGCCGGGCAGTCGGATTGCCTTCCGCTTTGACCACTCGTCCGTATTCATTTTCTACGGCTGGACATTCTCCTTGAATCTGGCAGGCCAGACGATAAACCGTCCGCAAAATATCAAGCGGCTCAAAGCCACAAATAACTGCCGGCATATGATACTCCAAAGGTAAAAACCTAAAAGGATCTTCACCTGTAACAACGCAGACATGTCCCGGCAAAATAAAACCATCGACATGCACTTGCGGGTCGGCAAGCAAAGCCTTAAGTGCCGGCGGAACAAGTTTGTGTGCTGACAAGACAAAAAAGTTTTTCAGCCCTTCTTTTTGCGCCTCAAGCACCGTTGCCGCAGCCGTCGGAGCTGTTGTTTCAAAACCGACTGCCAAAAAAATAATTTTTTTACTTGGATTTTCTTTAGCAACATCAATGCTTTCGAGTGGCGAATACACGATGCGGATATCTGCGCCCTTTGCTTTCTCTTCGCCGAGGCTCGACTTCGAACCTGGAACCTTGAGCATATCCCCAAAAGTGGTCAGTATCACATCCTCACGCTCTGCATAGGCAATCGCCTGGTCCATATAATCATCTGGCGTCACGCAAACCGGACAGCCCGGTCCACTGACCAAATCGACTTTTTCCGGTAGAAGCTGGCGAATGCCCGCACGAAAAATCGCTACCGTATGCGTTCCGCAAACCTCCATCAATCGTATCGGACGAGTTACCAAACGGTCGATTTCCTTTAAGTAAAAGTCGGCAATCTTACCTTTTTCATCTTTATTTTCAATCAATGATGTTCAGCTCCCTCAAGGCCTCATTGGTCCGCGCTGCTTCCTCTTCATCGACGATCTGCATCGCAAAGCCCGCATGGACCAGCACGAAATCTCCAACCTGTGCTTCTGGCAAAAGCATCGTGCTGACATTTCGTTGTACACCACTGAGGTCAACTACAGCCATCTGATCTTTCTTCTCAATAATTTTTGCTGGCACTGCCAAACACATAGGAACGACCCCTTTCTCTTGCAACAGCAGCTTGTCCTAAAGATAAGCCACCATCATTTGGCGGAACTCGGCGATTGAGCAATACTGTAAAATCACTTAAACGCTGGTTTACCAATTCTAATAATGTCATATTTTGAAAAACGCCGCCGCTAAGCGCCACTTTTTTTATACCAGTCATTTTGCTGATGTCCCTTACAACCGTCTCAATTGCAGCCGCGACCGTCACATGGAAATCTGCTGCCAGCTGCGAGACCGGAACGTGAGCGAGCTGATCGACCATCGCCATGAAGGTCGGCCGAAAATCAAGCTCACCTGAACGGATATCAAACGGCAGCACTCTGCCTTTAGCTGATTTTCCCCGCAGCTCTAGCTCTACCGCAGCCTGCCCTTCATAGTTGTTGTAAAAACGGATGCCTAAAAGTGCTGCAGCACTATCAAACAATCGCCCCGCACTTGATGACAAAGGTGTATTGATTCCCTTTGCCGCCGCTTGCAGCAATAGCTCCCAGCCTTTAGGCAAAGCTTCCATCAGCTTCATTTGTTTTTGTCCAAAATCCGCACCGTAAAGGTCCTGAAGCAGCCAAAGAGCTTGACGCCAAGGCTCTTTGGCCGCTTTTTCCCCACCAGGCAGTGGCAAGTAACGACAATGAGCGATACGCTCATATTCTTTGCAATCTGCGACCAAGAATTCGCCGCCCCAAAGCAAGCCATCATCACCATAGCCTGTCCCGTCAAAAGCAACACCAATGACTTTTTCACAAATTCCATGTTCCGCTAAAACGGAAGCGATATGGGCATGATGATGTTGAACGCCGATTCGAATCAAATCCAGACCGCTCGCATACTTGCTCGACAGATACTCCGGATGAAGATCATAGGCAACAATATCCGGCTTTATGTCAAATAGCCGTTGATAGTGCCCGATTGCTTCTTTATAAGATGCAAGGGTAGGTAAATTCGATAAATCACCGATGTGCGCACTGACAAAAGCAACTCTCTCTTTTGTCAGGCAAAATGTGTTTTTTGCCTCGCCGCCACAGGCCAAGACCGAAGGCCCTCCATCGCCCAAACGTATTGGCGCCGGAGCCATTCCACGGCCACGCCGCAATATATAAGGCTCTTCCTTAAAGACTCGCACAACCGAATCATCCACGCGGCAATGAATCTCTCTATTATGTACCAAAAAGTAATCCGCTAAGCCAGCGAGTTTTAAAACAGCATCTCCATCTTTATAGGAAATTGGTTCTTCACTGATATTTCCACTCGTCAAAACCCACGTATCCTGCGCATTTAGCAATAAACAATGAACTGGAGCATAGGGCAGCATAACGCCAAGACTGGGATTGCCAGGAGCTACTGCTGTGGCTATGTCACAGGATTCTTTCTTTTCCAAGAGAACAATCGGTCCCGTTGAACTAGTCAATAGTTTTTCCTCGGCCACCGATATCTGACATAACTCCCGCGCCGCCGTCAGGCTTCCACACATAACGGCAAATGGCTTGTCCTCACGAAATTTCCTTTGCCGCAGCGTTTCTACCGCCGCCTCATTTTTGGCGTCACAAACCAAATGATATCCGCCAATGCCCTTCAATGCCAAGATTTTTCCTGACTTGACCAAAGTTCGTATTTTCGCCCAATCAATTTTCTCGGCTAGCTCAAAACCCTTTTCGTCAAGCAAACGATAGGAAGGTCCGCAATCTTCACAAGCATTAGGTTGTGCATGAAAACGCCGATTCGCCGGATTTTCATACTCTTTTTGACAGCTCGGACACATCGCAAAGCTTGCCATGGTCGTCATCGGTCGGTCATAGGGAACATCTTGTATAATCGAATAACGCGGACCGCAATTGGTACAGTTGATAAAAGCATAATTATGCCGCCGGTCCTTAGAATTTTGCAGCTCTCGCCGGCAATCCTCACATATGGCAAGGTCTGGTGATATATACGCGGATTTTACAGCCGCCCCCACACTAGGCAAAATAGAAAATCCTGCCTCACCCTGCACTTCAAGCTCCTTTGCCTGGACGGATTCAACTTGTGAAATCTCAGGCGCCTTTCGCGAAATATCCTCCGTAAAAGCTGCTAGAGATTCCGCTGGACCTTCCACTTCGATCCAGACCCCCTGTTCATCATTGATGACCCAGCCAAATAGTCCATATGCATTAGCCAGCCTATAAATAAAAGGACGAAATCCGACGCCCTGTACAATGCCAATGACACGGATGCCCGCCCTTTTCATCCTTGTTCCCGCCTTTTTGGCACAACCTGCCAAGACGCAAGCTTTTCCAAAACGATCTTCTTTATGGGCTCGACCCAATCGCCCATTTTTTCAGTAAGACCGATGCCGGCTTCCAACGAATAAGGTTCGCAGCCAAGAACAACCACTTCCCCTACCCCTTTGCCACTGACTTCAAGTGCGGCGAGTACATCTTGTATGCCAAGCTCATGCATAGAAACTTTTTCCTGGAAATAATTGCGCACATCGGCTCCTTCAAAATGGCAAAAAGTTCCCGGTTCTTTACCGCTATTGATTGCATCGACTACAATCAGTTTTTTTGTTCCTTCAATGAAGTAAGTCAACTCAGTTCCAAGCGTCCCACCATCAATGACCTGCACAGCTTCAGGAAAATCATAGTCTCGTTGCAATGACTCAATCACCGTCACACCAAAGCCCTCATCTTGTAAAAGAATGTTGCCTATCCCCAGCACTGTGATATCCGTCATTGATTTCCACCGCCATCTCTTTTCTTTTTCGCTTTTGTCTTTGCCCGAAGCCAATCATACCAAACATCGAGCCCCTGACCTGTCATGCAAGAAACTTCGACGATTTTTGCCGATGGATGCAGCTTTCTTATATCGGTTTTTGCCGACTCCATATCAAAGTTCGTATATGGCAAAATATCGACCTTATTCAACAACGCAATTGCTGATTCTTTAAAGATCAACGGATATTTCAGCGGTTTATCATCGCCCTCCGTAATGCTGAGCACTACCGCTTTTTCATCTTCTCCGACATTGAATTCTGCCGGACAGACAAGATTGCCAACATTTTCGACAATGAGCAAGTCCAAATGCTCTAAATCCAATTCAGAAAGTACTTTTTGAACCATTGCGGCATCTAAATGACAACCACCGCTCGTATTTATTTGAATGACTGGCACATTATGCTGGGCAATTCGATCTGCATCCTTGGATGTAAACAAATCCCCCTCGATAACAGCCAAACGCAAATCATCTTTCAGCGCTGCCATTGTTTTCTCAAGTAAAGCTGTTTTTCCCGCCCCGGGCGATCCCATCAAATTCAAGACAAAAATTCCTTTTTGTGCAAATAAATTCTGGTTTTCAGCTGCAATTTGATCATTTTTACCTAAAATGTTTTCCATCACCTGAATTTCCATCAGTCCACCTCCAAATACTCTACCCGTAATTCCCGTCCTGATATGAGCTCCATCGCCGAGCCACACTTCGAACAGATAAAATTATAACCTTCGATATGTACCTCTTGCCCGCACTTTACGCATCGCCCCATCAAAGGAACTCGCTGCAATCTGAGCTCTGCCTTTTCTGCAATCGTCCCTTTTGCCAAGGAGGCAAAACAAAATTCCAATGATTCGGTCTCAACACCGCTCATCTCACCGAGCAGCAAACTGATGCATTGAACCTGCCGCGCATCATTTTGCGCGGCATAGTCCAGTGCAATATCCAAAATGCCTTCAGCTATTGCCATTTCATGCATGTCTAGAACCTCCACAGCCGGGCTTCCGCCCGGCTGTTTGTTTTAAATAATAGCTTCCAATCCCTTTTCCGCAAAAGCGGCAGTGATTTCTGAAAGCCTTGTCTTGATTGGATTATAGTCAATCGTTGTTTCGCCATCATGCGCATGGATATGAACATGATACACGCCAGGCAGGCCTAATAACGTCTGTTCGATTTTTTCTACGTTATCGGCTCCATACCCTTTCACAAAAAACTTTATCTGAGAATTTCCGCCCTGCGAAGAGCAGCCACAATCTTTGCACATATGATATCCCTCATTTGTCCTTCTTTTATTTGATTTTGCTTGGATCGATTTCTCCGACATCAAGCGGTTCATGTTCGAGGATCTTGACTCCTGAGAACATACTCGACACTTCGCCTTCACCTTCCATGATATCTGCCCGAATTGCCATATAAATATGGCCTATCGCAAACAAGATAATCCCCCATGCCACATAGTGGTGAATCAAATGCGTATTGAATTCTCCGCCGACGAGTCGATTGACCCAGCCAAACATCTTAGCCCCAAGTCCCGATGGATTGACCATGAAATACATGGCAAAACCCGTCAGTATTTCAATGAAAACCAAGCTGTAAAGACCGACATAAGACATTCGCGCCAACGGATTGCGCAGATATGGCTTATGGGATGGTTTAAGCATCATATAATGCATTGCAACATCAATTGTCGCTGTATAAAAAGCACCTTCCCAAACTCTTGGAAACAGTCGATCTCCTCGATTTATGATAAACCCGTATATTCTCAAGACAAATGCTGCAACAAAGATAAACGCTGCGGAAAAGTGAATATAGCGAATCAAATCCAAGGAAAAAATCATACTGCCAAATGTCGGTTCAACGCCCGCCCCACCTGATAAAGGCTTAGTCACAAATAATCCCGTCACGAACAAAACAACAATGCTGATAACCATTATCCAGTGAAAGATTCGCAAAAACGGACTGAACAGGTAATACACTTTTCGATTTATTTCACTCATTATTCCAGACCTCTGCTACGAATCCCGCTCGTAGCTTTTCCTTTCCTAATGTTTTACCCGGCTATGCCAAGCTCTGTTGTCCTTACTCTTTGCGGGTTCCTAAATATGGATCCGTGGTCACAACACCAATCTTCTTGCCTTCGGCGTTATACATATGCGTAGAGCATGCCATACATGGGTCAAACGAACGCACCGCCTTCAAGATTTCCAGTGGCTTATCGGCAACTTTGACCTTCGTATCCATCATCGCTCTTTCATAAGCGCCATGTCCGGCCTTATCATCACGAGGACAAGCATTCCAAGTCGTCGGCACGATTGCTTGATAGTTAAAGATCTTGCCATTTTTGATGTGTACCCAATGGCTCAAAGCTCCACGCGGCGCTTCATAAAGACCTACGCCTTTTGCCTCTTTCGGCCAAGTCGATGGATCCCATTTCGTGCTGTCAGCAACCTTCGTATCACCTGTTTTAATATTTTCTACCAGCTTATTGTAATAATAACGGCTGATATAAGAACTCAACTGTGCATCAAGCCCGCGAGCTGCTGTTCTGCCGACTGTTGTTGGCAACCAGACTTCCGGAGCAAGATTAAGTACTTTCGAT